>NZ_CAJMYY010000013.1:0-241827 GCF_905220185.1 Paraburkholderia sp. J11-2 | reverse complement strand
TGACTCCGCTCCGAAGAACAGATTCAGGCCGCCACCGCATCAAGCGCCCACACTTATCGGCTGTAAATTTTTAAAGAGCAATTCGTCTTAATCGCTTCGTTTTCGTTCGCAGCGATCAGCGAAGGAGGCGAATTATGCGGGTCATTTGGGATATCGTCAAGCGACTTTCTAAAAATTATTTTTAGGGGTCGCTACGCCGACTATTTAGCGTCGCATCGCCTTGACGACCGCCATGCTTAAGCGCTGACGCTCTCGACCACGCTTTCGGGAAGCGGCTGGGGCAACCCGACACAAAACCCCTGCGCATAGTCGATGCCAATCCCGCTGAGGCGCCCGATGATCGCCTCGCTTTCCACAAACTCGGCGATGGTCGCCTTGCCCGCGGCGTGGGCCACCTGATGAATCGACTGGACGATGGTCCGGTCGAGGTCGCTGCTGGCAATGCCGCGCACGAAGCTGCCGTCGATCTTCAGGTAGTCCACCGGCAAGCGCTTCAAGTAAGTGAACGAGGACATGCCGGAACCGAAATCGTCGAGCGCGAAGCGGCAACCCAGCGCGCGCAGGCTCTCCATGAGAGCAATCGCTTTCGATAGATTGGTGATCACGGCGGTTTCCGTGATCTCGAAGCACACGCTTTCGAAGCGGATCCCGCAGCGTTGCTGCTGCTGCACGATATACGCGAGCAAGTCGTCGTCGCCGAGCGACGCGCCGGAAAGGTTGATCGACCAGACGTTTGCCGCAAGATGGCCCGCCGCGATGGCTTCGAAAGCACGGCCGATCACCCATCGGTCGACCAGGGGCATCAAGTTGAAGCGCTCGGCCGCCCCGATGAAGTACGCGGGGGCAATCACGCCGCCCGATTCGTCGACCATGCGTAGCAGCAGCTCGACGTGCACTTCCTCGCCGGCAGGCCCCTCTTTGAGCGACTTGATCTGTTGCGCGTACAGGCGGAACTGGTCGTGCTCGAGCGCCGCTTTTACGCGTGCCACCCACTCCATCTGCATGTGGGTGGTCGACTGGAGCTGATCTTCGAGGCAATACCGATGCACGCGGTTGCGGCCTTTTTCCTTGGCCATATAACAGGCGACATCGGCCGCCTTCATGACGTCCCACGTCGAAGTCTGCGTGGCGTCTACGTCCACGACGCCAATGCTCACGCCAGTCGTCAGCAAGCGCTGGTCCCATGGCAGGCGAATGACCGTCACGGCCTCCCGCAGATCCTCCGCGACCCGCAGGGCGTCGTCGATGCAGCACTCCGGCAGCACGACGCCGAATTCATCGCCGCCCAGGCGCGCGAGGATATGCGCAGTTCGCAGTTGTTGCTGCAACGCGCCGCCCACGCTGCGAATCAATTCATCGCCGGCCGCGTGGCCACATGTATCGTTGACGACCTTGAACTGATCGAGATCGAGGAACATCACCGCGTGCGGGCGTGCCCCGGCATTCTCGAGCAAGCCCGATAGCCGGCGCTCGAATTCGCGGCGGTTCAGCAGACCGGTCAAATGATCGTGCGTAGCTTGATATTCGAGTTCGGCAGCATGCTGGCGCTCCGTGCTGGCGTCACGAAGCACCATGACCGTGCCCAGCATTTCCTCTTCGTCGTCGCGGATCGTCGCCACGGAGCACGCCACGGGCAAGAGCGAGCCGTCCGGGCGCGTCACCGAAAGTCTGCGCTGCGCGTCGTCAGCCACTGCTGCGCGGTTGTGCAGATACTGAGCGGTGACGATATTGCCGGAGCGCTCGTCGTAGAGATCACAAACGTCGAACAGCGGCTTTCGGTAGATGTCGCGCGAGGGACGTCCGAGCATGCGCTCGGCGGCGGCGTTGCAATAGGTCACGCTCGCCGCGTTGTCCAAGCGGATCACACCGTCGTCGATCGAAGCGAGCGTCGCTTCGGTAAGGCTCTTTTCCTTTGCGGCTGCCGCCTCCGCGCGCTTAAGCCCGGAGATATCGAAGAGGCAACCGACGATACGCGTCGCGCGCCCGCTCTCATCGCGTATGGCCTTGCCGCGCCCCCGGCACCACAGGTATTGACCATCGGCCATTCGCAGCCTGTACTCGACGTCGTAGAGGCTGTCATGCTTCAGGTGATTGACGATGGTCTCGCGTAAGCGAAGCAGATCCGCCGGATGCACGAGCGCGTTGAACGCGCGCGTGTCCATGGGGAGGGCGCCGTCGCCATAGCCGAGTTGCTGATACAGATAGCGGGAATAGTAGGCACGGTCGCTGACAAGGTCCCAGTCCCATAGTCCGGCATTGATGCCTTCGAACCCGAGGCTCAGACGCTCTTCGCTCAAACGCAAATGGGCGGCAAGGCGCTGGAAGACGCGCAGCAGCAGCACCGTGGTGCACGCGAGCACGATCACGAGCCACGCGATTGCAGCGCGGGAGTGCTGGGCAAGCACGGCCGCCGCCACGGCGCTCACCCACGCAGGGACGAGCACCGCAACGATTCGGCCACGGCGGTTGCCTTTGGTAAGCCAGTTCACTGCGCGTGTGATCAGTCTCATGGCTGATTTAGTATTCTTTTTGGTTCAGCTTCCATGCGTCGCGTGCGCGCGGCACTACGAGACAGAGTCACAGTGAAGCGTAATGGTGTGAGTCTGGAAAACGCGCAAACGGAGGAAGGCCCACGGACGGGTGGGTCAGTTTATCCCGTTTCCCTATTCAGAATGAATGGGGATTACCCGCGGAAATCAATTGCGTTGGCGGGAATTTGCGTTTGCATGCTTGCGCACGCGAATGATAGATAAGGAAAGACTTGCGAATTTAATTCTGAATCGGCTCGCAAACGTTCGCGAGCCGTGCGCTCTCACATATTCAAGCATGGAGGCTGGCAACGCAGCCTCCATTTGCCCTCCTGATTACCGGCTCTGCAGGCGGATATCGCGCGAAGACGCACCCACATACACCGCGCTGCCGGACACGTAGGCCCAGTCGTTACGCGTCGTGTCCCAAACGCTCTGTGCGCGTTCGGTAATCGTCACGCGCACCGGCTGCGACTGGCCCGGCTTCAGGAACACCTTCTGGAAACCCACCAGACGATGCGGCGGCTCGCCGGCATAGCTCACGCCCAGATACACCTGCGCCGTTTCCGCACCGGCCACGCGGCCATCGTTGCGCACCGTGAACGACGCCGTGAGCGTATGTCCCGGGCCCTGCTTCACCGTCAAGCCCGAATAGCTGAAGTGCGTATACGACAGGCCATAACCGAACTCGTAAAGCGGCGTGATGTTGTTCGCGTCATACCAGCGATAGCCCATGTCCAGCTTTTCTGCGTACACGGGATCGGTCGCGAAGGCGCCGTTCGTTCCCCACGTTGGCGTGTCCTGATCGCGCGCCGGGAACGTGACCGGCAGCTTGCCCGAAGGGTTCACCTGGCCGAACAGCACGTTCGCAATCGCTTTGCCGCCGCCCTCGCCCGGATACCATGCCTCGACGATTGCCGCGACCTGGTCCTTCCACGGCATCAGCACCGGATTGCCGCTCTCGATGATCACGATCGTGCGCGGGTTAGCCTTGGCAACGGCCTCGACCAGCTGATCCTGGTTCGACGGATTCGCGAGACTCAGGCTTTGCAGGTCGCCGAAGTCCTCACCCGCAGGCTGCGCCACGACGACGATCGCCACATCGGACTGGCTTGCGAGCGTAGCGGCCTGGGTGATTTCCTGCTGCGTATAGGCGCGGAACGGCTGCGTCTGGTCCGTGTTGCCCGCAAAGCTCACCTGCGCCGAAGGCGCGAGTTGCTGGATCGCCTGCGTGATCGGCGTATTGAGCTTGAGCCACGGGTTGGTCCACCATCCGCAGCCCGTGGACGAAGCGAACGTGAGCCCGCCGCAGCCCGAGAAGTTGCCCGTCACCGGATCGCGTGTGTTGCCCGAGCCACCACCGCTCAGCACGGCCGTATCGGCATGCGCGCCGATCACCGCGATCTTGTGCAGGCTCGGCGCCGAAAGCGGCAGCTGGCTGTTGTCGTTCTTCAGGAGAACGATGGATTGCTCTTCTGCGGCCTGCGTGAACGCGTTGTACTTCGCGAAGTCGATCGTAGCGCCTCCCTGAGCCGGATGGTCCAGCACGCCGGTGCTGATCATCACGTAGAGCTTGCGTCGCACCATGTCGTCCAGGCGGTCCTGCGAGACTGCCTTCGAGGCGATCGCCTGCTTGACCAGATCGGGCGTGAGGTAGACCGTGGGGCCTACGTCCTCTTCCTCGTCGAGGCCCGCGTTGATCGCCGGTGCCGTACTATGCGTCGCGCCCCAGTCCGACTGCACCTGGCCCTGGAAACCCCAATCCTTCTTCAGCACGTCGGTCAGCACATGCGTGTTCTCACATGCGTAAGTGCCGTTCAGGCGGTTATAGCTGCACATCACGCTGCCAGGCCGCCCTTCCTTCGCGGCGATCTCGAACGGCAGCAGATAGAGTTCGCGCAGCGTGCGCTCGTCGATCTGGCTGTTGCCGCCCTGCCGGCCCGTTTCCTGTTCGTTGCCGACGTAGTGCTTGATCGTGGCGATCACCTGCTGGCCCTGTGTGCCGATGGTGCGCGCCGCGAGCATTTCGCCCGCCAGCACGGGGTCTTCGCCGAGATACTCGAAGAGGCGCCCGCCGCGCGGTTCGCGCGCGAGGTTCGTGCCGCCGCCCAGACCCATGCCGAATCCTTGCTCGCGCAACTGGTCGGCTATGCGCGCGCCGAAGTCGCGCGCGAGATACGGGTCCCAGCTTGCCGCGAGCGCGATCGTCGCGGGAAAGGTCGTGCTCTTCTGGCTCGTGCTGCCCGAGCCCGTTGCGGAATCAACCATGTTCAGGTCGGGAATGCCCAGACGCGGCACACCCTGGATATAGCCCGCGCCGCCGCCGGGCACGGCGCTCATTTGATACTCGGAATGGATGAACTGCAGCTTCTCGTCCTGCGTCATGCGCTTGAGCAGCAAGTCCGCGCGTACGTGCGCACCGAGGTTCTGAGGGACGGCCATCAACGGCATTGGCAATGGATAAGGTACGTCGTTGCTGCTGTCGCCGGCATAGGCGGTAGCGGCCATCGCAACCAGTACGGTGGCGGTGGGCCAACGGGTGATCCTCATATGTCTCTCCGGGATTTCTAATACGTTATGGAGTACTGATCAGAGCGGTGAACAGGTCTGGCAGAGCGGCCGTCCGCGTCAGACGCCGACGAACTTCCTGCGGGGGAAACTGGCGTGGCCATTGCGCGCAAACGTTTGCTTGCGTGCTTGCGCGTGGACCCCGCCGGTTGATGTAGCAAAACTCCAAATAATCATACAAAAACTATTGAGTCGCCTTACGGGCTTTTATCTCAGTATTTTCCCGGCTGGCGCTAACTAACACGCATGAAAGGTACGAAATTGACAGCAAAACGTAATATTCGAGTAATGCGATTGTTGCGAACACAACGGTAAACCGCCATTCGATGTGAATGGCATGACGTTCGCAAATACCGAGCAACCCCCCGTGACCCCAGCGCGCAATGCGCGACGCGGGCCGAAAAAAGCTAATCTGTTACGAGGCCTGCACAAGCGGCGGCGCTTGCGCCGCTGCGCGCGAAATCGACATCCCCGTAAGGAGTGACCACGATGCAAAGGCAACGCAAGGCTCCCCGAATCGCTTCGACCCTGCTCGTCGCGGCATGTGCATTCACCCTGGCAAGCGGCGCACTCGCGCAAACGGGCATGCCGCAAACGGAGCAGCAAGGCGACATCTCATTCGTGTCCGGCGGAGTTGGCCGCGACGAGTCCACGGCGCTGCGGCACGCGCGCAGCCAGTGGCCGCTCTCGCTGCTGTTTACCGGCCCCGGTTCGAGCTACGTCGCCGACGTGGATGTGAAGATCACGGGTGCCGGCGGCGCGACCGTGCTCGACACGCGTTCGCACGGTCCGTACATGCTCGTGCGGCTGCCGAGCGGACGCTATACGGTCACTGCCACCTATAACGACGTCACGAGGACACAGCGCGTGAACGTCGCCGGCAACGGCAGCGCGCGTGCGACGTTCTCGTTTCCGCACAAGCACTAAGCCGTATCGCATCTCCAGCCTGCCGTAATGACTCGCGAGGCAGCCGCGCTACCGTTGACGCGAGAGAGTCGGCCGCGGCAACTCGTGCTCACGATCTGACCGCAACGCATGCCGCTGCAAGGTATCCGCAATCAATGCGCCGCGGCCCAGTCGACGGTGAAGTCGATGAATGCGCGCGTCTTTGCGGGCGTGTATTGGCGCGAGGGATAGTAGACGTAAAGCGGAAAGCGTTCGTCAGGCCAGTCGGGGAAGAGATTCACCAGCCTGCCATCGGCAATTAGCGGTTCGGCGCCGAGAAGAAGCATTTGCGCAATGCCGGAACCGGCCAGACACGCATTGAGCAATGCGCCCGGATCGTTTACGGTCAGCCGCCCATGCGTCGCCACCACGACATGCTTGCGCTTGCGATGAAACTCCCAGGGATAGGGCTTGCCTGTCTCGGGGTCGCGGAATTCGAGGCACCGGTGAGCGGTGCCTTCAAGATCTTCGGGACGCAGCGGCCTTCCCCGGCGCGAGAGGTAGGCTGGAGCCGCAACCGTCACCACGGCGGTATCGAGCAGCTTGCGTGCGACTAGCGTGGACGATCTCGGCTTGCCGAAGCGCATCGCGACATCGAAACCCTCCGCCACCAGGTCGCCAAGGCTATCTCTCGCGATGAGTTCGATCTCGAGTTCGGGGTGGGCGTCCATGAACCGGTCGAGCTGCGTGCCGAGAATCGCGCGATAGCACACCGGGTCCAGGTTGACCCGAAGCCTGCCCCGCACCGCCGACGCGTTGCCCGATGCCGCAATCGCCGCCTCCTCGAGCCCCGCGAGATGCGGGACGACCTGCTCGTAAAAACGGCGGCCGCCTTCGGTGAGCGAGATCGATCGCGTCGTGCGATTGAAGAGCCGGATATCGAGGCGCTTTTCCAGCCGCGCAATTGCGCGGCTCACGCCGGGCGGCGACATGCCGAGCACGTCTGCCGCGGCGGCGAACGTCCCGGCGTCTACAACGGCGGCAAACACGCTGATCGCGCCGGAAATGTTCTCGAGTGTCGTTCTCAATGTCGTCGTTCAATCGCAGCCAGTTCGGCGGCCCGTGGCAGCCCGTGGCGATGAGGGATCGGCAATCCGATTCATGCGCCCGAGTCACTGATCTCGTGCCCTGCGCGGCATTTAGCTTCGGTCGCCGTGCGTCCAGAATGCGTCTCACCGAAACGGGATCAGGCAGCGCATGTCCGCCATCGCGTTCGGGCTTTTCGACAATCTCGTCGATGCATTCGGAGGGTTTCAAGTGTACGCAATTACAGGCATTACCGGAAAAGTGGGCGGTGCGCTCGCACGTACGCTGCTTGCCTCGGGGCAACCGGTTCGGGCAGTCGTGCGCGACGCCGCGCGCGCCGCGTCGTGGCAGGCACAAGGATGCGAACTGGCCACGGCAAGCATGGAAGACGCCGCAGCGCTTACCGCTGCCTTCAGCGGCGCGCAGGCCGTGTTCATCCTGCTGCCGCCACAGTTCGATCCCTCGCCTGGCTTTCCCGAATCCCGTGCGGTCATCGACGCCGTGTGCGCCGCGATCCGCCACGCGCAGCCCGGGAAAGTCGTTTGTCTGTCGACGATCGGCGCGCAGGCGCGAGAGAGCAATCTGCTCTCGCAACTCTCCTTGATGGAGCAGGCGCTGGCCGCACTGCCTCTGCCCGTGACCTTTCTGCGGCCCGGCTGGTTCATGGAAAACGCCGCGTGGGATGTCGCGTCCGCACGCGACGACGGCGTGATCGAGAGCTACCTGCAACCGCTCGACCAGGCCGTGCCGATGGTCGCAACCGCAGACGTTGGCCGTATCGCCGCCGAACTGCTCCAGCAAACGTGGAGCGGCACACGCGTGATCGAACTGGAAGGACCGCGCCGCGTGAGCGCGCACGACATAGCTTGCGCGTTTGCCCGCGTGCTCGGCAGGCCCGTGCGTGCGGTGGCGGTGAACCGGCGGGAATGGCAATCGCGTTTTATCTCGCAGGGCATGAAACATCCGGAACCGCGTATGCGCATGCTGGACGGCTTCAACGAGGGCTGGATCTGCTTCGAGAAGCCCGCCCACGAAATCGTCCGCGGGCAGGTCGACCTCGACACCGTGCTCGATGCGCTGGCAAAGGGTGCGTGACGAAAGGCATTGGCGCGATTGACGCCAAAGTTGGCGCGTTCGGCTGTGGTCCGCCGAACGCGCCGCAACTAGACTATCGTCGCAAACCCTCCACCTTCTCCAAGGAAGCGCGAATCATGCTCGATGTGCTGGCAACGAAATCCACGGGCAGCACGCCCGCGCTGGACAATACCGTGTGGCACGCGCTAACCGGCCGCCAGCGCCATCTTGCCGTCGGGAACGATGGCGCACTGCGGTATGCGCCCGCCATTGCGCCCTTTGCGGCGTTGATGGACACCACGCCCGAATCGTTCGACGCGTTGCGAGGACTCATCGAAGAACACGCCCCCGTTGCCCTGACCACGCTGGATGCCGTGCACCCGCCCGCCGGCTTCGCGCTGATCAGGCATGCCACGCTGCTGCAAATGGTCTGGCAAGGCGAACCCCATGCGCCCACGCAGGAGCATGTCCGGCTAACGGAGCGTGATGTGCCGGAGATGCTCGCGCTGGCCGCTGCAACGCAGCCCGGCCCGTTCGGTCCGCGCACCATCGAATTTGGCGGCTACGTTGGCGTGCGCAAAGCGGGCAAGCTCGTCGCCATGGCAGGCGAGCGCATGAAGGTCGAAGGGCACACCGAAATCAGTGCTGTGTGCGTGGACGCGGCGTTCAGGGGACAAGGGCTCGCGACGGGCCTGATGAAGCTGCTGGTGGCGTCGATCTGTGCGCGCGGCGAAACCCCCTTTCTGCACGTGCTCACGTCGAATCACGGCGCGATTGCGATCTATCGCGCGCTGGGCTTTGGCGAGCGTCGCGAGATGCATCTCACGGTGCTTGGCCTCGCGCCGTAGAAAAGCCGCACAGTTACAACAAGTCGGCGCGCAGCTCCCGCACCCCTCTTCCCAACCGCTGCCGCAACAGGCTGCGCAGCGTCGCGCCGTCGCCGTAACCGACTTCGGCGGCAATTCTCTCCAGGTCGAGCTTGCCGCTGCGCAGCAGCGACTGCGCATGCTCGACCCGCAAGTCCTGAAAGTACGCGAGCGGCGACTTGCCGAGCACGTCCTGGCAGCGCCGCTGCAAGGAGCGCGAGCTGGTTGCCAGCGCCTTCGCGGCGTCCTGCAGCGAAAATCCCGTCCTGAGATTGTTCCTCGCCCATTGCTCGAAGCGCTGAATGAGCGGATCGGCTTGCGCCAGATGATTCGGGATGATGTACGGCGCCTGCGAAGAGCGGATGTCGGCCAGCAGATAGCGCGAAACGAGCGATGCCAGTTCCGGGCTCGCAGACCGGATCAGCCAGAGCGCAAGATCGAGATGCCCCATGGCCGCGCCGGCGGTCACGCCGATATCCGAAGGCACGAGCATGCGCGATTCATTGAGTTGCACATGCGGATAGCGCTGCCGGAAGAACGGCGCGAGCGCCCAGTTGGTCGTGGCTTCGCGGTAATCGAGCAGCCCCGCCTCCGCGAGGATGAAGGTCCCGACGCACGAAGCGCCGACCCGCACGCCTTCCGCTTGCCATTCGAGCAAGCGCCCGATGCCGTGCTGAACGTCCGGGCGCTCGAACGACTGCATCAGTTCTTGTGGCGACAGCGTCACCAGTGCCGGCACGATCACCCAGTCCGGCTTCATGTCCTGCGCGACCGCCTGCACCGGCACGACCAGGCCGTGAGCCGAACGCACGCGCTTTCTCACCCCCACGAGCGTGACGTCGAAACGCGGCACGCCGCCCATGGCCGCCGCCGAAAGCTTGTTTGCGGCCGAGAACGCGTCGAGCGTGACGGAAAGCCCGGTATCGAACACGCCGTCGAGAGCCAGGACAGAAATGCGCATGGCGTAAATGCCTCTAAAGTTGTCGTTTGTGACAGTACAGCCGACGAGACCCCAACGATACACTCAATCGCGTTGCAAGTCGCAACAAACATTGAACACGGAGGTTGTCATGAAGGTTCTCGCCATTGGATCGATCGTCAAGGAACTCACCCCGGCGCAGCGCGACGAGATCATGCCGCACGAAGTGCCGGCCACGCTCAAGCTCTACCTGGACGGCAAGATCGAGCAGTACTGGTTCCGCCAGGACAAGCCCGGCGTGGTGTTTCTCATGAGCTCGGGCTCGGTGGACGAAGTGAAGGCCACGCTGGACACGCTGCCGCTCGTCGAGGCCGATATCCTCGCATTCGATCTGCTGCCGGTGGGCCCGCTCGCGCCGCTCGGTCTGCTCCTTCAAGGAAAGTAAGCGCAGCAAAGGAGGCGCCGTCCACGCATGCGTCATCGGTCGCCGGCGGCCTCCTGGCAGCCTTCTTCTCCTCGCCAGAGATTTCACCTACAACGTACTGATCCGCCGCTTGTATTCGATCCGTTGGCGGCTGTCGGGAAACCTGGGAAACCTGGCAAAGGGAAGAAGGATGAAAACTAACAGTCAATGCCAAATCGTCCGCACGCTGGTCTTCGCGGCCATCGCGAGTTGCGCGGGTTATGCGTACGCGCAAACGGCCGCGAGCGCGCCCGGCGAAACCTCCGCTCAAGAAGGTGCCCCCGCGCCATCGGGCCGCTCGGACAGTGCGCTGGTGCGTGACGTCCGCCGCGCCTTCACGCGCACGACGGGACTGAATTTCGCCAACATCCACGTCACGGCGCATCACGGCGTCGTCTCGTTGACGGGGTCGGTACCGCATGAGGTACAGATCGCGCGGGCCGGCGACGCGGCTGGGTCGGTAAGCGGCGTGACCTCGGTGTCCAACCACTTGACGGTGCGTACGGCCCGCAGCAGCGGACCTTGATTGGTGAACCTGAAAGAGGACTGAGAAGCGGACTGAGGAGCGGACTCGTCGGCGAATTCGATCGGCCGTACAGCAGGATCGTCCTATTCCCGTGGCGCGCATCCTGTCAAAGTCGAAGTTGACCTATCGAACTTCGATCAAGGAGCCCTCCGTGTCCGGCCAGCCCGCCTCCTCGACTCTCGTTTGCGAGACTTTCACCGAATCCGATATCGAGGGCGCCCACGCGCTTTCCCTGCAATTCCGTTGGCCGCATCGCAGCGACGACTGGCGTTTCGCCGCCGCGGCCGGGCACGGTTTCGTGGTTCGCGAAGGCAAGACCGTGGTCGGCACGGCGCTGTGCTGGCCATGGGGCGAGCATGGCGCGACGCTCGGTCTCGTGATCGTCTCGGCCGACCAGCAGGGCCGCGGCATCGGCCGCATGCTCATGGAGCGCCTGCTCGAAGCGCTCGGCCCGCGCATGACCGTGCTGCACGCCACGCAGGCAGGCCAGCCGCTCTACGAAAAGCTCGGCTTCGAGAAGATCGGCCTGCTGCATCAGCATCAGGGTGACAGCTTCGCGGCGCCCCTTGTCGAGCCGCCGCCGGGCGAGCGCGTGCGCCCGCTCGAACCGGGCGATACGCCGCGCTTGATCGAACTCGCGTCGCGCGCGAGCGGGCTCGACCGCGGCGCGCTCGTGCCGCCGCTGCTCGACGTGTCCGAGGGCGTGGCGCTCGTGCGTGGCGACACGGTGCTCGGCTTCGCGCTGTTGCGTCCATTCGGGCGTGGTCATGCGATCGGTCCGGTGGCCGTCGCCGCCGACGATGGATTGCACCTGCAGCGAGCCAAAGCGTTGATCGCCAACCGCCTGGCCGCCAACGCAGGCGCCTTCACGCGACTCGATACGCCCGATGAACAAGGCCTCGGCCCGTGGCTCGAATCGATCGGGCTCGCGCGCGTCGACTCCGTCGTGAAGATGGCGCGCAACGGCGCGCCCGTACGCGACCCGTCCGTGCTGCAATTCGCCATCGTCAATCAAGCGCTCGGCTGACTGCGAGGACCGCCCCATGACGCTCCTCTACAAAGCCG
Organism: Paraburkholderia sp. J11-2; assembly: GCF_905220185.1. Taxonomy (NCBI): domain Bacteria; kingdom Pseudomonadati; phylum Pseudomonadota; class Betaproteobacteria; order Burkholderiales; family Burkholderiaceae; genus Paraburkholderia; species Paraburkholderia sp. J11-2. The sequence continues at coordinate 229,847 of NZ_CAJMYY010000013.1, read as the reverse complement.
ACCCCGAGCGCGGCAAGCAATGGGCGCAACTCTTCGCGCACAAGGCTCCCGACATCCCGTTCCGCCTGTGGCCCGATACCGGCGACCCCGCCGACGTGCGTTATCTCGCGGCGTGGCAGCCGCCCGAGAATCCCGCGCGCACGCTGCCCAATCTCGAAGTGATTTTCTCCGTGGGCGCAGGCATCGACCAGTTCGATCTCTCAGGCGTGCCCGACCATGTCGCCGTGGTGCGGATGATCGAGCCGGGCATCGTCGAAGGGATGGTCGAGTATGTGACGCAGGCGGTCCTGACCATCCACCGCGATCTGTTCGACTACGCCTTGCAACAGCAACAGCGCGTATGGCGCGCCCGGCCGGTGCGCGCCGCGGCGTCTCGGCGCGTTGGCGTGCTGGGGCTCGGCATGCTGGGCAGTGCGGTGCTCGAACGCCTGCGCCTCTTCGGCTTTGACTGCGCAGGCTGGAGCCGCTCGCCGCGCACCTTGCCAGGCGTTGCGTGCTATGCGGGCGCCGAAGCGCTCGACGCCTTCCTTGCGCGCACCGATATCCTCATCTGCCTGCTGCCGCTCACCGAAGCCACGCGCGGGCTGCTCGACGCCACGCTCTTCGCCAGGCTGCCGCAGGGCGCGTCGTTCATCAACGTCGGGCGCGGGCCGCAGCTCGACCAGCGGGCGCTGCTCGACGCGCTCGATAGCGGCCACCTGCACAATGCGATTCTCGATGTCGTGGACCCCGAACCGCTGCCGCCGGAGCATCCGTTCTGGACGCATCCGCGCGTGCGCCTCACGCCGCATATCGCCAGCGCCACGCGCCCCGAAACAGCCGTCGATGTCGTGCTCGAGAACATCCGCCGCCACCGCGACGGCTTGCCGATGCTCGGCCTCATCGACCGCACGCGCGGTTACTGAAGCGACTGGCGCTAAAAGGGCTCAGCAGAATATGCTGCGGCCCCCGATCAAAACGCCACAAACTCGCTATTTCGCGAATTATTTGGCGAAGCGTGTAACGGCATCGGCCCGGTAGCATGGAACGGTGAATCAACGGCCAATCAACGCCTGATCAATGGCCCAAGCGCCGCACTCCTCTGACTTTTCAGCCGGGAACCGAACCATGCCGAATCGCTCGCAGACTCTCTCGCTCATAGAAGCCGACCGCAAACATCTGATCCATCCCGTCGTGAACTACCGCGCACACGAAGCGCGCGGCGTGACCGTGCTCGACTCCGCCCAGGGCGTGTTCCTGCGCGACGCCGACGGCAACGAACTGCTCGACGCGTTCTCCGGCCTCTGGTGCGTCAACACGGGCTACGGCCATCAAAGCATCGTCGAAGCCGCTGCACGCCAGATGGCGCGCCTGCCCTACGCGACCGGCTACTTCCACTTCGGCTCGGAGCCCGCCATCGAACTGGCCGCGCAACTCGTCGAACGCGCGCCCGCTTCGCTGCAGCATGTGTACTTCACGCTGGGCGGCTCCGATGCCGTGGATTCTGCGCTGCGCTTCATCACGCACTACTACAACGCTACGGGCCGCCCCGCGAAGAAGCACATCATCGCGCAGGAGCGCGGCTATCACGGCTCGTCGGCGGTCGGTGCGGGGCTCACTGCATTGCCCGCGTTTCATCGCAACTTCGACTTGCCGCTCGCCACGCAGCATCACATTCCCTCGCCTTATGCGTATCGCAGCGAGCATGCGGACGACGCCGCGCTCGTCGCCGCTTCGGTCGCCGCGCTCGAAGCGAAGGTCGCCGCACTCGGCGCCGAAAACGTCGCCGCGTTTTTCTGCGAGCCGATCCAGGGTTCGGGCGGCGTGATCGTGCCGCCCGAAGGCTGGCTGAAAGCCATGCGCGAAGCGTGCCGCAAGCTCGATATTCTGTTCGTCGCCGATGAAGTGATTACGGGTTTTGGCCGCACGGGCCCGCTCTTCGCGTGCCAGGCCGAAGACGTCGAGCCGGATCTGATGACCGTGGCCAAGGGCCTCACGGCAGGCTACGCACCGATGGGCGCTGTGCTGATGTCGGACGCAATTTATCAAGGCATTGCCGATGGCGACAGCGCCGCTGTGGTCGGCCACGGCCACACGTATTCGGCGCACCCGGTGAGCGCGGCCATCGGCCTAGAAGTCATGCGCCTGTATCACGAAGGCGGTCTGCTCGCGAACGGCGTGGCGCGCGCACCGCGCTTTGCCGCCGGGCTCGACGCGCTGCTCGCGCACCCGCTCGTGGGCGACTCGCGTCACCGCGGTTTGCTCGGCGCGCTCGAACTCGTGGCCGACAAGGAGAGCAAGCAGCGCTTCGACGCATCGCTCGGCCTGCCCGATCGCATCGCCGCCGCAGCGTACGGCAACGGCCTCGTATTCCGCGCGTTCGGCGACGGCATACTCGGCTTCGCGCCCGCGCTTTCGTACACCGAAAGCGAGTTCGACCTGCTGTTCGAGCGCCTCGAAAAAACGCTCGACGACGTGCTCGCGCAGCCCGAAGTGCACGCTGCATTGAAGGTAAAGAATGGGGTCAGCGCCCGTGTCGCCGCGTGATAACATCACTCGATACTTCGACATGCGGGGCCGCCCCCATCACGATGAGCAACGACTGCAAGCTGGACCGAATCGATCTGCGCATCCTCTCGCAACTGCAGAAGCGGGGGCGCATCACGAATGTCGAACTGGCCGACGCAGTCGGGCTGTCGCCCAGCCCCTGCCTGATCCGCGTGAAACGTCTGGAGAAGGCGGGGTTCATCGTCGGCTACGGCGCGCAGATCCAGCTGGAAAAGCTCGGCGACGTGCAGATGGTGTTCACCGAGGTCACGCTCGCCGACCATCGCCGCGAGGACTTCATCAAGTTCGAGAAGGCCATACGCGAAGTGGACGAGGTGGTCGAATGCCATCTTGCGAGCGGCGGCTACGACTATCTGCTGAAGTTTGTCGCGCGCAGCGTGAGCCACTATCAAAGCATTGTCGAAGGGCTGCTGGAGCGCGACATTGGCATCGAGAAGTACTTCAGCTACGTGATCATCAAGACGGCGTTCGTCAAGACGCACTATCCGCTCGAAACGCTGTTTTCGCAGAACCTGCATTCCTGAGCATGGGCAACGGACGTGAGGCACGCGCCTCGCGCTCTCTCGCCTCGCATCCATTTTCTCGCGCACGCTTCGCGCTGAAACCTCACGGTTTCGGCGCGCTGGTCGTGCGCGCTCATTGCCTCGCATCGAACCACCGACTTCCGCATGGGCGGAAAGGAATCGGCATATGACTACGCGTTACCCCTTGAGCGCGCTGATTCGCAGCGACAACTTCATCGACGGGCAATGGGTGCCCGCCGCCTCCGGCACGCGCTTCGCCGTGACCGATCCCGCGACCGGCAACACGATCGCCGAGATCGCCGACAGCGATGCGAGCGACGCCCGCGCCGCCACCGACGCCGCCGCGCGCGCGTTCCCCGCGTGGCGCGACACGCTCCCCGCGCAACGCGCCGCGATACTGCGCCGCTGGCATGCGCTGATCGTCGAGAACGCCGACGAGCTGGGTCAACTGATCTCGCTCGAGCAAGGCAAGCCGCTGCACGAAGGGCGCGGCGAAGCCATGTATGGCGCGTCGTATGTTGCATGGTTCGCCGACGAGGCCACGCGCATCTACGGGGACATCATCCCGCAGCAGCAGCGCGGCAAGCGCATGAGCGCAGTGAAAGAACCGGTGGGCGTGGTCGCGGCAATCACGCCCTGGAACTTCCCGCTCGCGATGATCGCCCGCAAGATCGCCCCTGCCTTGGCAGCAGGCTGCACAGTGGTCGGCAAACCGGCCGAAGACACGCCGCTCACCGCGCTCGCGCTCGTGATGCTCGCGCACGAGGCGGGTGTGCCGCCTGGCGTGCTGAACCTCATCTGCGCTTCGCGCGAGCGCGGCGTGAGCGCTGTGGCCGACTGGCTCGCCGACAGCCGCGTGCGCAAGATCACCTTCACCGGTTCGACGCCCGTGGGCAAGCATCTCGCGAAAGAATCGGCGGGCACGCTCAAGAAGCTCTCGCTCGAACTGGGCGGCAACGCGCCGTTCATCGTGTTCGACGACGCCGATCTCGATGCGGCTGTGGAAGGCCTCATGGCCGCGAAATTCCGCAACGGCGGGCAGACCTGCGTGTGCCCGAATCGCGTGTACGTGCAGTCGGGCGTGTTCGAGCGCTTCGCCGACAAGCTCGCCACGCGCGTGGCCGCCTTGAAAGTCGCGCCCGCGACCGACCCCGCCGCGCAGATCGGCCCGATGATCAACGCGCGCGCGGTCGAGAAGATCGCCCGCCACGTGGACGACGCCGTGAGCCGCGGCGCCCGCGTGCTCACGGGCGGCAAGCGCCTCGCGGAACTGGGCCCGAACTGGTACGCGCCCACGGTGCTCGCAAACGCCACGCCCGACATGCAGCTAAGCTGCGAAGAAACCTTCGGCCCGGTTGTGCCGCTGTTCCGCTTCGAGAATGAAGCCGACGCCATCCACGCCGCGAATGACACGCCCTATGGCCTCGCCTCGTACTTCTACAGCCAGGACGTGCGCCGCATCGACCGCGTCGCGCGGCAGCTCGAAGCGGGTATCGTCGGCATCAACGAAGGCGCGCTCGCCAGCGAAGCTGCGCCCTTTGGCGGCGTGAAGGAATCGGGCTATGGCCGCGAGGGCTCGAAGTACGGGCTCGACGATTATCTCTGCCTCAAATACCTCTGCCAGGGAGGGCTTGCATGAGCACCTATCCGATCGAAGTTGCGTTTCCTGACCTCGCCGCGCACGAGCGCAGCGAAACCGGCATCCCCTATGTGCATACGTTCGATTCGGGCGTGCCCGGCCCGCACGTGATGATCAACGCGCTCACGCACGGCAACGAGGTGTGCGGCGCGATCGTCGTCGATGCGTTGCTGCGCGCGCGCTTGCGGCCACGACACGGCAAGCTCACGCTCGCGTTCGCGAACGTGGAGGCCTATGGCCGCTTCGATCCTGCGTGCCCCGACGCCGCGCGTTTCGTCGATCAGGACTTCAACCGCGTATGGACCGCGCAGGCACTCGACGACCTCACGCGCGACTCGAGCGAACTGCGCCGCGCCCGCGCGATGCGGCCCGTGATCGACGACGTCGATCTGCTGCTCGATCTGCATTCGATGCACGAGAAGTCCAGGCCGCTCATCGTCGCGGGGCCGCTCACGAAGGGCGTCGAACTCTCGGCGCGGCTTGGCGCGCCGGCCACCGTCATCTGCGACGAAGGCCACCCTGAAGGCCGCCGCATGCGCGACTACGAAGGCTTCGGCGACGCTGCAAGCGCGAAGAACGCGCTGTTGATCGAGTGCGGACAGCATTGGGAAGCGAGCGCCGTGACCGTGGCGCGCGATGTCACCGCGCGCTTTCTGCTGCTCTCGGGCGTGGTGGACGAAGCGGACCTGCCCGCGGGCTGGCTACAGCCGCTGCCACCGGAAATGCGTGTCGTGCGCGTGACGGAGCCCGTGGTGGCGAAGAGCATGGACTTTCGTTTCGCGGGCGAGTACACGGGCCTCGAAGTGTTCCCCAGGGCGGGCGCCGTGATCGGCTGGTCCAACGGCGAGCCGGTCGTCACGCCCTACGACGACTGCATTCTCGTGATGCCTTCGCTGCGCCAGTTACGCCCGGGCGTGACCGTGGTTCGGCTTGGCAAGATCGAGCAGCGCATCGATCAGAAGCGCTGATGCGCTTTCTTTTTTTATTTAGGCAAACGAACGAATGATGAAAGTTCAGCAGATCACGCAAAGCATCAACGTGCAGGCACTGGAGGACTGGGGCACCGCGGGCGCACCCGGCTCGCAGACGATACGCGTTTCGGGCGTGCAGAAAGTGATTCCGGGCACCGAATCTATCGATACGGGGCTCTTCGAATGCACCAGCGGCACCTACCGGCGCTCGGTGAAAGAAGCGGAGGTCATGCACATCCTGAGCGGAAGCGGACGCTTCACGCCCGACGGCGAGGCAACCGTGCATTTTCGCGGCGGCGATACGCTGTTCTTCGCGGCGAACACGGAAGGCACGTGGGAAGTCGACGAAACGATGCGCAAGGTCTACGTCATTTTGTGACGCGAGACGCGGGCGAGCGCTCAAGCCGCTTCGAGCGCTCGCGCCTGCTGTAGAAAGGCGCTGGGCGTCACGCCGCAAAAGCGCTTGAAATGGCGCGCCAGATGGCTCTGATCGAAGAAACCGACTTCGGTCGCCACCACGGCGCCCGGCACGCCCGCCAGCAGCAAGTGCTGCGCGCGGCGCACGCGCACTTCGCACAGGTACTTGTAGGGCGAAAGGCCGACCTGCTGACGAAACACGGTAGCGAAGCGCGACACGCTGAGCGCGGACACCTCGGCCAGTTCGGCGAGACTCACCGCCTTGTCGAAATTCGCTTCGATATAGGCCAGCGCGTTGCGAAGCGGAGTGACTGTCGCGTTATGCATGATCAAGCCTCGCTCGCGGTCGATGTGTGAGCGCCGACCGCAGATGCCGCCAATGGACTGCGCCCGAAGCGCGCAATCGAAAACGGTTCGAGCGGCATGTCGGTTGCGCCGGCGTCGAGCAGTTCCGCGAGCGTTTCGCCCACGCCGGGCCCGATCTGGAAGCCCGAGCCGCTGAAGCCGAATGCGTAGAAAAGGCCCTCCGTTGTCGAACTCGGGCCAATCACGGGCTCCGAATCCGGCAGATAGCTTTCCACGCCGCTCCACACGCGGATCACGTGCAGCGGCGCGAGCGCGGGCACCAGCCGGCGAAACTGCGCGATCTGCTGCACGGTGTTGCCGGGCAGCACGCCGGCGCGGCGCGTGCCGGTGTCGGCGGGACCCGCGGGGCCGCCGCCCAGCACGAGGTTGCCGCGTGGAATCTGCCGGAAGTACACGCTTTCTTCCTTGACCGACGTGTAGACGCCCATCGAATGCGTGAAGCGGTAGGGCACGGGCTCGGTCACGGCCATCTGCGGGCCGCGCGCAACGAGCGGCACCGGCTCGCCGAACTGCTCGGAGAGCGCCCCCGCCCATGCACCGGCGCAAATCAGCAGCTGCTGCGCGCGCCACACGTGCCCTGTTGCGCTCTCCACGCGAAAGCCGCCTGCTTCCTTTTCGACCCGCACGATCTCGGTGTTCTCCACGAGCTGCGCACCCAGGCGCGCGGCAGCGCGGCCGAAGGCCGGTGCAGCCAGACGCGGATTGGCGTGGCCGTCACGCGGCGAGAGGGAGGCGGCCAGCACTTCGCGGCCAAGGAACGGAAAGCGCTTGAACATCGCCGCCCCTTCGAGCACTTCGAGATCGAGCCCGTATGCACGCGCTTGCTCGGCGTAGCGATGAAAGTACTCGGCGTCGTGTGCGTGGTAGCACACGCGCGTGTGGCCAGAAGGCAAAAACTCCACATCTTCGCCAAGCAGCGACTGCGCGCGGTACCAGATATCGAGCGCGCGATTGGACATGGCGAGCTGCGAGAGCGCGCGGCCCTGGCGGCGCACGCCGCCGAAATTCACGCCGCTTGCCTGCTGGCCCGTCAGCCCGCGTTCGATCAGGATCACTGAGCGCTTGCGGCGGCTCAGGAAGAACGCCGTGGACGTCCCGATGATGCCGCCTCCAATCACGATCACATCGGCGCGATCCGTCATTCGCTGAACTCCTTTGCGCAGCACGCGCCGTGCTGCGTTTGTGCGGCAATGGCCTGCGTTTCGTCGATGCCATTCTCTACGGCGCTCAGCGTCATCGTGAGCGGCTTCACCGGCGCTTGCCCGCGCAGGCGGCCCACGGCTTCGAGCGGCACGCGCGCCTCGGCGGCAATCACTTCGGCCCCTGCGTGCGCGCAAAAGCGCCCCTGGCAGCGCCCCATTCCCACGCGCGAAAAGGCCTTCGCGCGATTGGCTTCGGTTGCGCCCGTCTCGCGCACCACGCGGCGCAACTCGCCCGCCGTGATGGCTTCGCAACGGCACACTACGGTGTCGTCAGGCAGCGCCGCCGCGAAATGCGCGGGCCACGGAAAGGCTTTGCGCAAGCCTTGTGCGAAGCGCGTGAAACGCGCGAGTTCAACGCGCAGTCTTGCTGTCTCGGCAAGCGCTTCGTTCGATGAGCCCACGCCCGCATCCTGCGAGGCCGCAAGCGCAGCGAGACGCCCCGCGCGCTCGGCCGCGTCGGCGCCGCGCACGCGCGCGCCGTCCCCAGCGAGATACACGCCTGCCACACTGCTGCGGCCGTCCTGATCGACTTCGGGCAGCCATTGCCGCGCAGCCGCATCAAACGCGAACGCACAACCGGCGAGATCGGCGATTTGCGTTTCGGAGCGCAGGTGATAGCCGAGCGCGACGGCGTCGCACGCCACGCGCTGCTCGCTGCCGTTTGCGAGCTTCACGCGCACGGCGCCCACGCCGTGCTCGGGCGTGCCGTCGATGGCGAGCGGCGTGACGCCGCGATGCACCGGCACGCCCGCGCGGCGCAGCGTGCGCAGCAGCGCCATGCCCTTGCGCAACGTGGCGGGCACTTGCAGCAGATCGGGCAACGCGCGCACGCGCTGGCCTGTCGTGGACGTATCGAGCACCGCGCTCACCGTCGCGCCCGCTTTCACGTATTGCGCGGCGACGAGGTAAAGCAGCGGGCCCGTGCCCATCATGACGGTGCGCGCGCCGATGGCGCAGCCCTGCGACTTCAGCGCGACCTGCGCGCCGCCCAGGCTATAGGCGCCCGCCAGATGCCAGCCCGGCACCGGCATGAGCCGGTCGGTCGCGCCGCTGCAGACGATCAACGCGTCGAAGGCCAGCTCGTGGTAGCGCGCACCGCTTGCGAGGTGCACGGACTTCGGCCCGACGTTCCAGACTAGCGTGTCGGGCAGGTAATCGATCTGCGGGCGCAGCGCGTCGAAGTCGCGGTGCAGCGACGCCGCGCGCGCGGCCTCGGTGCCGTAGAGCGTTTCGTAGCTGCGCTTGAAGCCTTCGGGCTGGCGGCGGTAGATCTGCCCGCCATCGCGCCGCCCTTCGTCCACCACGACAGGGCGCAGCCCCGCCGCGACCAATGTTTGCGCCGCGCGCACGCCAGCGGGCCCCGCGCCGATCACGACCACCTTCAGTTCTGAGCGCGCGGCCATACGCCCTCCCCGGCAAGCGCATTGCGCGTGACGATCGACATGCCCGGCGCCGCCGGCGTCGTGCAAGCGCGCAGCCGCTCGCCCTGTGCGGTCCACACCCAGCAGTCCTGGCACGCGCCCATCAGGCAGAAGCCGGCGCGCCGCCCGTCGTCGAACTCGCAGTCGCGCAGCGCGTCCTGCGTCGCGAGCAGCGCGACCATCAGCGTGTCGCCCTCGGCGGCCTGTGCCATGCGGCCGTCGATTTCGATGTCGAAGGTCGGGCGGCCCGCTTCCGCCACTCTCACGAAGCGTGCGCTCATGCGGCGGCCCTCTTTGTGGCTTGCGTGGCTTGCGCGACCTGTTCCGCCTGGGCGGTCTGCAGCCGCTGCAGTTCGGCCGTCGTGTGATGGCAAAGAATCTGTGCGCCGCCAGGCAAGCGCTTGATCGCGGGCGGCGTGACGTTGCAGGCGCCGTCGATGCGCACCGGGCATCGCGCGCGGAACGCGCACAGTTCGCGCACTTCGGCCGAGGCGCCAAGCGGCGGGAGCGCTGTGCCCGCTACAGCGCGCCGTGCATCGAGCCAGCCCGGCTGCAGGGCCGGGACCGAATCGACGAGCAGGCCCGTGTACGGGTGATAAGGCGGCGCTTCCAGCACATCGCGCTGACCCGCCTCCACGCACTGGCCGCCGTACAGCACGACGACGTCATCGCAAATCGCGCGCACCGTCGAAATATCGTGGCTGATGAACATGTACGAGACGCCCAGCTCGCGCCGCAATTCGGCGAGCAAGTCGAGAATCGCTGCACCGACCACGGTGTCGAGCGCAGAGGTCACCTCGTCGCACAGAATGAGCGCGGGCTCCGCCGCAAGCGCGCGAGCGAGGTTCACGCGCTGCTTCTGGCCGCCCGAGAGCGCGCCCGGCTGGCGCTTCGCAATCGACGCGGGCAGCTTCACGAGGTCCAGCAGTTCGAGCATGCGCTTTTGCGCGCGAGCGCCGCGCAGACCGTGATAGAAGCACATGGGCCGCGCGAGGATATCGGCGATCGTGCGGCTCGGGTTCAGCGCCGTGTCCGCGTTCTGGAACACGATCTGGATCCGGCGGTACTGGTCGGGCGTGCGCGCCGAAAGCGTGGCGGGCAGCGGCACGCCGTCGAGCAGCACCTCGCCGCGCGCACGCTCGACGAGCCCCGCCACCACGCGCGCGAGCGTCGTCTTGCCCGAGCCCGATTCGCCGATCACGCCGAGCGCACTGCCACGCGGAATGCGCAGGCTCACGTCCTCCAGCACGCGCACGGCCGGCACGCCGTTCGCATCGACGCGGCCATAGCCCGCGATCAGGCTGCGAACTTCGAGCAGCGGCACCTCGGCAGGCGGCGGCGCGACGGGCGGACCGGGATCGGGGTGACGGCGCGCGGCCAGCAGCGCGCGCGTGTAGTCGTCGGCGGGAGCGTCGAGCACCTGGAGCGTCGTGCCGTTCTCGCGCACCGCGCCATTGTTCAGGACGACGATACGATCGGCCATCTGCGCGACGACTGCGAGATCGTGCGACACGTACACAGCCGTCGTACCCAGCTCGCGCACGACCTTGCGGAACGCCGCGAGCACTTCGATCTGCGTGGTCACGTCGAGCGCCGTGGTGGGTTCGTCGAACACGACCACGGCGGGATCGGTGATAAGCGCCATTGCCGCCATCAGCCGCTGCAACTGGCCGCCGGAAACCTGATGCGGATAGCGCGCGCCTATCGTCTCCGGCGAAGGCAGCGCGAGCGCGCGGAACAGGCTCACCGCTTTCTCGCGCGCCGCCGCGGGCGACATCAGCTTGTGCAGCAGCGCGGGCTCGGTCACCTGATCCATGATCGTGCGCGCCGGATTGAAGCCCGCCGAAGCGCTCTGCGCCACATAAGCCACGGTGCGCGCGCGCAGTGCGCGGCGGCCGCGTTCGTCGAGCGCGAGCACATCCGTGCCGCCAATCTTCACGCTGCCGCCCGCGATGGCGCAGCCCTCGCGCGCATGGCCGAGCAGCGAGAGCGCGATGGTGGTCTTGCCCGACCCCGACTCGCCGATCAGCGCGAGCACTTCGCCCTTTTTCACCGTGAAGTCGACGCCCTTGACGATCTCGACGACCGGATCGGGCGCCGCGCCCGCGACCACGCGCAGGCCCGTCACTTCGATCATGTTCATTTTCCGCCTCCATGCGCGCGGCCGCCGTGACGGCGCAGGCTGTCGATCAGCAGGTTCACGCCGACGGTCAGCGTCGCGATGGCGACGGCCGGCATCAGCACGGCGGGCGCGCCTTCCGCGAGGCCGCCAATGTTCTCGCGCACGAGCGAGCCCCAGTCCGCGTCCGGCGGCTGCACGCCGAGGCCAAGGAACGAGAGGCCCGAGAGCAGCAGCACGATGAACACGAAGCGCAGGCCGAAGTCGGCGAGCATGGGGTGGATCATGTTCGGCAGCACCTCCACGCGGGCGATATAGAACAGCCCCTCTCCGCGCGCCCGGGCGACCTGCACGTATTCGAGCGTCATCAGGTTCACGGCGAGCGAGCGCGAGATGCGAAACGCTCCCGGAATATAGGCGAGCGCCGCGACGGTGATGAGCATAGGCACCGACGAGCCGAACGCCGCGATCACGACGAGCGCGAGCACCTTGCTCGGAATGGAGATCAACGCGTCGAACAGGCGGCTCAGCACCTCGTCGATCCAGCGCGGCGCGACAGCCGCAAGCAGTCCGAAGAACGTGCCGATGCCGCTTGCGAGCAGCGTGGCGGCGAGCGCGAGGCCCACGGTGTACTGCGTGCCGTAGAGCACGCGGCTCAGCATGTCGCGGCCGAGGAAATCGGTGCCGAGCAGATGCGCCGCGCTATACGAGCCGAAGATCTCCGTGGACGTGATGGCGCCGCCCTTGTACGGCGCGACGAGCGGCCCGATGAAGGCCACGCCGAGCCAGAACACGACAATGGCAAGTCCGATCAGGCCGAGCACCGAGAGGCGCCCGACGATACGGCGCAGCGGCGAGCGCGGCGGCGTGGGAACATCGCTCTGTACGTCCTTGGCAACCTCGGCGGCGCGCTCCTCGCTCTCGCTGGTCGCGTAGAGCACGGTCGCGGCATGGGATGTGGCGGGTCGGTTCATCGTTGACGCAGCCTCGGGTTGGATACGATTTGACACAGGTCCGCGATCAGCACGAGCACCAGATACGCGGCGCAGAACACCATCACGCAGCCCTGCACGAGCGGCAGATCGCGGTTCGTCACGGCGTCGACCATCAGGCTCGCGAGGCCCGGATAGTTGAAGATCGACTCCACGATCACCACGCCGCCAAAGAGATACGAGAGGCTGAGCGCTACCGCATTGGCGATCGGGCCGATCGTGTTCGGCAGCACGTGGCGCAGCACGATGCGAGCAGGTGAAGCGCCCTTCAGGCGGGCCATTTCCACATACGGCGCGCCGAGCTGGTCGAGCACGGCGGCGCGCGTCATGCGCGCCATCTGCGCGACGATCACGCAGCACAGCGTCATGACCGGCATCGCATAGATACGCAGGAGCGTGCCGAACGAGTCCACCTCGGAGAGGTACGCGAGCGCAGGCAGCCAGCGCAGCTTCACCGCGAAGATCAGCACCGCGATGGTGGCGACGAGAAACTCGGGCACGGCCACGGCGGAAAGCGTGAGCACGTTCAGTGCGCGATCGAGCAGCGACCCGCGGAACACAGCGGAAAAGATGCCGATGGCGAGCGCGAGCGGCACGGAAACCAGCGTGGTGAGCCCGGCCAGCACGAGCGAATTCGGCAGGCGTGTGGCGATCAGCTCGCTCACCGGCTGGTTGTTCGACACCGACGTGCCGAAGTTGCCGGTCACGGCCTGCAAAAGCCAGTGGACATAACGCGTGAGCGCGGGCTGATCGAGGCCGAACTGGTGACGCAACGCGGCCACCTGCTCGGGCGTGGCCGCCTGGCCGAGGGCCTGCTGCGCGGCGTCGCCGGGCAAGAGGCCCGTGAGGCCGAACACGATTGCCGAGACGATCAGCAACGTGAGCAGCGCGAGACCGAGACGCGCGGCAATGAGACGTTGCGCGTGAGCTTTCATCGGATGTCGCCTCCCTGAGCATCATGAAGCGGGAAATCGGTGGCCGGGCATGCGCCCGGCCGCAACCATCACATCGGGAACTACGCTTCGAGCCAGACGTTCTCGGCGAACTTGAAGCCCATGAGGCCCGCAATCGGAATCGAGCCGAGGCCCTTGAGCTTCGTCGTATGCGCGTCGAGCGAGCTCAGGAACATCGGAATGCCGATGCCGCCGTCGCTATGCACGAGCACCTGCATGTCGCCGTAGATCTTCTTGCGCTTGGCGTCGTCGGGCTCGCCGCGCGCCGCCAGCAGCATCTGGTCGAACTTCGGGTCCTTCCAGTTCGCCTCGTTCCACGGCGCGTCCGACTTGAAGAACTGCGTGAAGATCACGTCGGCGCTCGGGCGCGCGTTGATGTTGCCGAAGGTCAGCGGGTGCTTCATCCAGTGGTTCGACCAGTAGCCGTCGCTCGGCGTGCGCACCACCTGGAGGTTCAGGCCCGCCTGCGGCGCGACCTGCTGCAGCAGCATCGCCATTTCGACGGAGCCGTCCGCAGCCGGTGAGGCATAGATCTGCAGCGGCGTGTTGCCGAGCTTCGCCTTCTGGAAATAGAACTTCGCCTTCTGCGGATCGAACGCGCGCTCCGGCAGGCCCGCGAAGTAGTACTTGTTGGTCGGATCGATCGGCTGATCGTTGCCGATCGCGCCGTAGCCAAGGAACACGGCGTTGCGGATCTGCTCGCGGTCGAACAGGTGCATCATGCCGCGGCGGAAGTCCGCGTTGCCCGTGATGCCGCCTTCGTCGCGCATGATCAGGTCTGTGTACTGGCCCGTCTTCGTTTCCTTCACCGCGAAGCCCGGCGTGCCCTTGATGCGCGAGGTCGAACGCGGGCTCACCTGATTGATGAGCTGCACGTCGCCCGAAAGCAGCGCGTTCACGCGCGCCGATTCGTCGCCGATGCCGACCAGTTCGATCTCGTCCAGATGCGGCAGGCCCGGCTTCCAGTAGCGCTCGTTGCGCACGACCACCGTGCGCACGCCCGGCGAAAACTCCTTGAGCTTGAACGGACCGGTGCCCACGGCCGTCTTGAAGTCGTTCGTACCGTCCTTGATGATCATGAAGTGCGAGTCGGCGAGGATCACGGGCAGGTCGGCGTTCGCACCCGTGAGCGTAATCGTCACTTCGTTCGGGCCCGTGGCCTTCACGTCCTGGAACTGGTCGGCGAGCGTCTTGACCTTCGAGGCCACCGCGGGGTCCTTGTGGCGCATGAGCGAGTAGACCACGTCGGCGGGCGCGAGCGTTTTGCCGTCGTGGAACTGCACGCCGCTGCGCAGCTTCACGACCCACACCGTCGCGTCCTTCGTTTCGAGCGACTGCGCGAGCGCCATTTGCGCGCCGAGATGCGAGTCGTACTCGGTCAGCCCGTTGTACACCATGTAGGCGCGCACATAGTCGGTGGACACCGACTCCTTCGCGGGATCGAGCGTATCGGACGCGGACGCCGACTGCGTCGCCACGCGAATCTTGCCGCCCTGCTTCGGCTTTTCCTGCGCGAGCGCCGCGCCGCTCGCGGTGAGCAGGCCCGCGCCCGTCATCGACACCATGCCCCCCGCGACCATGGCGCGAAGGAGGTCGCGGCGCGTGGCGCCGCGCTTCGTCAATGCCTCGAGCCGCACGCCGGGGTGTGCAATGTCTTCAAGCGATTTGTCGATGCTCATGAAACTTCTCCGCGTCTGATGTGGGGGACCGCAGCTCGTATCGAGGCTGTGTTTTATGGAAAAGGCAGTGGAAAAGCAGGGTCAGTAAAAAGCGTCTTTGATCTGGTAGTACGCGCCGACGAGCGGCAAAAACCACGGTTTGCCCGTGTGCCCCGGAATAGCGGGCCAAGCGAAATCGCGCCACGGGTTCGCCGATGTATTGCCGCTCATCACCTCGGCCATCACCTGGCCCATGTGTGTCGACATCTGCGTGCCGTGCCCGCTGTAGCCCATCGAGAACCACACGCCGTCGTGCTGGCCCGCGCGCGGCAAGCGGTCCGCAGTGATATCGACGAGTCCGCCCCAGCAGTAATCGATGCGTACGCTCGCGAGCGCCGGAAAGAGCTGCGCGAGACTGCGCTGGAGGATGCGGCCGCTCTTTGCATCAGAGGGTTGCTCGGATGCGGTGAAGCGCGCCCGACCGCCGAACAGCAGGCGCGAGTCCGGCGTCACGCGAAAGTAGTTGTGCATGAGGCGGCTCGTCGTGTACGAGCGGCGGTTCGGCAACAGCCGTGCGAGTTGCCCGGGCGGCAGCGGTTGCGTCACGACGATGAACGAGCCAACCGGTGCAAGACGCCGCCGATACCACGCGAACGGGCCGTGCCGCGAAGGGCCCGTCGCGATCAAGACCTGTTGCGCGCGCAACGTTCCGCGTGACGACTCCACGCGATAGCCGCCGCCCTCCTTCGCGATGGACGTCACGGCAGCGTGCTCGTAGAGCCGCGCGCCGCGCCGTACCGCAGCGTTCGCAAGACCCACTGCGAAGCGGCCCATGTGCATCTGGCCGCCATGCTTGTGCAGCAGTCCGCCATAAAAGCTGTCCGACTCCACCTCGCTGCGAATCTGCTCACGGCCGATGATCTCGACATCCGGATCGACTTCGCGGCGAATCAGTTCGGCCGTGCGTTCGAGGTGTTCGAGGTGATGCGGCTTCGACGCGAGCTTGAGCTTGCCCGATGCGAGGTAGTCACACTCGATGCCCTCTTCGCGGATCAGCCGCTCCACCGTATCGACGGCAGCCGCATAGGCGCGGTAGCAACCCTGCGCGCGCTCGACGCCCAGTTGAGCGCGCAGCGCCGCATAGTCCTGCGCCACGCCCGTGTTGCACTGGCCGCCGTTGCGCCCTGATGCTCCGCCGCCCATGCGGCCCGCGTCCAGCACTGCGACGCTCGCGCCGCGGCCGCCAAACGCGAGCGCGGCGGATAGCCCCGTGAAGCCGCCGCCGACCACGGCGACGTCCACGCGGCCCTCCACCGGTCCCTCGCTTGCGAGCAGACCGCCAGGGGCGGTATCGAGCCAGTAGGAGTCGAGCTTCATCGGGCGGCCTCGGCTATCTCGTCTCTCACAGACCCAGTTGCGAAGCGAGTTCGCCAATCGTCTCGACTTCGTAGTACTCGTAGTACGGCGTGCCCGGCTCGTGGCCGCGCTTCACGAACGCCTTGTGCTTGATGCCCATGTCGTGCGCCGTCATGAGGTCGTAGCGCAGGCTCGACGAAACGTGCAGCACGTCGCCGGGGTTGCAGTTCAACTGGTCGAACATGTACTCGAAGCCCTGCATGCGCGGCTTGTACGACTGCGCCTGCTGCGCCGTGAACACGCGGTGGAACGGCGCGCCGAGCTTGTCGACGTTGCTCTGGATCTGGTCGTCCGAAGCGTTCGAGAGAATCACGAGCTTGTACTTCTTCGCGAGACGCGAGAGGCCTTCCGGCACGTCCGGATGCGGGCCCCAGGTCGGCACGGCGGTGTAGAACTTTTCGGCTTCGGATTCGATGAACTCGACGTTCATGCGCTTGCAGGCACGGCGCACCGAATTGACGACCACGTCGCGGTACGGCTTCCATGCGCCGAGCACCTCGTCGCGGCGATAGCCGGCGAAGAACGCGACGAACTTCTCGAGTTCGGCGCCCTTGAGGCGGTCGCCGTACATCTCGCGCGCCATGTCGGCCATGCGGAACTTCGTCAGCGTGCCGTAGCAGTCGAACGTGATGTACTTCGGCTCGAAATCGATCATGATGACAATCCTTTCGTGTGATGAACCCGTTTGGGGCTCAGTGGCGAAAACAGGAAGAAGTGCGTCCCTGTGGAAAATTTAAACAGCGCAAAATTTGGGGTTGGCGTCGAATCGTGGGGCCTGCACGGTATAAACCACGCGTTTGCAGGGGCCGGCGCAGCAGATTCTGCGGTGGCGCCATTTCGCGCGTAATAGCCGCATGACCGTGCGTTTTCCTGCATGATTCGTCGGCGTGGCAGTCGGCATGTCGTCAGCTCCGCGTATCGATCAGCACGCTCTTGAACCGCAGGTGCGCCTCATAGCCCTGGCGGCCGAGATCCTTGCCCATGCCCGAGCGCTTGTAGCCGCCCGTCGGGATCATGAAATCGCTGCTGCGCCCGTAGCGGTTCACCCACACGGTGCCCGCCTCGAGTGCGCGCACGAGGCGCAGCGCGCGGCCGAGGTCCGCGGTGTGCACGCCGGCGGCGAGGCCGTATTCGGGATGCGAGGCGAGCGCGAGCGCTTCTTCCTCCGTGTCGAAGGTCTGCACCGTGAGCACGGGGCCGAAGATCTCGGCGCGCACCGCCTCCGTTTGCGGGGTCACACCGGTGAGGATGGTGGGCAGATAGAACGCGCCCGGCACAGGCGCGTCGGCGCGGCGGCCGCCGCAATATAGCGTGGCGCCTTCGGCCACGCTGCGCTCGACGATGGCTTCGATGCGCGCGGCCTGCGCCTCTGAAATGATGGGCGGCAGCGTCGTGCCCGCAGCCCACGTCGCGCCCGCGCGCAGCGTTGCGAAGGCCTGCTCGATGCGCGACACGAGTTCGTCGGCAATGCCGCGCTCGACCAGCAGCCGCGAACCGGCCACGCACACCTGCCCGGCGTTGCCCGCAATCGCACCGGCAATGCGGCGCGCGACCTCGTCGAGCCTCGGTGCATCGGCAAACACGAGTTGCGGGCTCTTGCCGCCCAGTTCCAGCGTGACCGGCTTCGTGCCGCTTTGTGCGCACGCCGCCATGATCGCGGCGCCCGCGCGCGTCGAGCCGGTGAAGGTCACCTTCGCGACGCCCGGATGACGTACGAGGGCGTCGCCGGTCGTCGCGCCGTCGCCTTGCACAACGTTGAAAATGCCCGGCGGAATGCCCGCTTCGATCGCGAGTTCGGCCAGACGCAGCACGGAGAACGGCGTCATTTCCGAGGGCTTGAGCACCACGGCATTGCCTGCTGCGAGCGCCGGGCCGATTTTCCACGACGCCATGACGAGCGGGAAATTCCACGGTGCGATCGCGCCGACCACGCCGTAGGGCTCGGCGATCGTCATGCCCAGATGGTCGTGATCGGTGGCCACGACCTCGCCGCCGACCTTGTCGGCGAACTCGGCGTAGAAGCGAATGCCTTCCGCCGTGAACGGCACGTCCCAGGCGCACACGTCGCGCACGGGGCGCGTCGAGCCGAGCGCTTCGAGCGGCGCGAGCGTGGCGGCGTCGGCGGCGATCAGGTCGGCGAAGCGGCGCAGGATCCGGGCGCGCTCGCGCGGCGCCATGCGCGCCCAGCCGCTCTCGCGAAATGCGCGCGTGGCGTTCTCGACGGCGCGGTCCACCCGTTGCGCATCGGCGAGCGGCACCGAGGCATAGACCACGCCATCCGATGGCCGCGCAACGCCGATGCGCTCCGCGCCCTCCACGACCCGCTCGCCGCCAATGAAATGGCCGGCTGTTGCGGCCACGGCGGCAGCCACTGCGGCGGGCTCGAACTGGTCCATGACTGGGTTCCCTCGACTTGGTCTCGATGGGAAATATCGTAGGTCCACTGCCGCCGCATATTTCGCCGACAAAAAGGCGCAATCAGCAGAATCGACGCGTTATTGACCGTCCAACCCCGCGTTTTGCATTGCATCACGGGCGAGGCCGGGCGCGCGCCCAGAACAGGAAGATCGTCCTAGTCAGCCTCAGCGGGCAATGCGATAGTCACGGAACGCGTATACAGAATCTGGAGGCCGGCGTGTCCGACCCAAACCCGAACAGCGTCATCACCTACCGTGCCTTCACGGCCGACGATCTGGCCGCCGCGCATGCGTTGTCGACAGCAGTGCGCTGGCGGCACCGCCCCGAAGACTGGCGATTCGCCGCGCGCATCGGCGAAGGCATCGTGGCCGTGGACGAAAGCGGCGCGCTCGTCGGCACGGCTTTCTCCTGGCTGTTCGGTCCTAACGCGGCAACGCTCGGCATGCTGATCGTGAAGCCGAGTCATCAGCGCCGCGGCATTGGGCGGGCCATGATCGAGCACTGGATGCAGGCGCTCGCCTCGCGCACGCTGCTGCTCCATGCGAGCGACACGGGCTGGCCGCTCGTCGAGCGGCTCGGCTTTACACGCATTGGGCGCATTCACCAGCACCAGGGCGCGGCGTTCCAGCCGCCGCTCGTCTCCCTGCCCGCGGGCGAACGGCTGCGCCCGATCGGCGCGAGCGACCGGCCGCGCCTGGTCGAGCTCGCCACGCGCGCAAGCGGCCTCGATCGCTCCGATATGCTGCCCAAACTGCTCGATCAGGCGAGCGGCATCGCGCTCGACCGCGACGGCGAACTGATCGGCTTCGCACTCTTTCGCCGCTTTGGCGACGGCCACGTGATCGGCCCCGTGATCGCCCCCGATTCGCCGGACGCCTGCCGCGCCAAGGCGCTGATCAGCCACTGGCTCGCCTCCAACGCGGGCATGTTCGTGCGTATCGATACGCCCGTCGATCTCGGTCTCTCGGATTGGCTCGAAGGCGTGGGGCTGCCGCTCGTGGATCACATCGAGAAAACGGAGCGTGGTGAGCCGTTGCGCGTCGATGCGCAGTTCAAGCAGTTTGCGATCACGAGCCAGGCGGTGTGGTGAGGGCGCTCGACGGCGCGCTACCACCCGGGCAGCGAACGGACTACCATTGAAGTCTCGTCTCGAGGGTGACGGCTATGGCTACCTATGGTGTCGACGGTGTACGCATCAGTTCCTCAACGGACCGGGTAACCCATGTGCGCTGGGCGCTAATCGACCCCCAGACGCACGATTGGCTTTCGACACCCACCATCTCCGAGGTGGGGACCATCACGAACGACATCCGCTTGGGCGCCGTGGTGTATTCGGTATTTACGCTCGGCGGCATGCGCTTTCTTGGGCCGAAGATCAAGCCGGTGCCGCATCCCAACGGGATCGATGGCATCGATCTGGAAGTGCCGGACGGCAACGTCGAAAAGTCCATCGACGATCTACCGCGTATCTAGCGGTTCGTCGTTGACCCTGCCGATTCCCGAAAAGTTGCCGAAAAATTGCCGAAAAGCGCGATGCGCGCGGCCATGCGCGCATCTGCCGCTTGTCGTCAACCCTGCCCCGGCTGAGCAAATCATTCGGCATGCCGATTATTTGCCCCGGCAATCGACGACTATTGCGAAGTTGTGAGCTTGAGGTTCGGACGCAGGTCGTGCGTGACCGCTTCACGTTGCCCTTTGCGCTGGTCCGACACCTGTTCGATGCCCGTCTTCAGCACCTCTTCGCAAAACGCAATTCGCGTGCGGTAGTACTCGGCCTGCAATTGCGCATCGAGAACCCGCTGTTCAGCCTGGAACAGCGCCATACGCAATTCACCCAGCGCGCGTTGAGCCTGCTTCTCCGGCGTTGCGGCATTGTGGGCAATCAAGTTTGAAAGCCAATGCAACATGGATAAGCCCCCCTGTCTTCGATTTCACGCGTCAAGTTTGATAACTGCCCGAACCGTCGCTGAGAAAAGACTATCAGAGGCGAAGAAAACCAGTGTGTGCACAAACGAACGTGTTGTATAAACGATGCAAAACGGCCATAGCGCGACTCACTTTCGTCACACGTTTTCTTCATGCGCTTTCTTCACAAATAGGGAGCGATGTATATCCGTGCCAGGTCAGTCATGACTCACCGCGTTCGCACACTCGCGTTTTGCATAGCGCTCGCGTTACTGGGTCCCGACGTGTGTCTGGCGGACCAGGTGAAGGTCATGATGTCGGGCTGGTTTGCGCCAGCGTATCGCGAGCTCGGCCCGCTATTCGAGGACGAGACCGGCAATACATTGCTCACGGTATGGGGGGCCGCGGCAGGCACGGCCCTGACTGCCATTCCCGTGCGGTTTGCGCGTGGCGAATGGGCCGACGTGCTGATCGTGGTCAGCTACGCGCTCGACGATCAAATTCACGCGGGTAATGTCGTGCCCGGCAGCAGGGTGGACTTCGCGCGCTCGCCAATCGGCATGGTGGTGCGTGAAGGTGCGCCGAAACCGGACATCAGTTCTGTCGACGCTTTGCGCCGCACGTTGCTTGAGGCGAAGTCGATTGTTTATCCGCAAAGCGCGAGTGGCGCGTATATCGCCAACGAGCTGTTTTCGCGTCTGGGCATTGAAGGGCGTGTGAAAAGCAAGAGCCGCATGGTGCCCGCCGAACGAGTCGCCACTGTCGTTGCAAGCGGCGGCGCGGAGATCGGCTTGCAGCAGGTCGTGGAGCTGTTGCCGGTGAAGGGAGTGACGGTGGTCGGCAGTTTGCCCGCGGAATTGCAGAGTTACGTGGTGTACTCCGGGGGCATCGCCGCCACGGCAAAGAATCCGGCCGGCGCAGAGGCGCTGATCCGCTTTTTGTCTTCGCCGGATGCAGCACCCGCGATTATGCGCAGCGGGCTCGAACCGATCACGGCGCCGCAGCCGTTGCCGGCGCTGCCGCCGCAACCGCAACCGCAATTGCAACCACAGCCGCAGCCACTGCCGAACTGAGCAAAAGCCGCAGTGCTGCCGTAGAGCCATCAGCCATCGTTGGCGGCTAGCTCGCCGCCATCCCTTTTTCCGCCAGTTCCTTTTTCGCGCTCTCGTTCTTGGTCAAGTGCGTGAGGCCCATGCCGCGCAACACGTTCGGCGCTTTGGTGTACTGGATATTGTCATAGCCCACGATCTCGATGCGATTGCCCCAAGGGTCGCGAAAATCCAGAAACGGACCGTCGAGCAGCTTGACGCCCGCAGCCTTCAGGGCGGCGCGCGCCGCCTCCTTGTCATCGACAACGAGGCCAATATGGCGGCCGTCGTCGGCGGGCTGTTTGCGCCCCGCCTGCAACGCGATGAATTGATCGCCGAGATCGATGAAGGCCATCGTCTTGCTCTTGCCGCGCAACTGAAAGTCGAAGATGCGGCCATAGAAAGCCAGCGCTTGCTCGATATCGCCCACTTCCAGCGCGACGTGATTGAAACCGATCGCGCGCGGCTTGGTGGTTGTGGTGTCAACCATTTCACCCTCCTCCTGCAACCCGTGCATTGCGTTCACAAACTCGCCAGGCATTCGCTTCCCGGCGAGACACCTCAAGTATGGGGATTGAAGTCGCCTGACACTAGCCTGTCAAACAGGATTTGTTCGATCCATTTCTGGACAAATATCGCGGCCGATCCGGCACGTGTGCCAAGCGTAGCCTATGATGGTTCGTGCGCATTGAGTCGGCAAACCATGAGGACACCATGGACAGGACAGAGCGGACCATCAAGTGGCGCAGTTTGCCAAATGTAAGCAGCGGCGTGCTTGAGCCGCGTAATCCATTGCCCGCAGTCTGTGACGTGTCGGTTACGAACGTCTGCAACGCCGCATGCGACTTCTGCGGCTTTTCGCGCGAGAAGAAGTTAGCCGGTCCGCGCCGCTATATCGATCCTGACGCATTCGCGCGCGCCATGCCCATGCTGCGCAAACGCAAGATTCGCTACATGACGCTGCAAGGCGGTGAGCCGCTGGTTCACCCGCAAATCGAATCGCTCGTAGCGTCGGCCACGCAAGCCGGCATCCAGTGCGGCGTGATTACGAACGGCTGGTTCCTCCCTCGACACATCAAACAACTGGCTGCCGCGGGCCTCAAGCGTCTCCTGATATCGATCGATAGCGCGGACATGCGCGAGCACGAGCACAATCGCGGCCTGCCAGGCCTCGAAGGCCGCATCTGCGAGGGCATCGCTCAAGCCCATGCATTCGGCATTCCGGTCTGTGCGACGGTTACGGTAAGCCATCTGGTTCATTACGAATCGCTTCCCGAGACGCTCGAACGGCTGGGTTTCGATTCCGTGGTGTTTTCCTATCCAAGGCGTGACGCATTCGGTTCCACATCGCTCGTGTACGACGAAAATTCGAAGCTCGTCGACCTCAGCCGCGACGAGTTACTCGACGCATTGAGTGCAATCGAGCGCCTCAAAAAGCACTTTCGCGTGATGGACCCGAGCGCCGCGCTGAACGAGGTTGCGAGGTTCGTGCGCGGCGAACAGCAACTCATTCCGTGTATTGCCGGCAGCAAGTATTTTTATATCGACTGGAATCTCGACGTCTGGCGTTGCGAGCCGTGGCATGAGCCCATGGGCTCGGTCTTCGACCTGGACCGCCTGCCCGATCAGCGGGAGCCCTGTAATGCCTGCATGATGGGGTGCTACCGGCATGCCAGCGTCCTGATGCACGGCGCGATGGGCGTAACTGAGTCCGTGTATGCGCTGGGCAGGGGCGAGCTTCGCACTGCTGTCAGCTTGTTGTTTCAGCGCGGCGTTGCGTATTCGCTGTGGGCGCTGGCCACTGAAGAACTGCCTCGAACCGCGCTTGCCGCATTGGCAGGAAGGACAGGCCCACGGCGGTCCTCGCCGCAAAGCGCATGAATGAAAGTTACGGGCAGGCCATCGTCATTGTGAATGGCCCGCCGTTCGCCGCTGGGGCGCTCACTGCTTGCGCTTAAACGCTCAACGCAGACAGTCGCTCGACAATCTCATCGAACGAAGGCCGCATCTCGACCTGCTCTGCGAAACAGTCGGCGATTAGCGCATCGAACCCGGCGGCATGCTCATGCGCTTCGCCAGCCAAACGTTGCGCGAGTTCTTCGAGCAGGCAGCCGAACGCACGCACCTCGATACGTTCGAGTGCCTGCGCCTGCGCGCGATCGTCGATATCGTGCAGCGACGCCGCGCCGAAGTCGCCGAGCAATACGTGCCCCGCACCGTCGTGCAGGATGTTGTGCGCATAGAGATCGCCGTGCATGATCCCGCGCCCATGCAAATGCCGCGCCGCCGAAGCAATGCCGCGCGCGATCTGCCACGCCACCGGCCTGTCGAACCGGACATCGGGCGCGTAGATGTCGCGCGTGCATGAGTCGAGGCTCGGAGACCCGGCGAGATTGCCGAACGACGGATGGATCAGCTCCATCACGAGGCCATGCTCGCCCAGCGGATGTCCCGTGGCTTTGCCGAGCACCGGAATGAGGTTCGGGTGCGAGCCTGCTTGCAGACACGCGGCCATTTCCAGTTCCGGCAAACCGTCGCTAGTCACCGCGCCCTTGAACAGCTTGACGGCGACCGCTTCCACCGGATGCCCGTCGCGCAGAAGACGCGTCGCGCGATGCGTCACGCCCGATGCACCCTCGCCAAGCGTTTGTCCGAGTGCGAGCGTGTGCCAGTCGATATCGGGCACCGGTGAGTCAGCGAGCGCCACCTGCTCGCGCATGGTATTGAGCGGATTGCCCGCGTAGGCGAGCCACGCGAGGCGCGGCAGGCGCAACAGCCAGTCGGGCAAGGCGTCGAGCCGGTTCGCCGCGATCCGCAGCAGTTCGAGGCGGCTGCAAGCGGCCATCGTTTCAGGCAGCGCGCGCAGCCGGTTGCCGGCGAGCATCAGCTTCTGCAGATTCGGACGTTCGCCGATTTCGGGTGGCAATGCGTCGACCTCGTTATCGGTCAGGATCAGCCAACGCAATTGCGGCGGCAGCGCACTGCCTGAAACGCGGCGGATGCGGTTCGCCTTGAAGCCGACCATGCTCAGCAACTCGCACTCGCCAAGTACGGGCGGCAACTCGGTGAACGGGTTATTCGAGGCGAACAGAATGCGCAGATGCCGCAGCCTCGCCAGGTCGTGCGGCAGCGACGTGAGCGCGTTGCCCGAGAGGTCGAGCACCTCCAGGGTGTCGGCGAGATCGAAGATCTCGCGCGGAAATTCGGTCAACCCGCAGGCGAGCTTGAGCTGTTGCGCGCCGGCGAGTTGACCGTCACGCAGTTGTTCGAGGGTAGCGGTCTTCACGCGTGGATTGAATGGGAAATGGCAAGGAAATCGCGAATGCCGGTGCTCATCGTGCGCATGGCGCTCAGGGCAGCGGCGAATATCGCAATTCTAGCGGGTCGCGTGCTGTGACCGCATTTTGCCTCGCAAGCTTCAGGAACGCGCCTGGCTGCTTGCGGCGGCTTGCTCATGCACGCTCGTCGCTGACCAGCCGCCGCCCAGCACCTTGTACAGCGTGACCTGATTCGACAGCTTCGCCAGCTCGTCGGTCACCAGCTGCTCTTGCGCCGTGTAGAGCGTGCGTTGCGCGGTCAGCAAGGTCAGGAAGCTGTCGGTCCCGGCCTTGTAGCGCGCCTGCGCGAGATCGTAGTAATCCTGCGCCGCCTTCACGTACTCGCGGTCCGCCGCGACCTGATCGACATAGGTCGCGCGCCCCGCCAGTGCGTTCGATACTTCCTTGAACGCCGTCTGGATCGCCTTTTCGTAGTCGGCTACGTCGATATCCTTCTCGATCTTCGCAACGTCGAGCGACGCCTTGTTGCTGCCGTAATCGAAGATCGGCATCGTGATCGTCGGCGCGAACGACCATGCGCCCGTGCTCGCCTTGAACAGCTGCGAGAGGCTCGTGCTGGCGGTGCCGGCGCTCGCAGTCAGCTCGATCTTGGGAAAGAACGCCGCACGCGCGGCGCCGATATTGGCGTTCGCGGCCTTCAGCGTATGCTCGGCCTCGATGATATCGGGCCGGCGCGCAAGCAAGTCGGACGGAATGCCCGCATCGACGTCGGCGAACATGGCGTCGCTATCCAGCAGCGTGGGCCCCGTGCCAAAGTCATCCGGCAACGGGCAGCCAATATCGGCGATCAGATTGTTGCGGTCCTGCGCGACCGCGCGCGTGTACGAGGCTACGCTCGCACGCGCGCTCGCAAGCGACGTTTGCGCCTCACGCACGTCCTGAAGCGACGCACTGCCGATCTTCATCATGCTCACCGTGAGATCGTAAGTGCTCTGGTTAGCCGTGGCGGTGTCGGTCGAGACTTTCAGCAAGGTCTCGTCGGAGAGCAATTGCAGATAGTCGGTCGCAACATCTGCCACGAGCGAAAGCTGCGTGCTCGTGCGCGAGGCCTGCGTCGACAGATAGTTTTCGAGCGCCTGGCGCTTCAGGCTTCGAATGCGCCCGAAGAAGTCGATTTCCCACGACGTCGTGCCGACCGAAACGGTATTCGAGTGGCTCACCGCGCCATCGGTACGCGTATTCGTGACCGAGCCGCCGGCGTCGATCGTCGGCGCCAGTTCCGCGCGCGTGATGCGGTACTGCGCCTCGTACTCGGCCACCTGCAGCGCCGCGACGCGCAGGTCGCGATTGTGGTCGAGCGCGAGCGCGATCAACTCCTGCAGTTTCGGGTCCTTGAAGTAGTCGCGCCAGCCGACGTCAGCGGCGTTCGGCGCCGTAGATGATGCGGGCGCCGCAGCCGCCGATGCGCCCGCATCGTACGCGGCGCCCGTTGGCCACGCGGTAGCGACCGGCGCCGCGGGACGCTGATAAACCGGGTCGAGAGAACACGCGCTCAATACTGCCGCGCAGAGCACCGATAAAAGCTTCAATTTCATTCATGATCCTTTGCGGCCGGCGTGGCTTCGCCATGTTCCTTGAACAGCTTGCGCACCACAATGAAGAACACGGGCACGAAGAAGATGGCGAGCGCAGTCGCCGCGATCATGCCGCCGGCCACGCCGGTTCCGATCGCGTGGCGCGCGGCCGAGCCCGCACCGGTGCTGATCACGAGCGGCAGCACGCCGAACACGAAGGCGAGCGACGTCATGAGAATCGGCCGCAATCGCTGATGCGCCGCTTCGAGCGTGGCCTCGACGAGTCCGCGGCCCTGCGCCTGCAGGTCCTTCGCGAATTCGACGATCAGAATCGCGTTCTTCGTGGCCAGACCGATTGTCGTCAGCAAACCGACCTTGAAATACACGTCGTTCGACAGGCCGCGCATATGCGCGCCCAGCAGCGCGCCCAGCACGCCGATCGGCACCACGAGAATGACGGCGAGCGGCACCGACCAGCTTTCGTACAGCCCCGCGAGGCAGAGAAACACCACGATCAGCGAAATGGCGTACAGGTAGGTGGCCTGGGAACCCGCGAGCACTTCCTGGTACGACTGCCCCGTCCACTCGATACCGAAACCGGTGGGCAGCTGCTTCGCGAGATTTTCGACGGCGGCCATTGCCTGGCCCGTGCTCACACCGGGTGCCGGCTGGGCGCTCATTTGCATCGCCAGTTCGCGGTTGTAGCGTTCGATCTGCGGCGGCCCGAACGTCCAGCGCGTGGTGGCGAACGCGGAGAACGGCACCATCTGGCCGTCATAGCCCGAAGTCGTCGTCGATGACGTCGATGTCGTACTCGAAGATGAGCTCGACGACGAACTTGAGGATGACGAAGTACTCGACGACGACGACGAATCCGCGCGCACGTACCACTGCCCGATGTCGTCCGGCATCATGCGGTACGGCGCGTCAGCCTGCACGTAGACCTTCTGGATACGCCCGGTATCGATGTAGTTGTTCACGTACGCCGAGCCGAACGCCGTGGAAATCGTCGTGTCGACATCGGCGATCGACAGCCCGAGCGCACTCGCCTTCTCGCGGTCGATATCGACGTAAAGCTGCGGCGTATCTTCGAGGCCCGCCGGACGCGTCATCGCAAGCGAAGGATCCTTCGCAGCCAGCGCGAGGAACTGGTTGCGCGCTTTGAGCAGCTTGTCGTGTCCCTGGCCCGCGCGGTCTTCGATCTCGAAGTCGAGGCCGCTTTGCGTGCCGAGGCCATGAATCGCAGGCTCGTTCATCACGAAGATCTGCGCGTCGCGATTGCTCGCAAAGGCGGCGTTCGCGCGGCTGATCACCGCTTGTGCGCTATCGTTCGAGCCCCGCTGGCTCCAGTCCTTCAACTGCACGAATGCGAGCGCGTTGTTCTGCCCTTGCCCGTTGAAGCTGAATCCGTTCACGGCCATCACGTGCGTCACCGCGGGCTGCTTGAGGAAATACTGCTCGACTTGCGCCACGGTCTTCAGCGTCTTCGAAGCCGGCGTGCCGACCGGCGCTGAAATGGACACCATGACCGAGCCCTGGTCCTCTTCCGGCAGATAAGACGAAGGCAGCGTCACGTACAGAATGCCGACCACGCCCGCAATGAGCGCGTAGCCAAGCATCCAGCGCGCCGGTTTCGCCACCACGCGCGCCAGCGTGGCGCTGTAGCGCGCATTGCTCTTCGTGAAGAGGCGGTTGAACGCGCCGAGCAAACCGCGGCTTTGCGCGTGCTCGAGCGCCGACGGGCTCAGCAAGCTCGCGCACAGCGCGGGCGTGAGCGTCATGGCGAGCAGCACCGAGAGCACCATCGCCGACACGATCGTGACCGAAAACTGGCGATAGATCGCCCCGGTGGAGCCGGAGAAGAACGCCATGGGGATGAACACGGCGGTCAGCACGGTCGTCACGCCCACGAGCGCGCCGGTGATCTGGCTCATCGCCTTCTTCGTTGCCGTCTTCGCGTCGAGCTTTTCCTCGGCCATGATCCGCTCGACGTTCTCCACGACGACAATCGCGTCGTCCACGAGCAAGCCGATCGCGAGCACCATGGCGAACATTGAAAGCACGTTGATCGAGAAGCCGATCGCCGACATCACGCCCAGTGTGCCGAGCAGCGCGACCGGCACGACGATGGTCGGAATCAGCGTTGCGCGCAGGTTCTGCAGGAAGAGGTACATCACGAGGAACACGAGGATCACCGCTTCGAAGAGCGTCTTCATGACCTCCTCGATCGAGATCTTCACGAACGGCGTGGAGTCGTACGGATACGCAATGGCCACGTCCTTGGGCAACTGCGGCTGCAGTTCCACGAGCTTGGCGCGCACGGCCTTCGCGACCGCCATGGCGTTCGCGCCGGTCGACAGCTTCACGGCCAGCGCGGCCGCCGGCTTGCCGTCGAGCCGCGACGACGTATCGTACGAGTCGCCGCCCACCTCGACGCGCGCGACGTCCTTGAGCAGGACCTTCGAGCCGTCGCTATTCACGCGCAGGAGAATGCCGCCGAACTGGTCGGCAGTCGTCATCAGGCTCGACGCGGAGATCGTCGCGTTGATCGCCTGCGAGTTCGTAGCAGGCGCACCGCCGAGTTCGCCGACGGAAAGCTGCACGTTCTGGTTGGTGACGGCGGTCGTTACATCGGAAGCGGTCACGCCGAAACTGCGCATCTTCACGGGATCGAGCCAGATGCGCATGGCGTGCTGCGCGCCGAACAGCGTGACGTCGCCCACGCCGTTGATCTGCGTGAGCGGGTCCTCGATCTGCGTGGCGATGACGTTGCCCAGATCGATCGAGTTGAGCGTGCCGCCCGGCGACGACAGCGCGACGATCATCAGAAAGTCGCTCGACGCCTTCGCCACCTGTACGCCCTGCTCCTGCACCGTTTCCGGCAGCGAGGCCGTGGCCTGGGTCACCTTGTTCTGCACCTGCACCTGCGCGATATCCGGGTTGGTGCCCGGCTTGAACGTCAGGTTGATGGTGGCCTGCCCCGCGCCGCTACTCGTCGACGACATATACAGCAGGTTGTCGATGCCGGAGAGCTTCTGCTCGATCACCTGGGTGACGGTCTTCGCAACCGTGTCGGCGGAGGCGCCCGGATAGGTCGCCGTAACCTGAACCGAAGGCGGCGCGATGGTCGGATACTGCTCGATTGGCAGCGTGGTGGTCGCCGCACCGCCGATCAACATGATGACGATCGCGATGACCCACGCGAGGATCGGGCGCTGGATGAAAAAGCCTGCCATGCGCCCTCCTTACGACTTTGCCGGCGAATTTGCCAGGGAATTCGCCGCGGACGTGACCGAGACACCCGAGGCGGCAACGGGCGCGGCCGTATCCGCCGCCACGTGTACCGCCACCCCGGCCTGCACTTTTTGCAGCCCGCTCACGATCACGCGATCGCCGTCCTTCAGGCCGCTCGTGACGATCCATTGGTCCGCATAGGCGCTGTCCGCGCGCACTGCGACCTGCTTTGCGTGCCCGGTTGCATCGACGACCCACACGCTCGCGCCGCCATCCGAAGCGCGCGTGACCGCGAGCTGCGGTACGAGCAGCGCGCTCGTGCTCTCGCCCTCGTCGAGCTGCGCCCGCACGAACATGCCGGGCAGCAGTTCGCCCTCCGGGTTCGGGAAGACCATGCGCAACGTCACCGAGCCCGTTGTCGCGTCCACGGTGATGCCCGAGAACTGCAGCACGCCCGCGTGCGCGTAGGCCGTGCCGTCCTCCATCACGAGTTGCACGGCCGCGCCCTCGCCTGAGCGCTTGAGGCGGCCCGAGGCAAATGCCTTGCGCAAGCGCAGCCAGTCGGCGCTCGAACGCGTGACATCGAGGTACATCTGGTCGTACGCCTGAATGGTGGCGAGCGCCGTGGTCTGCTCCGAGGTGACGAGCGCGCCTTCGGTCACCGAAGAAGCACCGATACGGCCTGAAATAGGCGCCGTGATGCGCGTGTAGCCGAGATTGATCCGTGCCGATTCGAGCGACGCGCGGTCCGCGATCACGTCGGCTTCATCCTCGCGCACGGCCGCGATCGCATCGTCGTTGTCCTGTGCGCTCACGGCGTTGATCTTCACGAGTTGCGCGTAGCGGTCGGCCTTCGTCTTCGCGGAAGCGAGCGTGGCCTCGGCCTTGGCGAGCGTGCCGCGCGCCTGGTCGTAGGTCGCCTGGTAGGTCGCAGGATCGATCTGGTAGAGCACCTGGCCGGCCTTCACGTCCGAGCCTTCAACGAAGAAGCGCTTCTGCACGATGCCGCCAATTTGCGGGCGCACATCCGAAACCTTCAGCGCCGAAAGCCGGCCCGAAAGCTCGGCCGTCATCACGATGCGTTGCGGCGCAAGCGTCTTGACGCCGACTTCAACGCTCTGGCCAGCAGGGCCTGCGGAGTGAGCGGGCATCCCGGCGTCGTGACCTTGACAGCCTGCAATCACAATTGCGGTCGAGCAGAAAAGCGCGGCGCTCAAGCGGCGGCTTTTCCTGCTCCATCCATCTCTTGCATGAATCTTTTGTGGCATATATCCCATCGAATCGCGCATTGGAACATGGACAGGCGCGAATGAATTGACTCGCACTACTAAGCGGTTGGAATCGTGAGGCTCAGCATGCTGAGGCCTCAGTGCGCATTACCTTCCAACCCTAAATCCCATGTTCCCGATCACATAACTAAACTGAACGGTATGGTTTATAATAGAACGATTGATGGCTGTCAATTACATTACCCGGTCACGAATGTTTCCATTCGTGACCGGCCGGTGTGTTTAGTGGACGCTCGCGTCCCAGCCAGGAGAGCGAGTCAGGGAGGGAGACTGCATGAGAAAGAAGACGGAAGAAAAGCGCCAATCCATCATCGAAGCCGCGCTGGAGGTGTTCCGGGACGAGGGCTTCGAGCAGGCGTCGATGACGCAAATCGCGGCGCGATCAGGCGCGTCGAAGGCGACGCTCTATAGCTATTTCGAGTCGAAAGAGGCGTTATTTGCTGAAACAATGACGAGCCGCGCCGGAACCGAAATCCGCGATGCCTTCAGTCAGCTGACACTCGATTTGCCGCTAGGCGAGTCGCTCGTCGCGTTCGGGCTCCACTACCTGAGCGCCGTGCTGCAGCCCTCTTTTCTCGCGATACGCCGCCTGTGCCATCAGGAGGTCGACCGCTCGAATGTGGGCCGGATCTTGTACGAATCGGGACCGAAACAGGGCTTGAAGCACGTGCGCGACTTTCTGGCGAGTGCGATCGAGTCGGGCGCGATCCGGCCTTGCGACACGGGCGTCGCGGCGCACCATCTGCTGGCGCTTCTCGAGGCGGAACTGGTCGAACTCGCGACGCTCGGCTATGAAGTGAAAACCTCGCGCGCGAAATTGCTGCAGGTCGTGAACCGGGCGGTCGACGTATTTCTCGCGGGCTACGCGGTGGGGGCGCCACAAGCGAAGCAGAACGGCCCGCTGAACCCGCAATGAGCGCGGGCTTCGCTAGCGCGTGTGCGTGTGCGTGTGCGTGTGCGTGTGCGTGTGCGTGTGCGTGTCAGCAAGGTGCAACATGCGGAATCATCGCAGCCTGCCCATGCAGCACGCCGGCTTCGTCGAGCAGTTGCCAGACCGTTGCGCGCTCGATCCAGAAGCGCTGCCCCGACTTCGTGATACGGATGCCGCGATAGTCTTTCACGAAGCCTTCGCGCGTCACCGAATCGAGAAATGCCTGCCGCTCACTGCGCTCGGGCGCCTGCGCCGAAAGACGCGAAGGCAGCGCCGTGATTTCGTCCCAGTCGTAGCCGAAAATCGCCTGTGCGCGACGATTGCCATACATGAACACGGGGTCTTCCTGCGTGCCGTGCGCAAGCAAACCGAACGGCGCGCGCTCATAGAGCCACGCCGCGCCTTCTGCGTCGCTCATGCCTTCGGGCACGAGCGCAACGCCCAACAGGCGGCGATAGCTATGTGCGAGAAGGCGAAAAAGTTCGGTATCCGTGTACGGTGACATTCAGACTGGCTCCTTCGAATTGAGCGGTTGCGCGTTGCGCAATTCTATCAACCGTGCGCCTATGCGTATCCGTTGTTCCCGCGTAAGCGTGCTTTACCGCCGCGCGCCTCATCGCGCATAGCAGATATTTATTTCGGATCCCATATTATTATTCACAATCCTTCTTATCAGGAATAAGCCTGATCGATCGCGTGTTATGCCTTCCAGATCGCCGATTTCCTTAACGCGGCGATTGCAACTTTCGAAGGGCTACGCAATTGAAAGGCAAACCAGGATCGCTGCGACGCCGATTTTCCCTGTTGTACATGCCGTGGCTGGCCCTCATCGCGATTCCAACCTACGACAGAATCGATCCCATCTGGGACGGCATGCCGTTCTTCTACTGGTATCAACTATTCTGGCTCCTCGGTGGCTGCGTGATTACCGGCATTGTTTTCCTCGCGAGCGACGCGGTCGCATCGAACGAAACGTCAACGCCAGCCCCGGACTCCGCTGCCGAGTTCCCCATGGATGCGCCCCCTCCCCTTTTCGCCGAGTTTCATTTCGAGGCGTTTGAAGGGGAGGCAGATCTCTAGTCGGGCGGCGCACGTAGCAGGCGAACGAGAAGCGTATTGTGGGTGAGTCAAGCCAGCCGCGCAAAGTCATATTTGCCAGAGCCGGCTGGAATAAATGGCTTGCTCGAGCTGTTCTGTGCGATGCGGCGCGCGGCGGCTATCGTGCTCGCCAATTTTCATTTTCGTTTCGATATCGGGTGATTCGCATGACGCTCGTCGTCCTTCTCGTCGCCATTGCCATCGCCACCTGTTTCGCCGCGCTCGAATGGCGGCGCACGAGTCGCGCGCTGTATGCCGCTGCGTTCGCGCTGTTTCTTGCTGTCGGCTGCGGCCCCGTTCCCGCGTGGCTGCTGACGAACCTGCAATCGGCCTATGCGGTGCATCCAACGGTGCAATGGAGCAAACGAAACGCCATCGTCGTGCTCGGCGCAGGCACGCAAAAGATCCCCCGTGCCGGGGTCGTCGAGCCGGGGATATTCTCGTACTCGCGTATCGTTGAAGCCGCCGCGCTCTATCGTGATTGCCGAATGACAGGCGCGGACTGCAAGGTCATCGTGAGCGGCGGCGATCCGCGCCATAACGGCGAGTCGGAAGCTTCGGTGTATCGAGCCGCGTTGCTTCGGCTCGGCGTCAAGTCCGCCGATGTGCTCAGCGAGCCCGACAGCATGAACACATGGCAAAACGCCCAGTTCACCCGCGCCTTGCTGCAGCGATACCAGCCGGACGAAATACTGCTGGTGTCGTCGGCCATCCATCTGAAGCGGAGCACGCTTTATTTTTCGCACTTCGGTGTCGACGCCATTCCGGTGCGTGCCGACTATCTACGCGCCGTTCTGTCGCCACTGCCGCTTTCGTACAACTTCGTGCTCGCCGATATTGCGCTCCATGAATACGCTGGTATTGCGCGTTACACGCTCTACAACATGCTGGGCCTGAACGGAAACGATGCCAAACGGCGACAGCCACTTTAATAAGCATTCCACATTAAGTTGCAAAACCCCGCGATGCACAGCAGCACAGGCTTTCAGAATGACTCGCGAATAGTCGGACTTTTTTTAGCAATCGCAATGTCCCGGCGCGGCTCGAAAACGATGTCGGCAACGGCTTACGTATGACGAAAGACGACGTAATGCGCCAATACTAAAGAAGGTCCCGCGCAAGCCGTAATAAGGGGGTCGGCGCGCCACGCGCCCTGCGTTTTCAGTCATCTGCCCCCTATGAAACTCAGCCGCAAGATTCCCCTCGCTTTCGCCGCGTCTCTCACCCTCATGTCGGCGGGGGCGTTATACGGCATCCACACGCTCAATCAGGCCATCGATACCTATCGCACCACCGTGCAGGACGCCGCCGCGAACGAGCGCATGGTGTCGGCCACGCTCGTCGAGTTCAAGCTGCAAGTGCAGGAGTGGAAGGACACACTCCTGCGCGGCAAGGACCCGCAAAAACTCGATCGGTACTGGAGCGCATTTCAGAAGCGGGAGCGCACCGTGAACGATCTCGCCGCCGCGCTCGAAACAAAGCTGCCCGATGGTGAGGCGCGCGCCCTCGTCGAACAGTTCGCCGCGGCGCACGAGGCGATGGGCCAGGGGTATCGCAAGGGCTTCGAGGCGTTCAAGGCGGCGGGCGCCGACCCCGTTGCGGGCGATACCGTGGTCGCCGGTGTCGATCGCGCGCCGGCCCAGTTGCTCGACCGCGCCGCGCAGACCATTGCCGCCACCAACGCACAGGTGGCCGCACAGGCCGCGGTGCAAGCCGCGCACGCCACCGTCGTGAGCGCCGTGCTCATGGTGGTCGCGTTCGTGCTCGCGCTGGCAGGCGGCGTGCTGTTCAGCCGTACGGTCACGCGCCCGCTGGGGCGCGCGGTGGGCTTTGCCCGCGAGGTCGCCAACGGTGACCTTTCGACCGATCTGCATGCGCGGGGCGACGACGAAACCGCGGAACTGCTCACGGCGCTCGCGAAAATGCAGACAAGTCTCGCGCGCGTAGTGAGCGAAGTCCGCGCCAATGCCGAAGGCGTCGCGACCGCGAGCGCGCAAATTGCCTCCGGCAACCAGAATTTGTCCTCGCGCACCGAAGAGCAGGCCGCGTCGCTCGAAGAAACCGCTGCGAGCATGGAAGAGCTCACGTCGATCGTGCGCATGAACGCCCAGAACGCGCAGGAGGCCACCTCGCTCGCGGGCACGGCGGCACAAACCGCGGCGCGCGGCGGCACGGTAATGCGCGGCGTGGTCGGCACGATGCAGTCCATCGCCCATAGCTCCAGCAAGGTCGGCGAGATCATCGGCTTGATCGACGGCATCGCGTTTCAAACCAACATTCTTGCGCTCAACGCAGCCGTCGAAGCGGCGCGCGCGGGTGAACAAGGCCGCGGCTTCGCCGTGGTCGCGGGCGAAGTCCGCACGCTCGCGCAGCGTAGCGCGAACGCAGCGCGCGAGATCAAGACGCTCATCGAGCAGTCGAAGGAACATGTCGAAAGCGGATCGTCGCAGGTGGCCGACGCCGGCCAGATCATCGACGAGATCGTCGAGGCCGTGCAGCGGGTTTCCGGCACCGTTCAGGACATTTCGACGGCCTCGCGCGAACAGTCGACGGGCATCGAACAGGTGAACATCGCCGTCACGCAAATGGACGAAGTCACACAGCAGAATGCGGCGCTCGTGGAGGAAGCATCGGCGGCGGCGCATGCGCTGGCCGAGCAGGCGCACGCGCTGCGCGAGACCGTCGCCGCATTCCGGCTCAGGGACGCCGCCATGGCCTGATTTCGCGCATACAAAAGCGCCGCTTCGGGGGCCATAACCGCTATGGCATGTCCGGCATCTTGCTCGCGAGGCTGACTCCGGTGGATCGCGAGCGTAATATACGCGAGGTTATATCGAACGACACCGGCCCGGAGACTCACACATGGATATCGCGACCGCCCCCGCCCCGATCGACAATGCCGTCGAGCCAGGCGCTCCGCTTCAACTCACGGGCAGCCTCGTGCATCCGATGTCCCTGTCGCTCGAGGCGCTGCGGCAATATCCGGCCGTGACGTGCCCGGCGTTCGATCTGCGCTGCTACACCACGCAGCGCTTCATCCGCACTGTCGCGCCCTACCGCGGGGTGCGCTTGACGGATCTGCTCCGTCAAGCGGAACTGCGCAACGACGTGGACGGCGACTTCAAGCGCATGGTTTTTCTCGCGGTCGGCCACGACGGTTACTTCGTGACGTTCTCCTGGCACGAACTGTTCAACACGCCCGTAGGCGAGCAGGTGGTTATCGCTTACGAATGCGGGGACAAACCGCTCGACGCGCAACATGGCGCCCCTGTGCTCTTCTCCGGCGCCGATCTCGTACCGGCGCCGCGCCACGTCAAACGTCTCGCGCGCATCGAGGCTCGCGTGCTCGCGCTCTGAAACTTCTGCATCCGCGGTCATACCCCTATTTCGTGAGGCGTTAAGCCGCACGAAATGTTCACGCGTGGCTTGCCATCAAATCTTACGGAATGTAAACTTCACGTAAGCTTTGGATTCGGAACGCGTCTTCCCGGGGTTCTGTCGAACTTCCAGTCAATCCATCGATTAATTAGTCATCCTTTATTTCACCATCAAGGAGAAAAGCGTGATCACGTACTTCAGCCGACTCAACGCCACGTTCGCCATTGCCGGCCTCCTCATGATGGCACCGTTTATGGCCATGGCGCGCATGCCGGCGCCGACCGCCTCCCCGCATGGCGACTCCATCGCCAAGAACCGTTTGTCGACCCGCGCCGCAAATGACGAGCATCGCACCAGCGAACCCGATGCAAGTGAATCGGCTGGCAAGTAATAAGCGGTCCTGATCGAGCTGAACCTCACAAAAAAGCGTAAAAGCCGTGCCTAACTCGCGCAAATCCCAGGCACGGCAACCTTCTGAAAAATGTGTGGCGATGCGATCACCGAAGAAGGATAAGCGGCCAGGCTCGACCTGAACCCCGGATGAGAGAACGCCGCCCGAAAATGCGCGGTCGATTCCCAGACCGCGTAATTCATATAGGCCGGATGCGCCCCGAGGGCGCGATGGAGTTGCGTCGAAATGAAGCCCGGTTGCTGCTTCATGAATGCGGCGTCGTCGTGCCAGACCTCGAGAAACTTCGCCTCATCGGCCAGATCGAGCGTAAAGACGTTCACGAGCACAACGGGCTCGGCGTCAATGGCAAGTTGATGCTCGATCGGACAAGCCGGATCAAGCGGTCGCAATTGCAGCATGGTGCACTCCTGGTTCTGGAAGCATGATGTCAACCCGTCATGGGCAATTTATAGTAAATTGACATGATGATGTCAATTTAGAAATAAGGTGACATATGCATGAACCTGCGAGAACACCGGCTGGCGAACTCCTGTCGAGCATCATGCTCGATCTCTTCCGGCTCAATAGCCAGCTGCTCACCTCGGGGGACCGCCTCGTCGAGGGCCTCGGGCTCACGAGCGCACGTTGGCAAATGCTGGGAGCCATCAGCGCTGCGGAGCGGCCACAGCCGGTGGCGTGGATCGCCCGCGATCTGGGAGCCAATCGGCAGAACGTGCAACGGATCGTCAACGACCTTGCCAACGACGGTCTGGTGCGCTTCGAGACAAACCCACACCATCGTCGCGCGCAGCTGGTCGTACTGACCGACGAGGGCCGCCGGGCATTCGAAGCCGCCATGCGTCTTCAGGCCCCCTGGGTCAACCGCCTGGCCGAGGGCGTGACGGTCAGCGAGATCAAGGCCGCGCATCGCGTCTTGATGAAACTTCAGGTGAATCTCGACGACATGGACGCAGCCGCTGACACGGATTGATCGCCCGGGGCCACTCGCGCACGCAATGTGCTACCTGCATGGGATCGTTCCCAGGCGGGCGCCGGGACATCGATGGATCCATCCGCCAGGCGAGGCCCACGCATGTCGACAATTGCCCTCATAGCCGTGACCGTCGCGGTGACGCTCATCGTCATCCTGGTCATCGCGAACCTCACGAGCGGCGAGAAGAAGATCGAGCACAAGATCGAACGGCTCTACGCCAGCGACAGTCCGCAGTTCATCCGCTCGATGGGGCTGCTGCTCGGACCACCTGTCCTGGGAGGCAATCGCTTCGAGGCGCTCGTGAACGGCGACGCAATCTTTCCGTCGATGCTGGAGGCCATGCGCTCGGCGCAGCACACCATCACCTTCGAGACCTTCATTTACTGGTCCGGGGCGATCGGCGAGGACATCGCGAGCGCGCTGGCCGACAAGGCGCGTGCAGGTCTTGCCGTGCATGTGCTGCTCGACTGGGTTGGCTCCTCGAAGATGGACGAGCGCTACCAGCAAATGCTGCGCGAGGCCGGCGTCCAGCTCGTGCTGTATCACAAGCCGCACTGGACCGGTCTTGGCCGCATGAACGACCGCACGCACCGCAAGCTGCTCGTGATCGACGGGCGCATCGGCTTTACGGGCGGCGTGGGGATCGCCGACGAATGGACCGGCCGCGCGCAAGATGAAAAACACTGGCGCGATACGCACTTTCGCGTGGAAGGTCCGGCGGTCGGGCAGATGCAGGCCGTCTTCATGGACAACTGGGTCAAGTCCACGGGCAATGTGCTGCACGGCCCGCAATATTTTCCGGCGATCGACGCCGCGGGCAATGGCCTCGCGCACATGTTCAGCAGTTCGCCTTCGGGCGGCAGCGACGACATGGAGCTGATGTACCTCATGGCGATCACCGCCGCGACGCGAACCATCCACTTGTCGACGGCGTACTTCGTGCCGGACAAACTCACGATCAACGCCATTGTCGAAGCGGCGAAGCGCGGCGTGACGGTGCGCATCATCACGCCCGGCAAGCACATCGACACCCACACGGTGCGCGAGGCGTCGCGCGCATGCTGGGGCGATCTGCTCGCGGCGGGCGTTCAGATGTACGAGTATCAGCCGACGATGTTCCACTGCAAGCTGATCGTCGTCGACGACTATCTGGTGTCGGTCGGCTCGACCAACTTCGACAGCCGCTCGTTCAAGCTCAACGACGAAGCCAATCTCAACATCTATGACCGCGATTTCGCACGCCAGCAGACCGCCATTTTCGATGCCGACGCTGCGCTCGCGAAGCGCATCACACTGGACGACTGGCGCCGCCGGCCGCTGCGCGAAAAGCTGCTGGAGCACGTGGCCGCCCTGCTCGATTCGCAACTGTGATCCGCGTTGACGATGCCTCGCCCGCCTGCACGGGCGCCGCGGGCCATTCGACAACGAAGCGAAGATCGCCGACAATCGGTGCCCTACATCCGGCAGTCAATAGAACAGTCAGAAAAAAGGGGACCGCAACCCATGCTGCACATCGAGGATCTGGCCACGCCGCCGGAGGGATTTCTGCGCGACGAGCCGGAGGGGGCGGCGTTTTACGAGGCCTTTCAGACGGCCCGGCTGGACGACTTCAGCTTCGGCTATTTCGCCGTGTACCGGGACAGCACGCTCGTGACCGTGGCGCCCTACTTCGTGATGAATTTCCGGCTCAATACGCTGCTTCCCAGCGGCTGGCTGAAGAACAGCTTGAGCTGGATCCGCTTCAAGCTCGCCTGCATCGGGCATCCGACCGTGGACGCCGGCCGTATTCAGGGTGAAGTCTCGCAGGAAACGCTCGCTGCCATCAGCACGGCGCTTGCGCAGAAAGGGAGCCTGCTCGCTTACAAAGGTTTCGCCGAGGATTTGCCGCTGCGCGGCTTCGTGGCGGCAAAAGGCCTGCCTGTGCCGGTGCTGTCGATCGGCCCGGACTACTACCAGGCCATGAAGAGCGACCGCAGAAACCTGCTCAAACGCAAGCTGAAGAAAGCGGCCGCACTGCGCTATGAAGAATGCGCGGGGCTGCCCGATCATCTCGTCGCCAAAGTGCATGCGCTGTATCTGAACACCTGGCAAAAGGCCGAGTTGAAGTTCGAGAAGCTCACGCCGGAGTATTTCGCCAACACCCGCAGCTTGAGCCATTATCTGCTGTACTTTCTGGGCGACGAACTGATTGGCTTCACCCAGTTGATCGGCAAGGGACGGCACCTCGTCAACCGCTATATCGGGCTCGACTACGCAAAGAGCCACGAATACGGCCTGTACTTCGCCATGTTCATCCGCACGGTCGAATTCGGCATTCGCGAAGGCTTCGAGGAGATCGAACTGGGCGCCACGTCCTATGAGTTCAAACGCATTCTGGGCGCGCGCCAGATTCCCACTTGGAATCACTACCGGCACAACAATACGCTGGTCAACTGGCTGCTCGGCAAACTGCGCGGCGTGCTGGAACCGTCGGAGTCCGAACTGCGTTAGTGCGCTGGGAACATGGGCGCGGTGCGCCCCAATGCCAGCAACACGCGTTACAGGCGATAATGTGCCGAACGCAATCGATTGAGAAACGGAGTAAGGATGAGCAAGCAAGGCTTCACCACTGGCATCGTTCACGGCGACAGGATCGCGGGCACCGAGCACGGCGGCGTGCGCCAGCCGATTCATACGTCCGTGCAATACGGTTTCGAGCGCGTCGAGGACCTGATCGGCGTGTTCCAGGGCACGAAGAAAGGCGGCTTCAACTACGCGCGGCAAGGCACCCCCACGACCGCCGCGCTCGAGCGCAAGATCACGAGCCTCGAAGGCGGCACCGGCACGGTCTGCTTCAGCACCGGCATGGCCGCGATCACGGCAACCTTCCTCACGCTGCTGCGCGCGGGCGATCATCTCGTGTCGAGCCGTTACGTGTTCGGCAACACCAACAGCCTGTTCGGCACATTGCGCACGCTCGGCGTGGAAGTCACGACCGTCGACGCCTGTGAGGCCGAGAACGTGAAGAACGCCATCCGCCCGAATACGCGCATGGTGTTCGTCGAAACCATCGCGAATCCGGGCACGCAGATTCCCGACCTGCAAGGCATCGGCGAGCTGTGCCGCGAGCGCGGCATCGCCTACGTCGTCGACAACACCATTACCTCGCCCGCCTTGTTCCAGCCGAAGGCGGTTGGCGCGAGCCTCGTCATCAACTCGCTGACCAAGACCATCGCGGGCCATGGCGCCGCACTCGGCGGCGCGGTGACGGACACGGGCCTGTTCGACTGGAGCGCGTACCCGAACATCGCCGACGACTATCGTCGTTCGCCGGCGAAAGATCAGGGGCTCTTGCAGATCCGCAAGAAAGGCCTGCGCGACATGGGTGCTTCCTTGTCTTCGGAGCAGGCGCACGCCATCGCGATGGGCGCGGAAACGCTCGCCCTGCGCGTGAAGCAAAGCAGCGACAACGCGCTCGCGCTCGCGCAGTTTCTCGAAGGCCACGCGGCCATTGGCAAGGTCTTTTATCCGGGCCTCAAGAGCCATCCGCAATACGAGGTCGCACAGGCGCTGTTCAAGGGCGCATCATGGCTGCTCTCGTTCGAATTGCTCAACGCGGAGCGCATGATCGACGTCGTCAACGCGCTCGAGCTGCCGATCAAGGCGACCGGCCTCGGCGACACGCGCACGCTCATCATTCCCGTTGCGCCGACAATCTTTTTCGAAGCCGGCGCAGAAACGCGCAAGGCAATGGGCATTTCCGACGGCATGCTGCGCCTTTCGGCCGGCATCGAAGATATCGACGACCTGATCGCGGACTTCTCGCAAGCGCTCAAGCTGGCGGCCTGACGCCTCGCGGGTCGTTTACTTGAAAAGGGCCAGCACGCGCTGGCCCTTTTCATTTATCGCGCTTACGGATTGAAGCGTTTCGCCTCTTCGCGCCAGTAGTGCTGCTGCTTCCAGCCAAGCAGCCGCTTGAGCTTCTCGTTGCTGAGCAGCGTTTCGAACTCGCCGAGCGGCTTCTTGACCGGCACGCCCGGATAGTAGCGATCCAGCAGGGTCTGGGTCGGCAAGTCGGACGACACGTCGTCCGCCGCGACGTTCATGATCTGGAAGCCGAGCCCGTCCGTTTCGATGGCCAGCCTGCACGCGTTGGCGAGATCTCGCCCGTCGATATAGCTCCACGCAATGCGCTTGCGCAGCGCCGGGTCCTTCAGCCACGTGGAGAACTTCGCATAGTCCTCGGGGTCGAGCACGTTGCCAATGCGAAAGCAGTAAATGTCCGACCCGGTGCGCGCCTGGAATGCCTTCGCGGTCACTTCGTTGACCACTTTCGAGGTCGCGTAGCTGTCCATCGGATCCACCGGGTAGTCCTCGTCGAGCGGAAAGTACGCGGGATCGCGATGGCGGTGGGCGAACACCACGCCGTAAGTCGTCTCGCTCGAAGCCACGATCACCTTGCGAACCCCGAGCTTCGCAGCGGCATCCAGGATGTTGTAGGTCCCCATCACATTGATGCGGTAGACCTCGTTATCGGTCGTCAACATGATGCGGGGGATCGCCGCAAAGTGAACGATCGCGTCGATCGGCTGCGGCTCCAGGTCGTCGGCGAATTCCACCGGCGCCGTGGTCGACGCGATCGCATTGAACACCTGGCCCGCGTCCGTAATGTCCGTGATCAGCGTGCGCGCGGTGCGCTTTGGCATGGGCACGCGGTCCAGATTCAACACTTCGTAGCCGTGCGCCACCAGGTTCTCGACCACCCATTTTCCGGCAAGGCCGCTGCCGCCGGTCACTATGACTCGCTTTGCCATCTGTCTCTCTCCAGTTCGTCGCTCGATGCCAGCCCCTGCGAATCGGCACGTTACCGCAAACATTGCCCGGCTGTAACGATCGCCCCTGCCTTTCCAGCCGGGTGGAATGTCCTCGCGCTGCGCAGTCAATTTGCGCGGTCCACGCCTGACGAACCCTCCAAAAAATGATCGATTCAATCAAATTCAGGGTTTTCCCTCGGTTGAAACGATCGATTCGGTCAAATAAGATGACTCAATCGATCAAACCAAGGGCGTCCAACCGCTGAAATCCGCCCCGCTTTGATCGAATCAATCAAATAACCCACCCAGCCGGAGACAAAAAACGATGAGAAGGACCACCGCCATGCTTGGCTTGCTGGGCGCCGCGATCGGCGCACATGCGCAAAGCAGCGTCACCCTCTACGGTTTGATCGACACGTCGCTCGTGTACACGAACAACCAGAAGGGGTCGGCGAACTACCAGATGTCGAGCGGTGTCTTGTCCGGCAGCCGCTGGGGCCTCAAAGGCTCCGAGGATCTGGGTGGCGGGTACGCAGCCATCTTCCAGCTCGAAAACGGCTTCAGCAGCACCACGGGCACGCTGGGCCAGAACGGCCGCATGTTCGGCCGCGCAGCCTGGGTGGGCGCATCCACGCCGGTCGGCAGCGTCACGCTCGGCCGCCAGAACGAGCCTTCCGCCGATCTTGTCGGCCCGCTCGTCGTCGCGAACCAGTGGGCGGGCGGCATTGGCGCGCATCCGGGCGACACCGACAACCTGTACGTGAATTCGCGCGTGAGCAACAGCATCAAGTTCCTGAGCCAGAGCTATCACGGCTTGCGCGGCGGCGCGCTGTTCAGCTTCGGCGGCACGCCGGGCGCCTTCAACAACAACCGCATCTGGAGCCTCGTGGCGGGCTACACGCAGGGGCCGCTCGCGCTGGCCGCGTCGTACATCAACACCTCGCGCCCCAACACGGCGCTGTGGGACGGCACGGCCGGCGCCGCACCCATTTCGCCGAACAATTCGCCGATCTTCTCGGGCTACACGTCGGCACGCACGCAACAGGTCGCTTCGGTGGCGGGCAATTACACGTTCGGCAACGCGAAGGTCGGTCTCGCGTACTCGAACTCGCGTTTCGAGGACCTCGGCTCGGGCGCGGCGGCGGCGCCGATTGCGGCCTACCATGGGGCAACGGCGGTGTTCGACAATGCTGAAGTGAGCTTCAGCTATCAGTTCACGCCTGCGCTCTTGATGGGCGTAGCGTACGAATATACGAACAGCCACGGCGCCGGCGACGCGCACTACAACCAGGCCAATATCGGCGGCGACTATCTGCTTTCCAAGCGCACCGATATTTACCTGACCGCTGCCTACCAGCGCGCAAGCGGCACCGACTCGACAGGCAAGGCCGCCGTGGC
This sequence comes from Paraburkholderia sp. J11-2, assembly GCF_905220185.1. Lineage (NCBI taxonomy): Bacteria > Pseudomonadati > Pseudomonadota > Betaproteobacteria > Burkholderiales > Burkholderiaceae > Paraburkholderia > Paraburkholderia sp. J11-2. The sequence goes on along the minus strand of NZ_CAJMYY010000013.1, from coordinate 185,853 downwards.
CGCGCTCTGGCCGATCACGGCTTCGAGCAACTCGCATCAGATCGTCGCGGCACTGGGGCTGCGGCACCGGTTCTAGCAGGCAAACGAGCCAGCAAACAATGGCGGCGCGCCCCATCGCGCCGCGATGGCTGGAGGGCAGCGAGGCGTTGCTCTCCGGCGAAGTGGAGAACGAACATGGCAGTGAACTTCCGGGGCATCATCCCCGCCCTCATCACCCCGATGACCGCCGACGAGGAAGTCGACGAAGCCGGCCTGCGCACCCTCGTCGAGCGCCTGATCGGCGCAGGCGTGCACGCGCTGTTCGTGCTCGGCACCAATGGCGAATTCATCGCGCTTTCCGAGGCGGAAAAGCTGCGCATCGCGCGCATCGCCGTGGATCAGGCGCGCTCGCGCGTGCCGGTGATCGCGGGCACCGGCGCCTATGCCACGCGCGACGTGATCGAACTGAACAGCAAGATGCAGGACACGGGCGTCGACGCCGTCTCCGTCATCACGCCGTACTTCAACGGTGCTTCGCAGCCCGAACTGTTCACGCACTACGAGCGCATCGCGCGCGCCACCCCGCTGCCGGTGATGCTCTACACGATTCCGGCCAAGGCGGGCGTGACGCTCACCATCGACACCGTGCGCCGTCTGGCCGAAATTCCGAACATTCGCGGCATCAAGGACAGCGGCGGCGACTTCGACCGCCTGCTGCAGCTCATCAACCTGCGCCGCGACGATTTCGCCGTATTTACCGGCACCGATTCGATGATTCTCTGGTCGCTGATCGCGGGCGGCGATGGCGCCGTTGCCGCCACGACGAATGCGGTGCCGAGCGTCGTGATGTCGATCTGGAATCACTTCCAGGCGGGTGACATCGAGGCGGCCCGCCGCGCCCAGGAATCGCTGCGCGCGCTGCGCGACGCCTTCGCGCTCGGCACGATGCCGGTCGTGCTCAAGACCGCGGCCGCCATGCTCGGCATGCCCGCCGGCCCGGCGCGCTCGCCCGCGCAGCCGCTCGATGCCGCCACGCGCGAACGCCTCGCGAAGGCGCTCGAAATCTACCCGCGTGTTGCCTGAAGCCACGTCGACAACCAAACGAACGCCCATCCGCAAGATCGAAATTGAGACTCACGATATGAACCCCGCTTACCACTTCCAGACCGTCAAGCACGTCGTGCACGGCGCCAACAGCCTCGACCAGTTGCCCGAAAAGCTCGCGCTGCTCGACCGCCCGGTTCGCCGCATTGCGTTCATTACGCAACCGGTGATGGAGGAAAACGGCGTCGCGGCGCGCGTCGTGGCGGCGCTCGAAGCGAAGGACATCGAAGTATTGATCGTGCGCGACGTGCAGCCCGAGCCGACCATCGAGAACGTGGAGACGGTGTTTCGCGGCCAGATCGAGCCGTTCGCGCCCGATGCGGTGCTCTCGGTTGGCGGCGGTAGCGTGCTCGACGCCGCGAAGCTCTTCGCCGTGCGCCTCACCAACGCGCAGCCGCTGCGCGAATGGCTCGGCATCGATCTGATCAAGACGCCGGGCGTGCCGCTCATTCTCGTGCCGACCACGGCCGGCACCGGCTCCGAGGTCACGCCCAACGCCATCGTCACGCTGCCCGACGAGGAGCTGAAAGTGGGTATCGTGAGCCGACATTTGCTGCCGCAGCTCGTGATACTCGACGCCACGCTGACGCTCGACCTGCCGAAGCCCATTACGGCCGCCACGGGCATGGACGCGTTCATTCACGCGCTCGAATCGTATATCTCGACCAAGGCCAATCCCATCAGCGACATGTTCGCGATGGAGTCCATGCGCCTGATTGGCGCGAACCTGCTCGAATCCTATGAGAACGGCCACTCGCTGAAGGCGCGCGAAGCCATGCTGCTCGGCTCGATGTACGGCGGCCTCGCGCTCACCGCGGCCGGCACGGCCGCCGTGCACGCCCTCGCCTACCCGCTCGGCGGCATGTTCAACATCACGCACGGCGTGGCCAACTCGATGCTGCTGCCCCACGTGATGGCGTTCAATCTCGACGCGATCGTCGGCCGCCTCGCCACGGTCGCGCACGCGCTCGGCATCGCGCAGCACGACGACAGCGATCAGGCAGCCGCCGACAAATTCCTCGAGCGCCTGCGCGAATGGACCGCGGCGCTCGCGATTCCGCAGGATCTGCGCCAGTTCGGCGTGTCGGAAACGCATCTCGATGCGCTCGCCGTTGCAGCCGCGAAGGTCAAGCGCCTTCTCGGCAACAACCCCAAGGCGCTGAGCCTCGACGATATCAAGGCAATCTACAGCCGTCTGCTGCCATGAACGCGCCCACTACCCGCAACGTGCGCCTGCTGATTCTCGGAGACGATCTCTCCGGCACGGCGGACTGCGCCGTGAAGAGCACGCATCGCGGCCTCTCCAGCGTGGTGTGCCTGAACGCTTCAGCGGCGCAGGACCGCACAGCGGGTCCCGACGTGCTCGCGATCGACACCGACACGCGTCGCGCCTCTCCCGCCGATGCCGCGAGCGCGAATGCGCAGGCATGGCGCACGCACGCTGCCGGCCGGCGGCTGTACAAGAAGATCGATTCGACGCTGCGAGGCAACGTCGCCGCCGAAGTGGCCGCGCTCGCGGCGCACGCGGGCATGGCGATCGTCGCGCCCGCGCTGCCCGAGGCGGGCCGCACGACGCAGAACGGCTGCCTTCTCGTGAACGGCACGCCCGTCGAAGCGACGGAAGTCTGGCGCAACGAAAGTCTCGGCGGCACGGGCCATCTGCCTTCGATGCTCGCGGGCGCTGGTCTGCGGGTCGAGCATATCGGCCTGCAAGCCGTGCGCGCAGGCGCGGCGCCGTTGCGCGCGCGCCTCGAAGCCCTGCGCGCCTCGAAGTGCCAGGCCGTGGTCTGCGACAGCGAAACGGACGCCGATCTCGCCATGCTTGCCGAAGCGTCCGCCACGCTCGACGGCGTGTTCTGGGTCGGCTCGGCGGGACTCGCGCAAACGCTGATCGCAACGCTCACAAACGAAAGCGTGCAGCACAGTGCAGCAACGTCCACGCCTGCCGTTGCTCACGCAACGATCTCGCAACACCCGCGCGGCGTGCTGACCGTGGTGGGCAGCATGTCAAGTGTCTCGCACGAGCAGGTCGCCACGCTGCGCGCCCATGCGGGCGACGCCGTCGACGTATTCGAAGTCGACGTCGTGGCGCTGCTCGACCCGGTGAGCCCCGAGTCGCTCACGCTGGGCACCCGCGTTGCGAACACGCTCATGCGCGGGCGCCACGCGGTGGTGGCCTTGAGCCAAACCGAGCGCGTATTGATTGGCGATGGCGAACTGCTCGCCCGCCAGCTCGCGGAAAGCCTCGCCCCCGCCGCCGCCCACGCAGCCGCACTGATCGCCACGGGCGGCGAAACGGCGCGCGCGCTGCTCGCGGCCATGGGTGTGGCCACGCTGCGGGTGATCGAAGAAGTCGAAAACGGCGTGCCGCTCATGGCCGCCACCGAGGCGTCGCGCGTGTTGCCCGTCGTCACCAAGGCGGGCGGCTTCGGGCGTCCCGACACCCTTTATCGTGCATGGCAGCGGCTCGCCGCCATGACGCAAGCGCACGCGAAGGCGCCGCGCCAATCCAGCAAAGAGGAAGCCATGAACTATCGTCCCGTAATCGGCATCACGATGGGCGATGCCGCCGGCGTGGGCCCGGAAATCATCATGAAGAGCCTCGCGCACCAGTCGGTGTACGACGGCTGCCGCCCGCTCGTGATCGGCGACGCCAAACGGCTCGTCGATGCCGGACGGCGCGCGGGCGTCACGCTAGAAGTGCGCTCGATCAAGGCCCCCGCCGAAGCCCGCTTCCAGCTCGGCGTGGTCGACTGCATCGACCTCGGCCTGATTCCCGAATCGATGCCCTACGGCCAGCTTTCCGCCGTTGCCGGCGACGCCGCGTACCAGTACATCGCGCACACGGTCGAACTGACTTCGGCGGGCGAGCTCGACGCGATCTGCACCGCGCCGCTGAACAAGGAAGCGCTCCACGCGGGCGGCCACATCTTCCCCGGCCACACGGAAATGCTCGCGCACCTCACGGGCATTCCCGAAGTCTCGATGATGCTCGTGGCGCCGAAGTTGCGCGTGATTCACGTGACGACGCATATCGGCCTGCTCGATGCGATTCGCAAGATCGAGCCGGGCCTCGTGCAGCGCACGATCGAACGCGCACACGAAACGCTCATGCGCGCGGGCATCGAGCAACCGCGTATCGGCGTGTGCGGCATCAATCCGCATGCGGGCGAAAACGGCCTGTTCGGCTATGGCGAGGAAGAGGAAAAGATCATGCCCGCCGTGGCCGTGCTGCGCGAGCGCGGCTGGGACGTGGAGGGCCCGCTCCCCGCCGACACCTTGTTCTTCCGTGCGGGCCGCGGCGACTTCGACGTGGTCGTGGCCATGTATCACGACCAGGGCCACGGCCCCGTAAAGGTGATGGGCCTCGAAGCGGGCGTGAACGTGACGGTGGGGCTGCCGGTGATCCGCACCTCGGTCGATCACGGCACGGCATTCGATATCGCGGGCAAGGGCATTGCGGACGAACGCAGCATGCTCGAAGCGCTAAAGCAGGCACAAGACCTCGCCACGCGCCGCGCCGTTCAAACGGCCTAGCGTCGCAACGCGCGCGCCCGCGCATGCGGGCGCATGCCGTTGAGCACACAACAATCGGAGACATCACCTATGAATCGCCTCACCGTGTGGGACACCTCCATCATCATTGCGATGGTGGTCGTGTACATCGTCGTCACGGCCTGGATCAGCATCCGGCTGCGCAGCAAGACCACCGAGCAGTTCATGGTCGCGGGCCGCTCCACGCCCGCCATCGTGATCGCCATCCTGCTGATGTCGGAGTACATCGGCGCGAAGTCGACCATCGGCACCTCACAGGAAGCCTTCAACGTGGGTCTCGCGGCCTCGTGGTCGGTGATCTCCGCTTCCATCGGCTTCGTGTTCTTCGGCCTGTTCATGGCCAAGCGTCTGTACCGCTCAGGCGAATTCACGATCTCGGGCTTCATTGCGCAGAAGTACGGCAAGACGGCGCGGCTCGTCGTCTCCGCGGTCATGATCTACGCGCTCTTCATTGTGAACGTGGGCAACTACGTGAGCGGCGCCGCCGCCATTTCCACTGTGATGCGCGTGAACCTGCCCACCGCCGCGTTCATCACCGCTGTCGTGAGCACGATCTACTTCGCCTGGGGCGGCCTGAAAAGCGTGGCCTATGTGACGATCCTGCATAGCGCGGTGAAACTCATCGGCATCGGCATTCTCGTGTGGGTCGCGCTCTCCATGACGGGCGGCGTCGCGCCGATGGTGCACGCCATGCCGGCCCAGTATTTCACCTGGAACGGCATGCTGAGCGGCGGCACGATCGGTGCATGGATCATCGGCACGGCCGGCGCGATCTTCTCCACGCAGTTCATCATTCAGGCGATCTCGGGCGCGAAGTCCGCGAACGAGGCGCGCAACGCCACGCTGATCGCAGGCGCGCTGTGCATTCCCATCGCGCTTGCGCTCGGCTTTCTCGGCGTCGCAGCGAAGTTCCTGTTCCCCAACATCAAGAGCCTCTACGCACTGCCGATCTTTCTCCAGCACATGCACCCGCTGCTCTCCGGCGTGGTCACGGTCTCGCTCGTCGCCTCGATTTTCGTGAGCGTGAGCACGGTGGCGCTCGCCATCGCCTCGCTCATCGTCAAGGACTTCTACGTACCGCGCTTTCGCCCGACGCCTGAGAAAGAACTGCGCGCCACGCGCACGATCTCCTTCGTGGTGGGCTTCCTGCCGCTCATTTTCGTGCTGTTCGTGCCGCAAATTCTCGCGCTCTCGTTCTTCACCCGCGCGCTGCGCCTCTCGGTCACCGTGGTCGCGCTGATGGGCATTTACCTGCCCTTCTTCAACAGCAACCGCGGCGCGATCAGCGCGCTCGTGGTCGCCACGATCGCCACGACGATCTGGTATCTGCTCGGCAATCCGCTTGGCATCGACAACATGTACGTCGCGCTCGTTTCGCCTGCGATCGTGATGGTCGTCGAAAAGCTGCTCACGCCCACGGCGAGCGGCAACGGCCCGCGCGTCGCACACACCGACTCGTGAAGCGCGACACGTAAAGCGCGACCTGCGAACCCCTTGCCACACCGCAACAGGAATACATCATGACGACTCCCTCCACGCTGCCCGACGCCGCGTTCACCCTGCCCGGCCGCCTGCATGCCGCCGCCGGCGACGCCGCGCGCACGGACGCCTACCTCCCCGCCGCCACGGTGCAGTGCCACGCGGCGAACCTGCTCGCGCTCGCCAACGGCGACGTGCTGTGCGCGTGGTTCGGCGGCACGCAGGAAGGCGTGCCCGACATTTCGGTCTACCTCTCGCGCCTGAACAAGGGCAGCGACCAGTGGAGCGAGCCGGTGCGCCTCTCCGACGACCCCACACGCTCCGAGCAGAACCCGGTGCTCTTTGCCGCGCCCAACGGCGACATCTGGCTGATCTACACGGCGCAGCTCTCGGGTCACCAGAACACCTCGATCGTGCGCCGGCGCGTTTCCGCCGATCAAGGCCGCACCTGGGGCCCCATCGAAACGCTGTTCGAACGCCCCGGCACCTTCGTGCGCCAGCCTATCGTGGTGGCGCGCGACGGTGCGTGGCTGTGCCCGGTGTTCCTGTGCCGCGTGCAACCCGGCGAGCGCTGGTCGGGCAACGACGACGTGAGCGTGGTGATGCGCTCGACCGACAACGGTGCGAGCTGGACCGAGCACGCGGTGCCCGCGAGCGTGGGCTGCGTGCACATGAACATCCAGCCGCTCGCTGACGGCTCGCTCCTCGCGCTCTACCGCAGCCGCTGGGCCGACCATATCTACGCAAGCCGCTCCGCCGACGGCATGGTGTGGAGCGCGCCCGAGCCGCTCGCCCTGCCGAACAACAACTCGTCGATCCAGTTCGTCGCGCTCGCCAACGGCCACCTGGGCCTCGTATTCAACGCGAGCAGCGCGGCGCAGAGCACCGGGCGGCGCGCCTCGCTCTACGACGATATCGAAGACTCGGAAGACAGCGGCGATCTCGTGACGCAAGCCGCCTCGGCGCACGGCACCGCATTCTGGGGCGCACCGCGCGCGCCGATGACGCTCGCCATCTCCATGGATGGCGGCCGCACCTGGCCCATCACGCGCAACCTGGAAACGGGCGACGGCTACTGCATGACGAACAACTCGACGGACAAGCTCAACCGCGAGTTCTCGTACCCGTCGATCGCGCAGTCGCCCGATGGCCGCCTGCATATCGCTTACACGTACTTCCGCCAGCGCATCAAGTACGTGAGCGTGGCCGAGGAATGGGCCAGCACGGCCCCCGCGGCCACGCAGCCCGCGCCCGCCGCAGCCTGACGGGTCACGGGCACACCGGGAACCGGGACCTGCGCGATGAACGCGAGGCGTCGGAAAGTGGATACAGTACGGGGTGAAGTACGCGGTAAACTGCGTGCGCGCCGTATTGTCCAAGCCGTCTGCCTCGCCGCGAAGCGGCGTCCCGAACCCAACGCCGAACACTCCATGAAAGTAGCCCGCCGCCGCGAAGCCATGCTCCAGGCCGTCCTCTCCGGCATGACCGAGGTGTCAGAGTTGTGCGAACACTTCGGCATGTCGGAGGCCACCGTGCGCCGCGATCTGCGCGCGCTCGCCGACGACCGGCTGATCCTGCGCACCTATGGCGGCGCGGCCTCGGTCGGCACGCACGCGCCCGAGGAATCGCTCGAGCAGCGCCGCCAGAGCTTCCAGGCGGAGAAAGACGCCATCGGCCACGCGGCGGCCGCTCACGTGCGCGCCGGCGACACGATCTTCCTCGACAGCGGCACGACCACTGCCGCGCTCGCACGCGCGCTCGCTCAGGCCGGCCGCCACGACATACGCGTGGTGACCAACAACCTGCTCGTCGTGCAGGCGCTCGCGGGCAGCAGTGTGCCGCTCACGCTGATTGGCGGCGAGGTGCGCGAGTCGAGCATGAGCACGCTCGGGCCGATCGCGCAGCTCGCGCTCACGCGGGTGACGGTCGACAAGGCCTTCCTCGGCGCCGATGGCGTGGTGCCCGGCCGCGGCCTGTGCGAAGCGACCGCCGACCAGGCCTACCTCAAGGAATGCCTGATGCGGCAGGCCGCGAGCCTCTTCGTGCTCGTGACCGCCGACAAGCTCAACCGCGACAGCCAGCAGCACTGGGCGCCGATTGAAAAGCCGTGGACGCTGATCACGGACGCGAGCGCTACGCATGTCGAGTTGCAGGCGTTCCGCAATCTCGCGGGGCTCACGATCGAGCCGATTGAAGTGCCCGCGGGAGCCGCGCATTGAAAGACGACAATGGACAACGCAACGAACCCAACGATTGACACGCTGGCTGGCGCCACGAACAAACGCATGGTCGTGACGGGCGCAAGCTCCGGCATCGGCTACGCCATTGCGAAGCAACTGCTCGCCCAAGGCCATGACGTGATTGGCCTGAGCCGCAGCGCCCCGGACCTCGATCATCCTCGCTTCACGTGGTGCGCCGCTGACCTCGATGATACCGCCGCGATTGCCGGACTCGCGCAACAGCTGGGCACGGTTGACGGCCTTGTGCACGCAGCGGGCTTCATGAAAACGGCGCGCCTTGGCGAACTCGACGAAGCCAGTGGCGAAGCGATGTGGCGCTTGCACGTGGCCGCCGCCTCGGCGCTTGCCAACGCGCTCGTGCCCGCCATGCGCGAAGGCGCGCGCATCGTGCTGATCGGCAGCCGCGTGTCGGCGGGCGCCGCCGGGCGCAGCCAGTACGCGGCCGTCAAGGCCGCCATGGTCGGCATGGCGCGTTCTTGGGCCATCGAGCTTGCGCCGCGCGGCATCACCGTCAACGTGGTGTCGCCTGCCGCGACCGCCACGCCCATGCTGAGCGACCCGCAGCGCACGTCGAGCGCGCCGGTCATGCCGCCTATCGGGCGCTACGTGAGCGTGGAGGAAGTGGCCTCGATGGTCGCGTATCTGCTGGGCCCGCAGGCCGGCGCGATCACGGGGCAACAGATCATGATCTGCGGGGGCAGTTCGCTGTAGCGTGCGAGGCGCGTCATACGCCTTTAGGGGGACTCACTCGGCCCCGGGCGCAGCCACCGCATCGTGCTGATTGAAGCGCTCCGCCAGAAACTCGATGAACGCGCGCGCACGCGCCGATTGGTTCCGCTTGTTCGGGTAATAGACGAACAAATCGGCAAGCGGCTGCACGAACTCAGGCAGCACGACGCGCAAACGCCCACTCTCCAGATACTTCGCCAGGTCCCACTCGGAGCGCAGCAGAATGCCGTGACCGTCGAGCGCCCAGCCGAGCACGATGTCGCCGTCGTTGCTCGACAGCATGCCGTGCACCTTTACGGAATGCACCTCGCCGCCGCGCTCCAGCCGCCATATGCCATAAGCGCTGTCGTTCTGGCGGTGCACGATGCACTGATGACTGGCGAGATCCGCAAGCGTGGCAGGCGTGCCCTGCCGCTCCAGATAGCGCGGCGAGGCGCACAGCAGGCGGCGGTTCGTCATGATGCGCCGCGCAATGAGCCGCTTGTCGGGCAGCTCCCCAAAACGGATCGCGAGATCCACGCCGCTTTCGACGAGATCGATCGGCCGGTCGGTGACGTCGAGCTGCACCTCGACATGTGGATGGCGCCGCGCGAACTCCGAAACGAGCGGCGCAATCGTCGTGCGCCCGAAGCCGAGTGTCGCGTTCACGCGCAGCAAGCCGCGCGTCACGGAACGGCTCGACGACACCACGTCTTCCATTTCCTTCACTTCGGCAAGAATGCGCGCCGCGTAGTGCAGAAAGGTCTCGCCTTCGGCGGTCAGGCTCACGCTGCGCGTCGTCCGGTTGACGAGCCGCACGCCCAGGCGCGCCTCGAGCTGCGCGAGCCGTTTGGTCGCCGCCGGCGGCGTGATGTCCATGTCCCGCGCCACGCTCGAAAGGCTTCCGTAACGCCCGAGCAGGACGAAAAACTCCAGATACGAGGTCAGGTCATTCTTCACCGCAGGTTAATAAAGATGTGAAAACAAGTGAATCATAGTACCGATCCGGGCGCATAACCTAGCGTCTCCAACAGCCAGCCAACCACCAGCGCTGGCCGTGCCACCAGGAGACACCCGTGAGAATCGTTGAAATCCGCGAAAAAACCGTGCCGATCAGTTCCTCGATCCGCAACGCCTATATCGACTTCAGCAAGATGACGCTGAGCCTCGTCGCCGTGGTCACCGACGTGATCCGCGACGGCAAGCCTGTCGTCGGCTATGGCTTCAACTCGAATGGCCGCTACGGCCAGGGCACGCTGATGCGCGAGCGCTTCATCCCGCGCCTGCTCGAAGCCGATCCCGTCTCGCTCGTGAACGACGCGGGCGACAACCTCGACCCGCACAAGATCTGGGCCACGATGTTCACCAACGAAAAGCCAGGCGGCCACGGCGAGCGGTCGGTGGCGATCGGCACGATCGACATGGCGGTGTGGGACGCCGTGGCGAAGATCGAAGGCAAGCCGCTCTTTCAGCTGCTCGCCGACCGTTACGGCAACGGGCAGCCGAACCGCAAGATCTTCGTGTACGCGGCGGGCGGCTACTACTACCCGGGCCAGGACCACAACAAGCTCAAAGACGAAATGCGCAGCTATATCGACCGCGGCTACACGGTCGTGAAGAAGAAGATTGGCGGCGCATCGCTCGACGAGGACCTGCGCCGCATCGACTCGATCCTGAGCGTGCTCGGCGACGGCCAGAAGCTTGCCGTCGACGCCAATGGCCGCTTCGATCTGGACACCGCGATCCAGTACGCCAAAGCGCTCTCGCAATATGACCTGTTCTGGTACGAAGAACCGGGCGACCCGCTCGATTTCGAATTGCAGGCCACGCTGCGCAACTACTACGACAAGCCGATGGCGACCGGCGAGGATCTGTTCTCGATGCAGGACGCGCGCAACCTGATCCGCTACGGCGGCATGCGTCCCGACCGCGACTGGCTGCAGTTCGACTGCGCGCTCAGCTACGGCCTCGTCGAATATCTGCGCACGCTGGAGATGCTGCATCAACACGGGTGGTCCGCGAGCCGCTGCATTCCGCACGGCGGCCATCAGATGTCGCTCAACATCGCGGCGGGTCTCGGGCTTGGCGGCAACGAGTCGTACCCCGACCTGTTCCAGCCGTATGGCGGCTTCCCCGATGGCGTGAAGGTCGACAACGGCTATATCACGATGCCCGACCTGCCTGGCATCGGCTTCGAGGGCAAGGCCGATCTGTTTGAGCAGATGCAAAAGCTCGCACCGTGACGCTCGCGCGAAGCGCAACGAAGTAAAGGGAAAAGCGCGACCGGAAACACAACCGCTGCACGCATGGCGGTTGGCGGTCGCCTGGATTCACCTGGATGGCGCCATGCTCAGGAGACAGACATGCGGCCCTCGACACTCAAAAAGTACCTTTCGAAGCTCTACGTACAGGTTTTGATCGGCATTGTGGCCGGCATTCTCGTCGGCCACTTCTACCCGGATATCGGCGCCGATCTCAAGCCGCTCGGCGATCTCTTCATCAAGCTGATCCGCATGGCGCTCGCGCCGATCATCTTCGCCTCGGTCGTCGTGGGCATTGCCCGCATGAACGACCTGCACGAAGCGGGGCGCGTAGGCGTGAAGGCGCTGCTCTACTTCGAAGTGGCATCGACCATCGCGCTTTTGGTGGGCCTCGTTGTCGTGAACGTGATCAAGCCAGGCAGCGGCATGAACATCGATCCGGCGCACCTGGACAGTTCGGCTATCGCCGGCTACGCACACGCCGCTCACGATCACACGGCGATCGGGTTTCTCATGAGCATCGTGCCGAACAGCATTGTCGGCGCGTTTGCGAATGGCGAAATTCTGCCCATCATCTTTTTCTCCGTGCTGTTCGCCATCGCCCTGGCGAAGCTTGGTCCGCGCACTGCACCGCTCGTCGATATGCTCGACATGTTTTTGCAGGGCATGTTCGGTGTCGTGCGTATCGTCATGTATGTCGCGCCCGTGGGCGCTTTTGGCGGCATGGCGTTCACCGTCGCGAAGTACGGGCTCGGCACACTGGCGTCATTTGGCGAGTTGATGCTGTGCCTGTATGTGACGTCGATCTTTTTCGTCGTGGTCGTGCTCGGGCTCGTCATGCGCGTTTGCGGCTTTTCGCTGTGGAAGTATCTGCGCTATATCCGCGACGAAATCCTGATCACGTTCGGCACGGCGTCGACCGAGGCCGTGCTGCCGCAGATGCTGGTCAAGATGGAGCACCTGGGCTGCTCGCGGCCGGTTGTCGGCATGGTGCTGCCGACCGGCTACACGTTCAACGCGGACGGCACGGCGATCTATCTCACGATGGCGGCGCTCTTTGTCGCGCAGGCGATGAATATTCATCTCACGGTGCTCGATCAGATTGTTGTGCTGAGCGTTTTGCTGCTGACTTCGAAGGGGTCGGCTGGCGTCGCGGGCGCGGGGTTCGTGGCGCTTGCGGCTACGCTCGCTTCGATGCACAAGATTCCGGTTTCGGGGCTCGTGCTGCTGCTTGGCGTGGATCGCTTTTTGAATGAAGCCCGTGCGGTGACGAATCTGATCGGCAACGGGGTGGCGACTATTGTGGTTGCCCGGTGGGAAGGGGCGATTGATGTCGATCGCGCGCGAGCAGTTTTGAATGGCGCGGTTGACTTCGAGTCTGGGGAGCGTGCTGTCGATCTGGGTTTGCAGGGGCGTGAGACTGTTGCTGGCGCGCGGAGTGGTTAGTTTAAGGTGGCTAGTAGAAGAAAACCTTCTGTGCGTTGAGGGCTTTGGCCTTTCCTTGTGTTCGTGGCGGTATGCCAGCGTTGCCCCTGTGCGGGGCGGCACCTACTTTTCTTTGCAGCGGCAAAGAAAAGTAGGCAAAAGAAAGCCGCTCAAACCGCTAATGCCTGCCACAGTTCATCTCGCGCCACGACAGGTGAATGGCTCCGGAGCGTCTGCCACCTCGCACCATTCCCGTTAGTGACAAGGGGCTCATCCGTTCCCGCTGCTCGCTACGCGCGCAGCGGCCGGGTCTGCAAGGGAAACCAAGGGTACGAGTCAGCTTTGCGGGAATGCACGCGCCCCGACGGTTCCTGGTTATGCCCTTCGGGGCGCGCAGCGCCACCGGAAGGATGAGCGCCTTGTCACTCAGTTCGGTGGTGCGAGGTGACAGACGCTCCGGAGCCATTCACCTGGGGTGGTGCGAGGCGAACTGTGGCAGGCGCTGGCGGTTTGAGCGGCTTTCTTTTGCCTACTTTTCTTTGCCGCTGCAAAGAAAAGTAGGTGCCGCCCCGCACAGGGGCAACGCTGGCATACCGACGCGAACACAAGGAAAGGCCAAAGCACCCAGCCCCACACCCCCTCCTCGCCCCCACCTTCGATTAAAGAAACGCCCCCACAGCGCCGTTAAGCATGCCAGCCCGTGCTCGTCCGACCGGCGCCCCAACCGTTGTCAGAGAATCGAAGAAAAAGATGCAAAACAGAATAGCCCGCCTGCTCGCCGGCACTTCCGTCACATCCGTTGCGCTATTGTCCGGTTGCACACAATTCGTACCGGTCAAGGATATGGCCAACGACAAGCCCGGCTATCTCGCGGCGCACTTTGGCGTGGACTCGTTGCCCACGAGCGTTCGCGACAAAATGCCCGCGGCGGGTACGCACACGTTGCCCTTCAAGGTCTTGACGGTGCTTGGCAAGGTATCGGGCCACTTTGGCACAGCGGGAATCGAGCGAGACTTCAAAACCGTGCTGATCAACGCGCAAGATACGGGCATGATCCAGCAGGTGTATGAAAGCTCGGCGAATGGTATTCCCGCAGCCGCAACGTTCAGCCTCTCTTACCTCAACATTTTCAGCCTGAAAGAAGAAACGGCGAACTACGCGCAGACGGCAGCGTTCATTCCTTTCGTCGCGCACGACGCCGACAACGGCGAGTTTGCTTTCAACGCGCCGCAAGAGGATAAAACCTATACGACAACGTTCAAGTACGGCACGACGGTCCAGATCGTCAACTTCCGCGCGCTCACGTGGACCTGTCATTCGAGCCGCTACTATCCGGCTTCGCAGTTCAACACTGCGCTGACCGGCAAAGCGATCGACCTGGACTGCGAACAGACGAAAGATGGCATCGTCCAGAACAAGACGCGTCGAACGTATCTGACTGAATATGGCATCGGTCTGACCCGCTCGGTCGCAACAACCGCCGGAAAACTGGACTGGTCGTATAGCGGCTTCGAGAAGGACGGCCAACAGACGGTCATGCCGCACGGTCAGCCGGCCGTCGAAAAGCCGATTTGAAGCACACACCGTGACGGGGTGCGCGTCGGCGCCGCCCCTCTGTCACACAGCACCTTTGCCCGAAACGAGCAAGTCGGCAATCGCACCCGAGAGCGGCAATCCCGGGTGCTTTTCCAGCCAGAAGAACTCGCCGACCGGGTTGACTTCCAGAAAACAGTGGCGCCCGTCTGGGGTGAAGATGAAATCCGCGGCGCCGTAGTTGAGGCCCAGCGCATGCATCAGTTTCAGCAGCGCATTCTCGACCTCGGGCGGCAAGCGGTACGACTCCCACGCTTCAATTAGTCCAATGCCGTCGCGACGCCAGTCGACGCTCGTTTTCTCAGACCGTTGGGAATCGATCGAGGCCGTGAACACCCGGTTTCCCACAATCGTGGCCCTGAGTTCCAGCGCCTTGGGCACTTGCTCCTGAAAGATGGCCGGGCAATAACGAAGATCATCGAGATGCTCGAGGTCTTTGTCATGAATCGTGCTGGTGAAGACTACTTTCTGTTCGCCCTGTTCGTAAATGGCAAACGAAGACAGCGTCTTCATGATCATCCCCTGCTTGCATTCGCGTGCGAACCCACGCACGGCTTCTGGCACATTGGTGATCAAGGTGCGCGGAACGGTGAGCCCCACTTCTCTCGCAATCTTGAGCTGAAGCTGCTTGTTTTCCGCGCGGCGCAAACGGTGCACGGGATCGAGATGAAACGCATCGAGACTGGCGATCATGCCGTGCAGCGTGGCGCGCGATTGTTCGATCGCCGCCCGCCTGAGCTGCAAGTCCATCGCTTCAGGGATGCACCGCCCGATAGCGATCCGCCGGTACCACACGGCAGACACCGTATCCAGGTCCAACTCATCGTCCTCACACGCAATCATGTGCCGCTCTTTTTCGCCGCTATATTCGCTGCAATGCCGAATCTCGGTCGGGAAGCGGTCGGTATTGAACCGGTAAGGCACGCCGCCCTGTGCCGCAACAGCATTCATGACGAGCGCAATACTCTCATTGTCGTTGCTGTGGGTGACGATCAGTACCACGGGCCGTGGGTGGCGCTCGGACATGATTGCGCTCCTTGACTGAAGGCGTGCGGCGGGATGGCGCCTCGCCGCACGCTCGACTACGGACCTGGCGTTGCCGCCCGGCAATGAACAGGAATGCTAAATAGGTGCACTTTCGCCGTCCGAGGGATACGCCATCGTCGTCACCGGCGATGACGGTGTGCCGGGCATCGGTCCCATCGGTCCCATCGGTCCCATAGGAGCCATAGGCCACCCCATGTGCCGCAGCATGCCCAATAGATCGGGCAATTCGCCAACCGGCACGCCTTCCTGGTCGGACGGCGCCGCCATCGTCACGACCGCACCGCCGCGTATGGCCTGCATCTCAGCCGATGTGAGATTTCTGGAGAACTGCCCTTCCAGGAAATACGAGAAAAACGGTACGGGTTCCTGAGTTTCAATTTTGACGTTAGACATGATGCTTACCTCGCTGGAAGTGTGGGCCATTGGGAACCAATATGGCGGCATAGGCCGCCGCCACTTCCTGCAACCACCGTGCCAGCGAAGCCCGTGGCTCGCTGCGGCGCGTAGCGGCCCGAAGTGGCGGAGAATCGGTGGGGACACAAAACCGGAACCGTTGGCGCGAAGCCAACGTGAGGGGGCGAAAAGATGGCAATGCGCCAACAGCCCGCTAAACTACCGGCGCAGAGGCGATGCAAACGCTGGCGAGGTCACGTCGCAATCAAATTGGCAAACTACTGGAGGAGCAAATAAATGACGCTTTCGAAGAGAGAATTCGGCCGTACCGGCTGGAAGGTGTCCGAAATCGGTTTTGGGGCATGGGCAATCGGCGGCTCGTGGGGCAGCGTTGCCGAAGACGACGCGAGGGCCGCGCTGAACGCCGCGCTCGATAGCGGCGTCACGTTCATCGACACGGCCGACGTCTACGGCGACGGCCGCTCGGAGCGCATCATCCGCGACGTGCTGCGCGAGCGCGGCGGCGAGCGTCCCATCGTGGCCACCAAGCTCGGGCGCCGGCTCGATCCGCATGTGACCAGCGGCTATCTGAACAAACGCGAACTCGAAGGCTTCATCGACCGGAGCCTCTCGAACCTGGGCGTCGACACGCTCGACCTCGTGCAACTGCACTGCCCGCCGACCGAAGTCTATTACCGCCCCGAGGTGTTCGCCGCAATGGACGACTTTGTCGCCGCCGGCAAAATCCGCTTCTACGGCGTTTCGGTCGAAAAGGTGGAAGAAGCGCTGAAGGCGATCGAGTATCCCAACGTGGTTTCGGTGCAGATCATTTACAACATGTTCCGCCAGCGTCCTGCCGACCTGTTTTTCCGGGAAGCGCACAAGAAGAGCGTTGCGGTCATCGCGCGCGTGCCGTTGGCGAGCGGCATGCTCACCGGCAAGCTGTCCGCGGACTCTGTTTTCGCGCCGGACGACCACCGTGCGTTCAATCGTCATGGCGAGGCATTCGATGTGGGCGAAACGTTCTCGGGCGTGCCGTATGACGTCGCCTTGAAAGCGGTCGACGAACTGCGCGGCCTGGTTCCGGTGAACGCCTCCATGGCCCAGCTCGCGCTGCGCTGGATACTCATGGAAGATGCCGTCTCGGTCATCATTCCGGGCAGCAAGAACGCGGCCCAGGCGGCGTCGAATGCCGCGGCGGCGAACCTCGCACCGCTGTCCGATGCCGCCATGCAACGCGCGCGGGACGTTTATGAACGCCTTATCGCGCCGCACGTCCACCAGCGCTGGTAAAGACGCTTGCGGTCGATGCCACCGCAGTTTCGGCGCACGCTGACTCCAGTTTGCGCCGCTTTGCCCCGATTGTTCGGCTGATCCCGCCAGTCAATTCGCGCCCGGCCGCTTTATCGCGGCGGCGCGTATCTTTACATTTGTGCTTGTCGCCGGCCGATTGCTTCGTGCAAGCCAGACGCCGGTTCCTCTAGATGGTGCAACTTACGGTGCGGAGAACATGATGAGCAAACTTGCAGGCAAGGTCGCGGTTGTCACGGGTGCGTCGAAAGGCATCGGCGCCGCTATTGCCAAGGCCCTCGCGGCCGAAGGCGCTTCGGTGGTCGTGAACTACGCGAGCAGCAAGGCGGGCGCGGATACGGTCGTCGCCGCGATTACGGCGGCCGGAGGCCGGGCGGTTGCCGTTGGCGGCGACGTCTCGAAGGCGGCGGACGCGCAAGGCATCATCGGCGCGGCCGTCGAAACCTATGGCCGGCTCGACATCCTCGTCAACAACTCAGGCGTCTACGAGTTCGCGCCGATCGAAGAGTTCACGGAGGCGCAATACCGCAGGCAGTTCGACACGAACGTGCTCGGCGTGCTGCTCACCACGCAGGCGGCCGTGAAGCATCTGGGCGAAGGCGCGAGCATCATCAACGTGAGTTCGGTCGTCACGACGCTCACGCCGCCGACCACGGCTGTCTATAGCGGCACAAAGGGCGCCGTCGACGCAATCACCGGCGTGCTCGCACGCGAACTGGGACCGCGCAAGATCCGCGTGAATGCGATCAATCCCGGCGTGATCGAGACCGAAGGCGCCCATACGGCAGGCGTCATCGGCTCGGAGTTCGAAAGCCTTGCGGTCAGCCAGACGCCGCTCGGGCGCGTGGGGCAGCCCGACGATATCGCCACGGCCGTGGTGTTCCTCGCATCGGACGATGCCAAGTGGTTGACGGGCGAACATATCGTCGCCAGCGGGGGCATGCGCTAAGGCGCTTTGGTGGGACTGGCAGGCGGTAAAAATCGCGTGCGTGGTAATCTCCCGAAAATCGGTCGTACCGCTCTCGCTGCGGCACGACCGGCAACACTTCAAAAAAGGGAGTTTGGCCAAGCCGTTTCATGCGAGTTTCCGACCTTATCGACAGTCGCACGATCTTGCGCAGCCGGCGGCGTTGGCTGTATTTCGCCGTGTTCTGGCTGGGCGCTATCGCTACGGGGCTCGTTGCGGTCATGTACGCACGGCTCATCGACTTCGGCTACTCGCTCTTCTTGCAGATGACCGCGCATTACCGGTGGCTGCCGCTTCTCGTCACGCCGGCAATCTCCGCGTTCTGTGTCTGGGCCACGCGCCGCTGGTTTGCGGGTTCGGAGGGCAGCGGCATCCCGCAGGTCATTGCTACGCTGCACGACGTGCGCAAATTCGGCCCGCGCCTGCTCACGCTGCGCATCCTGGTCGGCAAGATCGTCCTGTCGTTCCTCGCCATTCTCGGCGGCTTCACGATTGGGCGCGAAGGCCCGACTATCCACGTGGGCGCCGCGCTCATGTACAACCTGCGACGTTTTTATCCGGCGCGTCTGCGCAGCATGTACGGCGTCGGCCTCGAATACAAGCTCGCGCTAGCGGGCGCGGCTGCGGGCCTTTCCGCCGCGTTCAATGCGCCGCTCGCGGGCGTGGTCTTCGCGATCGAGGAACTCACGCGCAGCTTCGAGGCGCGCACGAGCGGCGTGATCATCACGGCAATCATCTTCGCGGGCGTCGTCTCGCTCGCGCTGCAAGGCAATTATGTGTATTTCGGCACGATCGCCATCGCCGGCCATTTGCCCGATCTGCTCGCCGTCGCCGTCATTCTCGTTGGCGTGATTACCGGCGTTGCGGGCGGCGTGTTCTGCTGGCTGCTGCTCAACACCGAACGATGGATGCCCACCCGCTTGCTCGTCCTCCGAAAGGAACAGCCCGTCGCGTTCGGCGCGGTATGCGGTTTGTTCATCGCGGTGCTCGGCGTGGCGAGCGGCGGCAATCTGTTCGGCAGCGGCTACGCGGAAGCGCGCAGCATGCTCGAAGGCCACTCGCAGATCGGCGTGGCTTATCCCGTGCTAAAAATGGCCTCGATGGTGGGCTCGTATTTGCCTGGCACGCCGGGCGGGCTCTTTGCGCCGTCGCTCGCGATCGGCGCGGGCATCGGCAACGTGCTGCACATGCTGTTCGGGCAGATGCAGTTGCCTATGCTGATCGCACTCGGCATGGTTGGCTATCTTGCCGCCGTCACGCAGAGCCCGATCACGGCATTCGTCATCGTCATTGAAATGATCGACGGCCATGCGCTCGTGATCTCGCTGATGGCAACGGCGCTCGTTTCGAGCCAGGTTTCCAGGCTATTCGCGCCGCCGCTTTACGAAGCCCTGGCGCAACGCTTCCTGAAGCAGTGATGTGCGCCAACTCGCGCTGAGCGGCGCACGCCGTTACCAGCGCAGCAACCGCGGCCCGAGCCACGCGCCAATGCAGGCGGGCAGCAACATGCCGATCACATACCAGACGCTCCAGAACGCCGGGCTCATCTCCGGACAATGGAGACAATACGCAATGGTTGCGAGCGCGCTCGCAAAGAGCCCGGCCGCCGCGCCCGCCACGCGCAGGCGGGTGGGCGCGAGACCGCGCACGGCCCAGAACACGGCCACGAACGTGGGCACCGAAAGCAGCACGATATTGAACGGGCACGTGCGCCAAGTGTGGCCGAGCACGAGCGGCACGCGCTGCGCAGGCGCCGCGTCGCCGAGCGCGAGCCACGCACCCGCCAGCACGGCGACGAATGGCAGCGCCACCAGCGCCCACGCATAGCCGCCGCGCTGACCGGGCCGCCCGAGGCGGCTCACCACGAGCGCGGCAGCGGCCGCGACACACAACGGGAACGCGAGCTTCGCCCAGAAGATCGGCGTGTGCATGACACTCATGAGATCGCGACGCACGCCGAACACCACGCTCATCAGCACAACCGAGCCTGCAAAACCGAGCAGCAGCGCCTTTGCGAAGCGGCGCAGCGCGGCCTTGCGGTCCACGCGCGTGTCGCCTGCGGCAAGCAGATTGATCAGATCGTCGGTTTTCATCGCGCTCCCCTGATGCGCGCGGCAAGCGCCTTCAGACCGCGATGAATCCCCACCTTGACCGCCGATTCGGAAAGCCCTGTGAGCTTCGCCGTTTCCACGACCGACAGCCCTTCGAGCTTCACGTGGACAATCGGCAGGCGCTGTTTGTCGGGCAACTGGTCGAGCAGTTTGCCGATATCGCGGCGCGCCTGCGCGGGTTCGTCGTCGGGCGCGGCGAAGAGATCGGTGTGATCTTCGAGCGGATCGTTGAGCATGTCGCGGCGTGCGCGCGAGCGGAAAAAGTCCATGAGCTTGTAGCGGGCGATCGCGTGCACCCAGGCCGTGAGCGGTTCGTCAGGGCGCCATGTGTGGCGTGCGTTGTGGACCGCAAGCAGGATCTCCTGCACGAGGTCCTCGACGTCGTCGCGCAACTGCGGAATGCGCCTGCGCAGGTAACCACGCAAATGGCGCGTGAGTTCCTCGAGGAAGTCGCGATACGCTTGCGCGTCGCCTTCCAGGCCGCGGACAAAAAGCGCTTTGAGACGGGTTTCCGCTGAGTGCAAAGGTCGTCCTGGATTGTCGCGACGAAAAGTTGGCGGGCTTGCGGGCATGGCGCTAGCCCGGTCTTGCGACGGCGAACTTTCAAAATGATTACGAACGCTGCCGCACTCGCGCCCGCTCGCGTGAGCGTAGCCGAACGCTTCGCGCGCCGCAACGCCATGCGGGCCGAGGGCGTGCGCGCCGGGCGCCGCCCCCTCCGTCATCGTCCCCCATGTGCTGGTCAAGCCCACCTTGGCTTCTCCCCGTGGCGCGAGCGCGTGCGCCCGTTGCGGGTAATTCGTTCGCCGCGCCGGCCCGGTTACAGCTACAGCGATATATTTCCGGCCGCACCCGGTCGAGCGATTTTTTTCTCGGCGCGCTGTAACCGGCGCGCGCGCCGCGGCGAATTCACTGTCAACTCTGTGCTCACAAGGAATTGCCATGCACACGTCGATCGGTGAAACGCCCGCACTCGAAGCACGCATTCGCCGGCCACGCGCGATCCAGCCGCTCTGGCTACGCGTCTCGCATTGGCTCAACGCGCTCGCGGCACTCGTCATGATGTTCTCCGGCTGGCGCATCTACGATGCGTCGCCCGTGTTTGCGGGATTCGTCATTCCCACGTCGATCACGCTAGGCGGCTGGCTCGGCGGCGCGCTGCAATGGCATTTCGCGGCGATGTGGCTGCTGTTTTTCAACGGGCTCTTCTATCTCGGCATGAATCTCGCCACCGGCCGCTGGCGCACGAAGTTCTTCCCGCTGAGCGCGCGCGCCGTATTCCACGATCTGCGCGCCGCGCTCTCGGGCCGGCTTTCTCACGCTGACCTGAGCCAGTACAACGCCGTGCAGAAACTCGCCTACCTCGTCGCGATCGCCGATCTCGTCGTTCTCGTGCTTTCGGGCCTTGCGATCTGGAAGTCGGTGCAGTTTCCGCTACTGCGCGAATTGATGGGTGGGTACGACCGCGCGCGCGTGGTGCACTTTTGCGCGATGGCGTTGCTCGCGGCGTTCGTGCTCGTTCACGTGACGATGGTCGCACTCGTGCCGCGTTCGTTGCTCACCATGCTGCGCGGACGCTGAACGCGCGGCCTGCAGAAACGAGAGATATCAACCCTATCAGTTGATCAGGATTCCAGATGAAAACGCCAGACCGCAAGATTATCGAACTCGACCGCGCAGCGATTCTCGCCGACGCACGGCGCGAACTCGACATGCCGTCACGGCGCCTGTTCGGCAAGCGCATGCTCACGCTCGGCGGTCTTTCGCTGCTGACTGGCTGCACGATCACCGACGACGCCTCGGTCAACACATTCCTCACCGCCGTTTCGCGGCTCAACGACCGCGTGCAGGGGTGGCTGTTCGATCCTGCCCGGCTCGCACCCACGTACACCGAAGCCCAGATCACGCGCCCGTTCCCGTTCAACGCGTTCTATAGCGAAAGCGAGGCGCCCATTGTCGATGGCGGCGACTACCGGCTCAAGATCAGCGGGCTCGTCAAGGGCCAGCGCGTCTGGACGCTGCCCGAGTTGTATGCGCTGCCGCACGCCGAACAGATCACGCGGCATATCTGCGTTGAAGGCTGGAGCGCGATAGGCCGTTGGGGCGGCACGCCGTTCGCCGATTTCCTGCGGCGTGTCGACGCCGATCTCACCGCGAAATACGTGGGCTTTCGTTGCGCCGACAGCTACTACGAAAGCATCGACATGCCGACGGCGCTGCATCCGCAAACCTTGCTCACGTTCGACTACGACGGCGAGCGGCTGCCCGCGAAATACGGCTACCCGATGAAGCTGCGCATGCCAACGAAGCTTGGCTACAAGAACCCCAAGCACATCGTTGAAATTTTCGTCACGAACACCTATCCAGGCGGCTACTGGGTCGACCAGGGCTACAACTGGTTCGGCGGTTCGTGACATCTTCCTGCCGCCGCTCGCGCGACGGTTCCGCTTCACTTCCGCCCAAAAATGGGCAACGGCTTTTTCCACCCAGCAAGGAGCAACGCAAATGAACACGATCCGTTTCGCAGCCATCGCCATCTCGGCCGCCCTGTTGAGCATGAGTGCAGGCGCATTCGCACAGGCAAGCGGCGCGATGTCGAACGACGCCATGTCGCAAGACTCGATGCACAAGGACACCATGGGCAAAGGCGCCATGTCAAAGGACACAATGGGCAAGGGCGATGCGATGAGCAAAGATAAAATGAGCAAGCCCATGAAGAACGACGCAATGGGCATGGATCATCCGGCGTCGGGCGCCATGGCGCATTGAACCCTCGCATTGCACCCTGGCAGTGCGCTCCCGGCGTGGCCCGCGCCAGGAGCGCAACGCGCGCGTGGCCATTGTGCGCTCGCGATATATGATCTCAGTGGGGGCCGCCGAGGTGGGGCCACCGAGGTGGGGCCGCCCAGGTGGGGCCGCCCACCCCGCGCCGGGAGCACGTCATGGGAAGCGAATGGCAACACCGCTTGAAACTGTTTATCCAGCGCTTCTGGCAGCCAACCAGCGCCTGCATGACCTGCATGCCGGGGAGCTGGGGCAACATCATGAGCCTTGCCCATTGGACCATCGCATTCAAGACGGGCCTCTTCACCGGCGCGCTGGCCGTGCTGCTCACCTTCACGCCGGCGACGAAGTGGTACGCGAATCGCTATGGCAACGCGCTGCTGGTTGGCTGCCTGACCGTGCTAGGCGACGCCTACGCTCACACGAGTCACTATCGGGTTCATGTACTCGAACACATCGCGACGGGGATCGTGTCCGGCCTGTTTGCGCTCGCGGCCTCCTGGCTCTTCGACAACCGGGCGCACCGCATACGAACGCTGTGGGCACGCTTGACCGGGTAATTCACCGGGCAAAGCAGGCGCATGCGCTTGCGGCCAGCACCGCATCCCTAGGCCTTAGGTCCGATTGACTGGGCATCCACACGTGGCACCCTTCGACAAAGCCATTCTTCGGCTCATAACAGGGGAACCCGATGCGCGCCTGCCGATATGTGGTCCTTTGCGCTTTGCCATTCCTGATCGTTGGCTGCAACACGCCGCCGATCCCGCCGGGTAAGGCGGTTGATATCCCGACCGCACTCGAGCAGGTTCTCACGGGCCTGTGTAATTTCAAGAAAGAACAAGCCGACCGGAAGCAGGATATGGGCGTCACCATCGACACGGTCACCGTGGAACTCGACCTGACCGTTGACGGGGCAAGGAATCCTCCCGTGGCGGTCGCGCCGGATGTCCAGTTCATTCCCACGGTGAGCTACGGGGGAATCGTCACGGCGACCCGGGGCAGCCGGCTTACGCTTACCCTGAAAAACACCGGCAGCCACGGCGGCTGCGACATGACACCGGCGAAGTAGCGACGATTCTCGCGCGCCGCTACCGGGCGCCCGAGCGGCGCCGAAAAGCCGCCTCCAGAGGTCTATAGGACTATCGGCCCATATCCAGCCCATGCGGTTGTGACATGATGGGAACGAGCGGAGCACCCGGCCCTGGCGCCATGCGTATTGTTCATACGTTGCTGATCATCCTGGCTTTCGGGATGAGTTTTGCCGGCCGCGAGGCAGATTGTCTCGCGGCCCAGGAAACGCCTGCGCAAGCCGTTGCATCACAAGCCGCGACAGCGGCGCCAGCCAGCGCGCCGTCGCCGCCTACGGCAGCTGCTGCCGCCGCGACCCGCCACCTCAACCTCGCGAACCAGCCCAGGTTCGGCGATTTCGACGCGATGCTCGACCGCCGGCTGATCCGCGTACTGGTGCCGTACAGCAGGACACTCTATTTCAACGAACTCGGTCATGAGCGCGGGCTGACCGCCGGACTCATGCGCGACTTCGAGGGCTATCTGAACAAGAAGTATCAGAGCAGCCTTGGCAAACGCCCATTGACGCTCGTGATCATCCCCACGACGCGCGAGCAGCTTATTCCGGGTCTCCTCGCCGGCAAGGGCGACATCGCCGCAGGCAATCTGACCGCCACGCAATCGCGGCTGAAACAGGTCGACTTCGTCGCGCCGCGAGACCGCACGCCGGTTCGCGAGCTGGTCGTCACCGGTCCCAAGTCGCCCGCGCTCGCCAAGCTCGACGACTTGAGCGGCAAGACCGTGCATGTGCGCCCGAGCAGCAGCTACTTCGAGAGCCTCACCGCCCTGAACGCGCGCTTCAAAAAAGAAGGCAAGCCGCCAATGAAGCTGGTGAAGCTGCCCGACGCGCTCGAGGACGAGGACGCCATGGAAATGCTCAACGTCGGGCTGGTCCAGATTCTCGTGGTCGACGACTGGAAGGCGAAATTCTGGGCGCAGGTGCTGCCAGGCATCGTGGTGCACGAGGACATGGCCGTGCGCGATGCCAGCTATATCGGCTGGGCGATTCGCAAGCAGAGCCCCAAGCTCCAGCAGGCCATCAACGACTTCTACGTGAGCTACGTGAAAAAGCAGAGCGTGGCGGAAGTGCGGCTGAAGCAGGAGCTACAGCGCGTCAAGCAGATCACCAGCAATACCGAGGAGGCGGAACTGAAGCGTTTCACGCAAACGGTCGGCCTCTTCCAAAAGTACGGTTCGCAATATCACTTCGATCCATTGATGCTTGCCGCGCAGGGCTTCCAGGAATCACAGCTCGACCAGAGTGCCCGCAGTCACGTTGGCGCGATCGGCATCATGCAGCTCATGCCGGCAACCGGCAAGGAACTGGCCGTCGGCGACATTCGTGTGACGGAATCGAACATCCATGCCGGTGCGAAATACCTGGACCTCCTGATGTCCCGCTACTTCCCCGACGCGCATTTTTCCGACTCGGACCGCGCCCTCTTCGCCTTCGCGAGCTACAACGCGGGTCCGGCGAGGATCGCGAAGATGCGCAAGGAAGCAGCCGCTCGAGGACTCTCTCCCGACAAGTGGTTCAACAACGTTGAGATCGTGGTTGGCGAGAAGATCGGGATCGAGACGACCACTTACGTGCGCAACATCTACAAGTACTACGCCGCCTACCGGCTCGTTCAAGAAGCGCAGGCACAGCGCGAGCGCGCCATCGGGCAGGTGCGCAAGCAGGGTTGAGGCATGGCTATGCCTCAAGCGTCCAGTTGCGCGAGATGAATCCCGCAACCTGATCCAACGCGTAGCGCGCGCTCGCCAGCTCATGGGTGGAGCGCTGGAACACGTGGTGCAGGCCTTCGTAGACTTCCAGCTGCACCGTGTTGCCCTGCTCCGCCGCAGCCGCTGCATAACGCCGTGCGTCGTCGAGCAGGAGTTCGTCCGTGCCCACCTGGAGCGCGATGGGCGGCAGGCGCCCGGCGATGGCATGCAGCGGCGACGCGCGCCCATCCGCGGGATCGGCGGCGCCGAGATACGCCGCGGCGGCATTGGCGAGCACGGGGCGCGTCAAGACCGGGTCGTGGGTCGTTTCGCTGTGGAACGACGGCCCCGTGAACGCAAGATCGACCCACGGCGAGAAAGCGGCCACGCTCGCGATGCTCACTGCCGGCCGCTCCGCTACGCCCAGAACCGCAAGCGCCAGGCCACCGCCTGCAGAATCGCCGATCAGGGCGACCTCGCGTATGCCGCCTTTCGCCAGCCATCGCAGCGCGGCCAGCACGGCGTCGTGCGCCGCGGGAAACGGATGCTCTGGCGCGAGCGGATAGTCGAGAACGAAAGTATCCACGCCGGCGCGCACCGCGATCTGACTCGCAAAGCCGCGATAGCCCGTTGCCGACCCGAGCACGAAAGCACCGCCGTGCAGGAACAGGATCGCGCGGTGGGCAGGCGCGCTGCGTGGCCGAATCCACCACCCCTTGACATCCGCATTCTCGATGCTTTCCAGGCTCGCGCCCTCCGCCACCGGCGTGTGCGCGGTCATGGCGTCGTACGCCTCGCGCATCGTTCCGTTGAATTCTTCAAAGTGGCGTTGCATGCGCGCGATCGCGGCCCTCGCGGCGTCGCGGTCGTCATCGCTCAAGCGGTGCCGCATTTCGATCAGGTTTGCGCGTTCTCCAATGCTCATCATGGCTCCTTCGTTGCGTGAATGCGTTCTCGATGGGCATGACGATATCGATTCCGATCGAGACATAGAAGAAGGTCAATTGGAATAGAATCCATTCCAATCAGGAAGTTTTGGGGAGGAAGAGATGGACCGGCTCGACGCGCTCAAACTGTTCATCCGCATCGTCGAAAGCGGGAGTTTCGCGGCGGCGGCGCGCGACATCGGCGTGGGCCAGCCGGCAGTCAGCAAGCAGATCGCCTCGCTAGAGCGCCATCTCGGCGCGCAACTGGTCAGGCGCACGTCGCGCAGCATGACGCTGACCGAAACCGGGCAGTCGGTCTATGAAGCGGGCTTGCGCATCATTGGCGACTTCAGCGAGCTGGAGTCTTCGGTCGGGCACGGCCAGATGTCGCCGAGCGGGCTGATTCGCGTGACCGTGCCGCCCGTTTTTGGCCGACTGTATGTCGTGCCGCGCCTGCCGGTGTTTTTCTCCCGATATCCGCAGATGCAGGTGGACCTTTCCGCAACGGAGCGAAACGTCAATCTCGTCGAGGAAGGCTTCGACCTTTCGATCAAAAGCGGACCGCTCGCCGACTCCTCAATGATTTCGAGGCATCTGGCGTCGAGTCCGGTGGTTGTCGTCGCGACGCCCGAATACCTCGACAAGCATGGGCGGCCCGAGTGGCCGCAAGATATCGAGCGGCATACGTGTGTCGTTTTCGCGCCCATGCGCGAGCCGCGAGCATGGCGCTTCGGGAACGTCGAAGGGCCGGGCCTGTATGTTCCGTCCGGCAATTTCCGCACTGGCGACGCGGAACAGATCCGCGCTTCTGTGCTGGCCCATATGGGGTTGGTGCAGGCGCCGGCGTGGCTCTTCGCAGCGGAGATGGCGAGCGGTGCCGTCGTCAGTGTGCTGGAGGATTTCGCGCCGCCGCCGCTGCCTGTGCACGGCCTGCATCCCTCAGGCAGGCGGCTGCCGACCAAGACCCGCGTGTTTCTCGACTTCGTTGCCGAAACACTCGCGGCTGATCCGCGCCCGGCTTTTATGCCGGTCTGATGGTTTGCCGCGCATGCGCGGAACGGCACTTGCTGGAACGAGTGAGTCACTCATTCAGGAGAGCCAAAATGCCCGAGAAGAAAACGATCGAGCGCGCGCGCGCAGACAAGCGCGCGGGCAAATCCGCAAGCACCCAGGCCGGCGAGTTTGTGAAAGAGGAATTTGAGCGCGTGCGCGCGGGCAAGCATGGCGTGCGCTCCGCGAAGCAGGCCGTGGCGATCGGCCTTTCCAAGGCGCGCCGCGCCGGGGTCGACCTGAAGCCGCCGCCGAAGGGCAAGGCCAGCGAAGCAACGCGCAAGAAGGCCGCGCAGGATCTCGCGGCAGGCCGCGGCGAGAAAAAACCCCGCGCTAGCACGGAATCGAAGGCCAAACGTTCGCGCACGGCGACGGAAGTGCTCAAGCGCGAGAGCCAGGCTGGGGCATCGCCGCAAGCCATGTCGAAGCAGGCGAAGACCGCGGCGGCGCGCCGCCCTGCTGCGAGCCGATCGGCGGCTGCGAAGAAGGCTGCGCAGACCAAGGGTGCAGCGGGGCGTTCCGCCGCGGCAAAGAAGGCGGCGAAGACACGCGCCGCACGAGCGCAGCAAACACGCCACTAGCGCGACGCCAACGCGGTTCAGGCGGCGAGGCGAACCTTTCCGCCGGGCACCGCTCGCACGCGGGGTTATGAGACTATGTGGCTCATCGTCCCGCACACGCAGGCTGCAAACCGCCGATGTCCTCTTCCACGCCTCTGCTCGAAAACATCCTGCGCGACGTCCCCCGTCGTTATCGCTTGCCGCAAGAAACCGCGGCTTCACAGCAGCAGTCTGGAAGCGCCAATCCGGCCACGGCGGTCGCACTCGTCATTGAAAAAGCACGTGAGGCCCTGGTGCATGGCAGCGCACCGGGCGCGACGCTGCAGCAACGCTTTATCGACGCACTCGCGGCCATGATCACCGAAGCCATGCACGCCGACTCCGGCGACCGCGCATTCCAGGCACTGGTTCTGCGGCACCGCGCCCCCCAGGTGCGCGAGTTTGCGTCGCTTTCGGCACAGGCCGACCAGGACCGCAGGCAGATCCATGCCGCCGTCAACGCGATCGCGCATCCGGCCAAGCAGCAGCGTGCCCCGCAACCCTGGCTGCGCGAAGCACTCGCGCAGTTGCATGCGTCCGCGTCTTCCGCGCACCATCAGGCGAATTACGCCGGGCTTCACGATACGGTGCGAGCCCTCCTCGCCGTGCCCGAGCTTGAAGCGAAAGACGCGGATTTCGAGCACGCACTGGCTGATCTGCTGGACAGCGCGGCACTCGCGCGCCTGTGCCGGCTCGAAGCCCTGGCACCCGACCCACTCGTCCAGCAGTACGTATCATTGCTCGATGCGTACGGTCCACGGCCGGGTACGCCGGCAGCCGTCGCGCAAGGCCGTGCATCGCAGCAGCGCGGCGCTGCTGCCGAAGCGCTGGCCGTACAGGCGCTCGAAGCACTGGCTCAATGGCTCAACGCAGCGCAGGAGGACCCGCAGGCGTACCGTGTTGTGAGTTCGATGCGCGTTCCATCTTCGATACCGGGCAAGCACGAGCGCGCAAAAACCGAATGGGACGTGGTTCTCCTGGAGAGGCCCCATGCGCAGGCCCTCGATGCAGAACCAGTATGGCACGTGCGTCTGCTCGTCGAAGCGAAGGCATCTGTTGAGTCCGCGACGACTGACCTGCCGCGGCTCATGCGCGGTTTGCGACTACTCGCTCACGCCGAGGAGAACGTCGTGTATGCGTTCGAGACGCAGCAGGGCCCTGTGCAGTTGGACGGCGTATCGCTACGCGCGCTTGGCACCGAAGAGTCCGGCTTGATGAAAGCCATTCTTTACTGCTGCGACGCACCTGCCGAAAACGCCCCGCGAATGCTCAATGCCGCGAGCCGCATGCAGCTTCTCTCCACGCAGGCGAGCGTTGAATTCGCCAGTGCCCTGTGGGACGGGCGAGATGCAGATCCGCAAATACTGGATGCTGTCTGGCATGAACTGACGCAATCCCCCCGCTGGCATGCCGTGCTTCACCAATACGCGACGCTGCGCCTCGTGCGCGAATTGATGGTGCACCCCGAAGACATGATGGCAACGATTCGCGACACGGCGGGGTGTCAGCAATACGCGACGAACGACCGGCCTTGTTGAGCGCGCGCCCATTGCGCTCGCATTCGATTCACACGGCGCGCGCAGAGTCGCAGTAGTAGCGGATATTTAGGCGTACCAGCAGAAATAGTCAATTGACGCATTGCCGAGATGAACAACTAAGCAAATCAGAATTCGTTGGTTTGCCAGAAATCGTTGCAGATCGACAATCATCCGGCATCGTCAATTCACTTACCTACCCTGCTCGTTGCTGAGCCTGCGAACATGAAGGCGTTCTCCTCAAATATCCGTCGGCGCTCCACCGGCACCCTCCTGCTTGCCGCGTGCGCTGCCGCCGTCCTGATTCTCCAGAGCGGCTGCAAGCCGCATGAAGATCAGGCGCAAAGCGCGGCCGCGCCGCAAAGCCAGGCGTCGGCGCAGCAGGAAATCACCTATTTCAAGTATCCCGACAATCCCGCGTTCGACCTCGTCTATCTCGCCGACAAGCTCGGCTATTTCGACCACACGAGCACGCGGCCCAAATATGTCGGCAAGATTTCCGCGCCGCAGATCATTCCGCTCGTAGGCACCGGCGATATCGATTTCGGCACGCGCATGGTGCCGCTCGTGATCTCCGCCATTGCCAGCGGCGCCGATATCAAGGTCATTTCCGCAGGCGGCGAGACGCTGCCCGACGCGCCGCACATGAAGTATTTCGTGCGCAAGGATTCGGGCATTCTCGGGCCGAAGGACTTTGAAGGGAAAACGGTGGCGTTCAACAGCTTCGGCGCGTGCGCGGAGTTCGTCACCAAGAAGTATCTGGCGCAGCACGGCGTGGATGTCTCGAAGGTCAACTGGCTCGTCGTGCCCGACAACCAGTCCGAGCAGGCGCTCGTCACGAAGAACGTGGACGTCGCGATCATTCATCCGCCCTTTTCCGGCTCGGCCGAAGCCGATCCGCAGCTGCACAAGCTGTGGAGCGACTGGGACGAGGACCACGGTCTTGGCGGCATGGCGCCTTATAGCGTGAACGGCGCGTTCGCGCGCGCCCACCCGCAGGCAGTGCGCGACTTCGTCACGGCCATCGCGAAGGCGGGCAACTGGGTCAACGCGCATCCCGACGAAGCGCGCAAGCTCACGGCCGAGCGGCTTGGCATCGACGTCCGGCTCGTTGAGCGCTATGCCTACGTGCAGAATCTCGTGATCACCGAGCCGCCTATCCAGTACTACATCGACATTCTCGAACAGGCCGGCAAGATTCCGAAGGGCAAGGTCAACGTCAAGGATGTCTACACGAACGACTTCAATCCGTTCGTGAAGCACGAGGCGCAAGCCAGCGTGACGGCTTTGCCGAACGGAACACGCTCGTGAGCACGGCAACTGCACGACGCGAGAAGATCGTCGCGCGCGACCTCTCGCTCACGTATACCCACGCGCAAACGGACACGCACCATACGGTGCTCAAGCGTTTCGATCTCGCCGTGCGCGAAGGCGAATTCATTTCGCTGCTGGGCCCAAGCGGGTGCGGCAAGTCGACGTTCCTGAACGTGCTCGCGGGCCTCACGCCGCCCACCTCGGGCGACATTCGCGTGGACGGCGACCCCGTGAGCGCCGTGCGGCAAAAACTCGGCTTCGTGTTTCAGGGCTATGCGCTCTTTCCGTGGCGCACCGTGCGCAGGAACGTGGAGGCCGGGCTCGAAATTCGCGGCATGAAGCGCGCCGAGCGACGCAGCGAGGCCGAGCGCTTTTTGCGCCTCGTGGGCCTGCTGGAATTTGCGGATCACTATCCGCACCAGCTTTCCGGCGGCATGCGCCAGCGCGTGGCCATTGCACGCGCGCTCGCTTATGGCCCCGAGATTTTGCTCATGGACGAACCGTTCGGCGCACTCGACGCGCAAACGCGCGAATTGCTTCAGCAGGAATTGCTGGCGATCTGGGAGCAAAGCGCGACAACGGTCGTATTCGTCACGCACAGCATCGACGAAGCGATCTTTCTCTCCGATCGCATCGCCATACTCGGCCGTGGCCCCGGCCGCGTGAAAGAGATCATCGAGGTCGATCTGCCGCGCCCGCGCGACGCCGCGCTGCGCCACTCGCCAGCATTCGTCGCGTTGCGCCAGCGCGCATGGGAAAGCCTCAGCACAGAGCTCGACGCAAAGCCGCAACCCCACGCACTACCGGAAGCTCACCATGTCTAACGCGATGTCCGATTCGATGCCTGACGCCGGCGCGGTCCGCGAATCGCCCGTGCTGGTGCCCGTGCCACGCGGCGCACGGCGCGGGCGCGTTCGCTCGTCCATCGTGCACCTTTCCGTGGGTGTCGAGCGCTCCATTGCGCTCGTTGCCTTCCTGCTGTTATGGGAGCTGCTGCCGCGGCTCGGCGTGGTCAATGCGGCTTACCTGAGCCCGCCTTCGCAGGTCGCGCTCGCCATCGCGCGATTGTTCGAAAACGGCGATGCGTGGACGCATATCGGCGCAAGCGCCGTGCGTTCCATTAGCGGTTTGCTGCTCGCCGTGGCCGGCGGCATTGTGTGCGGCTTCCTGCTGGGATGGTTCCGGCGCGTCGAGCGCGTTGTCGACCCCGTCTTTCAACTGCTGCGGCAAGTGTCGGCCTTCGCGCTCTTTCCCGTGTTCATGCTGTTTCTCGGCATTGGCGAATCGTCGAAGATCGCCATTGTCGTGTGGGCCGCGTTCTGGCCGGTCCTGCTCAATACCATTGCGGGCGTGAAGCAGGTCGAGCGCGTGCTGATCGACTGCGCGCGCTCGATGGGCGCTTCGCAACGCTTCATCGCGACGAAGGTGGTGCTGCCTGCCGCGCTGCCACAGATCCTCACGGGCGTACGCCTCGCGGGCGCGTACAGCATTACCGCGCTGGTGGCGGCGGAGATGATCGGCGCGCGTTCGGGGCTCGGCTTCTATACGCTCAATTCGCAGGAGACGTTTCAGATTCCCGACATGTACGCGGGCATCGTGCTGCTCGCCATATTTGGACTGCTGATCAATCAGAGTCTGTCGATACTGGAGCGGCAACTGCTGCGCTGGCGCGTCGGGCTCGCGCAGAATGGCTAGGCACGCACCGCTCGCCGCCACGCCAGTTCCGCGGCGCTTGCGCTGGCCAGCCACCACGTTGGCGGCTGCGCTCACCTTGCTCGCGCTGCTCGCGTGGGCGCTGAAGAACGATTTTCCACGCAGCCTGCTCGACAACGAGCGCCCGTTTGCCGCTGCGGCAGCGCGCGGCGTGCTGATCGTGGCGGTGCCGCCGCGACCCGCGCCTACACTTTACGTCGGCCGAGTCGACCGCACAGTGCGCGCGCCCGATCCGTTCGCGGCCGCGCTTGCTTCCGACCTCGCCCGCCGCGTGGGCCTGCCCGTGCAATTCGTACTGACCGAACCGGCCGCCGCGCGCGCCGCCGTGCAGTCGGGCAACGCCGATGCCGCCATCGTAGGCTTAAGCTTCTCGCCCGACGCGCAGGTGGCATTCGCACCGTCTTCGTACACGAGCGGACTTGGCATGGCACTCGTTCTGAAACACGGCAATGTGCGGGCATGGCGCGACCTGCGCGGCCGCGCGATTTGCGCGCCGCAAGGCAATCCGTATGCCGCGCGCGCGGCGCGTGAGTACCACGCAACTGTGCACGGTTTCGACCGGCCACTCGATGCCCTGCTGGCATTCCAGGCAGGCGACTGCGCCGCACTGGTCGACGACGAGTTCGTCATCGAAGCGCTGCTCAAGCAGGCAGACTGGTCGTACTACCGCCCGCTGCCCGGAACGATTGCCGCGCAGGCGGCGTTCATCGCGACGCGCGCGGGTGATGCGGCAAGCGCCATCTTTGTCGGCGACACAGTAACGCAATGGCGCCGTAGCCGCTGGCTCGCGACCGTGCGCAAGGATCAGGCAATCAGCCTCGCATTCGACATGTTCAATGCCGAAAACGACTTGTATTGCCACTAGCCGTCGCCATCCGTCACTAGCCGTGCCAAATTGCGCGTGTAGTTGAACGGGACCCGCTTCAGAATCCGCGCCTCAGGTTACGGTCGCGCATCGGGTCCGGCGTCTTTTGCGTGAGCCGCAAGATGCCCTGATTGTCGAAGTAGAAGTGAAACATCATGTAGTCGATGTTGTTCTCGACGTAGCGGTAGGACCAGACTTCCCGCTGCATGCGCGAAAAGTATGCTGTCTCCGCGGGCCGGCCGAAATTGATCAGGACATCGTCGCGGGTCCACTCGTTGACTCTCGCGCGATTGAATTCGCTCTCCTGCATGACCTGGCGCACGCTCACGACCTTGCCGTTCGTGTCGATGTCGGCAACGGTGTTCGTCGTGCCCATCGGCTGGGTCGGCCACATGAGCCGTTTGCCGCCGTCCGGCAGGTTATAGGTTTCGCGCGGCGGCCCAAGACGCGCGATCAACGCGGACTGGTCGGTGCCGGGCTCGATGCTTTGCCACGGCTGGGCGCAGCCGGTCACGAGCGCCACCACGGCGGCAAGCCACGCGCGCTTCACGATGTTGGACAGCGTCCCCATTCACGCACCCCTGAGCCACGCGCCTGGCGGGCAACACGTGCAGATCATGCCGGGCGCGGCAGATGCGGACAATCGGACCATGGTCCTACCGCCAAGCCACCCGTGGCGGCGGCGGGGCAGCGCGGCGCACGCGTTTTCCCGTTGAAAACGAAGCGCCAAAGTGTATGCTTTGCTCTGATGTTCGGGCTCCAGAATACCGGCGGCGCACCCGCACGAGCGCGCGCGTCCCGTCCGCGGTTCGTTCCCTAACGTTCCCTACCCCCGGGGTGCGGAATGATCAAGCGCATCACGCTGATTGCGGCCTCGGTCGCCCTTGGGTGCCTCGCCACCCTCGGCCCCGTTTTCACGAGTCTTTACGTCGCAAACAAGGACGTCCAGCGGCGCGACCGTGACGAACTCGGCGAGTTCGCCAGCAAGGCGGTCATGCGCACGGACCTCGTCACGTACCAGGCTTTTGCCGCCCTTTCGGACCTGGACCGGGAACCGGGTGCGCCTTGTTCGCCGTCCAACCTCGAACAGGCCGCGCGCGTCATCTACAACTACCGGTATGTTCAGGACGCCGGCACCTACGCCGAAGGGCGCTATCTCTGCTCTCCGCTGCTTGGCGACGTGCGCAACAAGGACCTCACACTGCCGCCGCCCGACTATCGCAGCAACGACGGCTACCTGGTGTGGTTCCTGCAGAAGAGCCCGCTAAGCGAGGCCCGCAAGGACATTCAGATCGGCCGCAACGGCCACTACGTCTCCATCGACCCGGGCTCCTATGTCGATCTCATCGATCCGGCGAAACGCCCCATCGCCGTGGTCCAGATTACGACGGGCAAGCTGCTCGCCGTCTCGGCCGGCGCAGATCCGGACGACATGCTCGAAGCGTGGAAACATGGCGGCAACGTGAAGAGCGACGACTGGAATTACGCGGTCGCGCAGTCGTCGACACGCCCGCTTGGGGTCGTGGTGAAGTCGCCGCGCAGCAGCGTTGCGGGCGACTGGCCCAAACTGCTCGCCGCGTGGCTGACCATCGGCGTGTTCGCGGGCGCAGCGCTCGGCTGGCTCGCCTACAAGCGCGTTACGCGGCAGCTCTCGTTTCCCGCAACGCTGTCCTGGGCCATTTCACGGCGCAAGATCGACGTGGTTTTCCAGCCCATCGTGAGGCTAGCCGACAACCAGTGCGCCGGCGCCGAAGCGCTGGTGCGCTGGACGCTGAACGGTCGCGCCATCTCGCCCGACGTCTTCGTGCGCGTGGCCGAAGACAATCACCTCATTCAGCCTTTGACCGATCTCGTGCTCGAAAAGACCATCGCGCAGCTCGGCAAATTGCTGGCCGCCAATCCGTCGTTTTATGTCTCGATCAATGTGAGCAGCGAGGATCTGCAAAGCCTGCGCTTTCTGAACCTCGTTACCGCATCGCTCAAAGGAACAGGCATCGCGCCCGCGCAAATCCGCATCGAGGCGACCGAGCGCAGTTTCATGAACGCGGAAGCCACGCGCAGTGTCATTGCGGCATTCCGGGCCGCCGGTCATCCCATCTATATCGACGACTTCGGCACCGGCTACTCGAGCCTCGCGTATCTGCAAACCTTCGAGATCGACGTGCTGAAAATCGACAAGTCGTTCGTCGATACGATCGTCCAGGATACCGCTTCTAGCGTGGTCGCGCCGCACATCATTTCGATGGCCCACGAGCTGGGCCTGCAAATCGTCGCCGAGGGCGTGGAGACGGGGGCACAGGTGACGTGGCTGCGCAACAAGGGGGTTCAGTACGGACAGGGCTGGTATTACGCGAAAGCGATGTCCGCCGGCGATCTCGCGAAATGGCTGGGCAAGCATCGCGTGCCGCGTGAGGCGAACAGCATGCCGGCGATTTAAACGCAGCAGAGAACGGCTTAATTCGCAAACCTGAATACCGAAACGGCCTGCTGCAACTGCGCCGCCTGATCGGCCATCGAGCTTGCGGCAGCGGCCGCCTGCTCGACCAGCGCCGCGTTCTGCTGCGTGACCTGGTCCATTTGCGCCACCGCCCGGTTGACCTGCTCGATGCCCGTGCTCTGCTCGCCCGAGGCGGCGACGATTTCGCCCATGATGTCCGTGACGCGCTGCACCGCCTCCGTTACCTCGACCATCGTCGAGCCCGCGCGCTGCGCCAGCGTTGCGCCGTTTGCAACGCCCGCCGTCGAGGCTTCGATCAGCTCCTTGATCTCGCGCGCCGAAGCCGCGCTGCGCTGCGCGAGCGCGCGCACCTCGCCCGCCACGACCGCGAAGCCGCGCCCCTGCTCGCCGGCGCGCGCCGATTCGACGGCGGCGTTGAGCGCAAGAATGTTGGTCTGGAAGGCGATTTTCTCGATCGTCGCGATGATATCGGTCATGCGCCTCGCGTCCTGCGCCACCTCACCCATCGTCCTCGCCACTTCGCTGACCAACTCGCTGCCGCGCGCCGCAACCTCCGAAGCGCCGCGCGCAAGCCCGCCCACCTGTCTCGCGTTCTCGGCATTCTGGCGCACGGTCGAGGTTAGCTGCTCCATGCTCGTCGCGGTTTCGCCGAGCGACGCCGCCTGCTCTTCGGTGCGTTGCGAGAGATCTGTGTTGCCTTGCGAGATTTCGCGGGCAGCAAGAAGGATAGAACCGCTCGAGTCTTGAATGTTGGCGACGATGCCAGTCAGTTGCACACGCATCTCGCCCAGCGCGTGCAACAGACTACTCGAATCGCCGGGTCGCATTGTTACGGATACCGAAAGGTCTCCGGCTGCAATACGGCCTGCAATTTCCATGGCGTAAGCCGGCTCGCCGCCCAGTTGGCGTGAAAGCCGCCGCGAAATCAACCAGGCTAGCAGCGCGCCGGTCGCGACCGCCCCGAGCAGAATCGCAATGACGAGCGCGCGCATATGCTGGAATTGCGCTGTGGCTGCGGTCTGCGCGTTTTTCGCCTCGCGTTGCAGCGAATCGATCAGCGCGGCCACGCTGTCGCCCAACGCAACGCTCGCCGCAATCGCGCGGCGCACGAGTTCGGCGTTGTCCACGCCTGCGGGCACGGGCGCGAAGCCGATTTGCTGATGCACGATCGCTTCCCATGCGGAGGTCTTCTTGAGCACGTCGTCATAGAGCGCGCGGTCGCCAGCCGACACGCCTGCACCGGCGTAGCGATCGAGCGACTCATGCATGCGCTTGAGCTGCGCGACGATGTCTTCCTTCAGATGGTTGCGCCCCGCTTCATCGGCGTAGCCCAGATTCGCCGCGTCGAGGTCAGTGCTCAACTTGCTGCGCGCCGCTTCCTCCAGCCAGAACTGGCCGCTCATGTGCCGGTTGCAGATTTCATCGGCAATATCATGCATCGACGCCAGCGACGAGACGCCGGCAATACCCACGGCCACCGCAAATACGATCACAACGGCGAATGCTGTCAGCAGCTTTTTGAACACCGTCATGCGATCGAGCCACTTCATGGCTGTCCCCTTATTCGATTCCCTGTTATGTGGCTCACGGCGAGACCCTGCCTCGACGCGAGCGCGGCAAGCTTGACTCATCCCCCACACCAAGGGTAGGAGGCGAACCGATATAGGGAGAATCAGCCAGCGCTTCTGGCGTCGTCCGCTCACTTCTGCTAACGAGCCCGATGCGCTTCGCTTTCAGGTGGACAAGACAACGATGACGCGATGCCGGAGACTCAATCGCTGCTCCGTACACGGCGCAACGCGGGAATGTCCGAAAGACGCATGCCAGCGGGCAAAAGCGGATGCTTCGCCTGCCCCACGCGCTGCGCGCGGTAGATGCCCGTGTGGCCGGAAAACAGATAAGCCACCACGCAGGCCAGCGCCGCATACACGCCAATGTCGGCGCCAAACAGCTCGATTGCCATGACCGTCGAAGCGATCGGCGTGTTGGCGGCGCCAGCGAATACGGCAACGAAACCAAGGCCCGCGAGCACCGGCATCGGCAAGGCCAGCACATGCCCCAACGCATTGCCGAGCGTCGCGCCGATATAGAACAGCGGCGTGACTTCGCCGCCTTTGAAGCCCGATGCCAGCGTCACGACGGTGAAGCCGAACTTGCCCGCGAAGTCGTAGACGGGCAACGGATGATTGAACGCTTCGACAATGGTCGGAATGCCCAGGCCGAGATACTGCGGCACGTTCAGCGCGGTAGCGGCAAGCGCCACGACGATACCGCCCACGAACGGACGCGCCGGCGCGTAGGCAATCTTGCGCTTGATGAACGCCGAGAGCGCGTGGGTCGAGTCGGCGAACAGCATGCCCACTACGCCGAATGCGATGCCCGCGAGAATGGCCGAGCCAAGTCCGAGCGGCGTGACATGCGGGACGAACGCAATGCTATAGACCGTGTGATGGATGCCCCACGCGCGGCACACCTGGTCCGCGACCAGCGACGACGCCACGCAGGTCAGCAGCGCGTCGTAACGCAGGCGCCCGATTGCGAGCACTTCCAGCCCGAAGATCGCGCCGGCCAGCGGCGTGCCGAACACCGACGAAAAGCCCGCTGCAATGCCGCCCATCAGCAGAATGCGGCGCTCCTCGCGGTCGAGGCCGA
Organism: Paraburkholderia sp. J11-2; assembly: GCF_905220185.1. NCBI lineage: Bacteria > Pseudomonadati > Pseudomonadota > Betaproteobacteria > Burkholderiales > Burkholderiaceae > Paraburkholderia > Paraburkholderia sp. J11-2. The sequence continues at coordinate 147,009 of NZ_CAJMYY010000013.1, read as the reverse complement.
AAACGTGCGTGACCCGGTCGGCGAGCGCGCCGCCCATCTGCACCGCCGTGCCTTCGCGTCCGGCCGAGCCGCCGAACAGATGCGTGACCACGGTGGCGACGAGCACGAGCGGGGCCATCCGCTTGGGCACGATTCTTTGCGGGTCGTGGATTTCGTCGATCAGCAGGTTGTTCCCGCCTTCCACCGGCTTGCCGACACGGTGATAGACCCAGCCGGTCGCGAAGCCGGCAACGGGCAGCAGCCAGAGCAGCCAGGCATGGGCGACGCGGATGTCGGTTGCGCGATCGAGCGCATAGAGGAACAAGGCGGAGGCGCTGCCCGCCAGGGCGCCAAGCACGGACGAGAGCAGCAGCCAGCGCGCGAGGTACGGAACCATCGCGAACTGCTCGATAGACTTCAGGGATTTCATTGCGGTCCAGGTTTGCGTTTGCTTGCACGGTTGCAAATCACCTGGGCGACAGGGGGGGCGTCGCGTGGACGGCCTACGACCTCCTGCACCCAGGAACTCGTAGGCATCATCAGCGCTGCGGGAACGCAGGGCGGTTACGGGAGGAATGCCATCTCCGAAAGCCCCGTGATTTTATGCGACAACATAAGACGCTGCAACAGGATCGTCGCCGCGCTGGCGAACCTGCGGCCCTCAGTTTTGAGCCTGCTGCGCGCCGGCCGGGACGAGCTTGAGCGTATGAACGGCGGTACCCGGCAGGAACGGCGCTGCGTCGCCACGCACCCATGTTTCATGTCCCGCGAGAAAGTACGGCGACATGGGATTACCCGACTGCCCGCCCGGCATCTCAAAGATCCCGTCCTGCTCGCGCCCCGGCGACACCGCGAAACGCTCGGACGCGCCAAACGCCGGCGACTGCACGCGCGGCATGTTGGAGTCGCCCGGCAACGGGTCATGCGGCGCGCTGAGCCAGCCGCGAACCCACGGCAGCCACTCCGGCACCATGCGCGCGAACGGATGCGCAATTGCCGCGCGGTTGCGCTCGCCCCAGCGTGCGTCTTCGAGCTTCGTGCCATTCGTGCCATTCGCACCATGCGGCAAGCTAGCGATCGTATGGTCGATACGGTCCAGCATGAACGCGCGCCAGTCCGCGAAGGCTCCCGGTATCCAGGCGCGATCGTCGGCGAGTGTCTCCATCGTCGCTTCGTAACGCGAGTTCGCCGCGCGATAGCTGAGGCCCGGCGCAATCGCGGCCAACTGTTTGTCCAGTACACCGAACCATGCCTGGTAGAGCGAGTCGTAAAACGCGCGCACGAGCCGGTAGCCGACGGCATCCACATCGGCGCGGCCGTCCCACGCCTGGACCAGCCGCTGGAATTCGGCGCGTTTGGGATGACCGTCGAGTGCGCGCGCATCGAGCGCGTCCAGCGCGACACGTCGCCAGAACTCGATCCAGAACGCGCGGTCGTCGGTCTGCACCGCGAGCAGGTCGCGCTCGCTCGCATGCGGCAGCGCGAACAGGTCATTGCGAATCTGCGTGGCGCGCGCGCCGAGATCCGTGCCGGCGTCGCCGATGCGCGCCACGTCCTCCAGCGGCACGGTACGGTTGTTCGCGGTCCAGATGCGCCCGGCCGGCGGATCGACGCGCACCGGATACGCATCGGGCGAACGGTACCCTTGCCAGCCGGCATACGTTTCGGAGCGGTACGGCAAGCTCGCGAGCGCCGCCGCGCCGCCGTCGGCATCCGCGAAGCGCGGCAGCGGCCCGGCAAGCGTCCAGCCGATATGGCCTTGCGCGTCGGCCACCATGAAATTCTGCGTCGGCAAGCCAAAGGTCTGCGCGGCGCGCAATGCGTCGGCGACGTTCGTGGCGCCTTCGAGCTGCATGAAGTTCATGTTGGTCGCCTGTGGATCCTGCGCGACCCAATGCAATGCATAGGCGTGCTCGCCGACAACGAGTTGCGGCCCCCAGCGCGTTTGCACGACCGGCAGATCGACGCTCGCGCCGCCGTTCACATCGAGGCGCTCGTGGATCAGCCGCGCCTTGTCCCATCCGCCGCCCGGCACCCGGTAGCGCAAGGGATCGGCAGGATCACGCTGAAGTTCGACCAGATCGACGAAGCGCGCATAGCTGTTCGTAAAGCCCCACGCGATATGGCCGTTGCTGCCGGCCACGACGGACGGCGTACCCGGCAGGCTGACGCCCGTGATACGCCGCTCGCCGCCATCGGGGGCGGGATACACGAGCGAGAGGCGGTACCAGACGTTCGGCAGCGCGAGTCCCAGGTGCATGTCGCTCGCGAGCAGCGCGCCGCCGTGCGCGCTATGCGCGGCGTCGACCGCGAAACCGTTGCTGCCGACCATCGAATCGACCGCGTTCTCGCCGCCGACGAAACCAGGCACGCTGCTGAGAAGCGAAGTGGCGTCGGGATCGAGATCGGCGGCGGACCGCGTTGCCGGAAGCCACGATGGCGGCGCGGCGGGCAACGCCGCCGGCGGTTGCGGCAATGCGCGCTGCCCGTCGAGCGGGGCGTCCCAATGGCTCGTTTCAGGCAGCAGGAACGCAAGCAGGTCGGCGGGCACGCGCTCGCGCAGCGCCGCACGCGAGAGCACGCGCCTCACCTGGTCGTACTGAAGATCGAAGTACATCGCGTAGACGGTGAGCACCGTGTCCTCGGGACGCCACGGCGCCGGTTGCGTGCGCAACAGCCAGTACTCGAACGGCCGCGCGCGAAGCGAGCGCAGGCCGTCGTTGACGCCCGCCGTATAGCGTTCGATCAGTTCCCGCTGGTCAGCGGAGAGCGCGGCGAGCGCTGCCTGGGCGTGTTCGCGAAAGCGCAAGAGCCGGTCGCGGCGGTCCAGAGGCAACGCCGCCGGTCCGATGAGCGCCGCCATCTCGCCAGCGGCGACCCGGCGCAGCAAATCCATCTGGAAGAAACGATCCTGTGCGTGAAGGAAGCCGCTCGCATACGCGAGGTCGCCGCGCGTGTTGCCCTGTATCGTCGGCACGCCCAGCGCGTCGCGCTCGATCGTCACGGGCGCGGAGAGCGGCGCGGCACGCGTGCCGTCCAGTTGCGGCAAGCTGCCGCGCAATGTCAGCCAGCCCGCCAGGACCCCGGCAACCAGAACGACGACGACAGTACACAACACAATCAGCGGCCACGCGCCGCGGCGCTTTTGCGGAGAAAGGCTCGAACGGGTCATGGCGGCGCATGCGGGTCGTTTTGATTAGCGCCTCCGGGCGCTGCGACCGGATCGGCCAGCCGCCTTACGACCATAGCATGACGCTGCGACAATCTGCAGCAGCCGCGCTTGCTGGGCGTGACACTCTGCCATCTGCCACTGTGGCGCGCGAGGACGACAATGTTGATATTGCGTCCTTTCCGGGATCGCACCGGGACGACATCATGGCAAAGAAGTTTCCGATTCACCCCCAGCACCCCGAGCGCCTGTGCTGGGGCTGCGACCACTACTGCCCCGCCGGCGACATGCGATGCGGCAACGGCCAGAGCCGCACGCAGCATCCGGCCGAACTGCTCGGCGACGACTGGTTCGAACAAGGCGACTGGGGCATCGAAGTCGACGCGACCGGCAAAAGCGTCGCGCTGTGACCGGCGAAATCAAATATGCATGCCGCCAGCCACCTCGATGCGCTGCGCGTTCACCCATCCAAAGTCATCCGACAATAAACCCGCGATAACCGGCCCCACGTCAGTCGGCAATCCCGCGCGGCCGAGCGCGGTGTGTTCCGCTACTGCTTTATTGACCTCCGGATTGTCCCGCACGATGCCGCCGCTAAAGTCGGTCGCAATGGCGCCTGGCGCCACGACGTTGACCGCGATTCGGCGCGGCGCGAGTTCGAGCGCCATATAGCGCGTGAGCGCTTCGACCGCCGCCTTCATCGGCCCATAAATCGCGCGGCCCGGAAACGCGAAGCGCGCAAGACCCGAGGAGACGTTCACAATCCGGCCGCCGTCATGAATGAGCGGCAGCAGCTTTTGCGTCAACAGAAACGGCCCCTTGAAGTGCACCGCGAACTGCGCGTCGAGTTCCGCTTCGGTGCCGGCGGCAAGCGTGGCTGTGGAAGAAATTCCGGCGTTGTTCACCAGATAATCGAAGCCCGTGGCGTTCAGCGTTCCGAGCGCTTCTCGCAGGCGCGCAACGAAGTCGTCGAACGCGCCAGAATTCGCCATGTTCAGTTGCAGGGCGATCGACTGGCTCCCCGCCTCTGCAACCTGCGCACAAACCTTCTCGGCCTCGGCCCGATTGGTGTTGTAAGTAAAGACCGTGCGGACGCCGCGGCTTGCCAGCCGCAGAACAGTGTCGCGGCCAATGCCGCGGCTGCCGCCGGTGACGACCGCGATTTTCGGGCCCGACTGACTGCCGTTGTTCGTTGCCATTTGGCACCTCTCGCTAGAGTGGATGGCTTCGATTCTCCGCCTGGCGCCACCGGCGAGTGAATACCCGAACCTGCCCGATTCTTGCCTATTCCTGCTTCGCTGACTAACATGCCTCGGCGCGCACTTTCCCTCGCGCGATCCTTAGCGAGCCGCCATGACGAACGAACTGGCCGCCGCCCTGCTGCGCTACACGCAAACGCAGCCCGGCACGAGCCCATACAGCACCGCGGTCGACGGACTGCTCATTCTGCGCTCCGACCACCCCGCGCCGCCCACGTTTCGCGCGGCGCGCCCGGCATTGTGCATCGTCGCTCAAGGCGCCAAATGGGCCAGTTTCGGCGGGGCGCAACTCGAATACCGGGCAGGTCAAGCGCTCGTGGTCGGCGTTCAAACGCCGTCGCGCGGCCGGGTGTTCGAAGCGAGCCCGGACAAACCTTGCCTGGTTCTGATTCTCGAACTGGACCTGGCCATGCTGCGCGCCGTGGCGAAAGAGATGTCGCCTGCGCCCGCGCCGGCGGCAGAGGCGAGCCGCGGCGTGTTCGTCGCGAACTTCGACGGCCCGCTTGCCGATTGCGCGCTGCGCGCCGTGCGCCTGCTGGAGACGCCCGACGCCATCGCCATGCTGTACCCCATGCTCATGCGCGAGATCTGCTACTGGCTGCTAAGGGGTCCGAATGGATCTGAAATCGCGCGGCTCGCGTCGACCGAAAGCCCTTCTCTCAGCCTGCTGCGCGCGGTGGAAAATTTGCGGGAGCGGTTTGCCGAGCCCGTGCGGGTGGAAGACCTGGCGGCGCTTGCCCAGCTCAGCGCGTCGGCGTTTCACCGCCAGTTCAAGGCGCTGACGGGGCTGCCGCCCCTTCAATACCAGAAGCAGTTGCGGCTACTGGAAGCCCGCCGACTGCTGCTCTCGCTTTCGATGAGCGTACAGGCCGCCGCATTCGAAGTGGGATACGAGAGCGCCTCGCAGTTCAGCCGGGAATACACGCGGATGTTTGGCGCGCCACCGAAAAAAGACTCGACCCAGGCGAAGGCAATGCGCGAGGCCGCTTAGGTGACATAGGTGACTTAGGTGGCTTAACTGGAGTATGTGACACGCGGCGCGAAAGCGATGCGTCCGCTTTCGCGCCGTGCGCGTCATCGATCAAACGTCACTTGCCGTACACGTCGAAGTCGAAGTACTTCTTCTCGATCTTCTTGTACGTACCGTCCTTGATGATGCTGGCAATCGCGCCGTCGATCTTCGTCTTGAGCGCGGTGTCTTCCTTGCGCAGGCCGATGCCGGCGCCGTTGCCAAGCGTCGCCGGATCGTCGAGGTCGCCGCCCGCGAAGCTGTAGCCCTGGCCGCGCGGCGACTTCAGGAAGCCCACTTCGGCCTGCACGGCGTCTTGCAGCGCCGCGTCTACGCGGCCGGCCAGCAGGTCCTGATAGACCTGATCCTGGTTCTGGTAAGGCACGACCTCCACGCCAGCCGCCGCCCAATGGGCCTTGGCGTAGGTCTCCTGAATCGTGCCCTGCTCCACGCCCACGCGCTTACCCTTGAGCGATTCCGCGGTCGGCATGATGCCCGAGCCCGTCTTGGCGACGAGACGCGTCGGCGTGTTGAACAGTTTGTCCGAGAACGCGATCTGCTCTTTGCGTGCGGGGGTCATCGACATCGACGAGAGCACGCCGTCGAACTTGCGCGCCTTGAGCGCCGGGATCATGCCGTCGAAGTCGTTTTCGATCCAGACGCATTTCGCATTCAGACGGTGGCAGATCTCGTTGCCGAGATCGATGTCGAAGCCAACCAGTTTGCCGTCCGGTGCTTTCGATTCAAACGGCGGATAGCTCGCATCGACACCAAAGCGAATGGTGTCCGCCGCAAATGCTCCGGAGCTGGCCGTGACGGAGATCAAGGCAATAGACACGGCTGCAAACAACTTTTTCATGGGATCCCCCTAGGTTCTGGATATACAGGGTGGTCAAGACATGGACTCCGCCCGCAGGGTTGCGGCACGGACGTTCCCCAGCGGCGCGCGCCGCAAGCGTGGTCGACGCTGCGGGTGCACCTGCGCCGGGCAAGGTAGCAGTCCAGAATACACGCGTCGAGATGTCAAAAACACGCGGAAACACCTATGGCGCGGGAGAACCCTGGGAGAAACGCAGGCCGAATGGGGCCAACCCGCTTGCCTGGCAGGGAAGACCCTTAACCGGTCGCAGGAGGAGTGAAGGCGGCTTATCCGAACGTCCAGTTGCTCTTGCCCGCGCGAGCCGCGCGCCGCAAGCGCTTGACACGGTACATCTCATGGTCCGCCTGGTCGAGCGCCTGCTGCGCGCTCACGAAGCGAACCGCCACGCATCCGGCGGCCGCCCCCCCATATTGCAGACGCATGTTCGGCAAGGTGTATTCCCCTGCCGTCACTGAGGAAACATGGCTCGCGACGGCTTCGGCCATGCTCGCCGCCTGATCGTAATCGGCCGGCCCCGATGCAACGAATGCGAACTCATCGCCGCCAATGCGCGCAAGCAGACCTCGATCGGCAGTCGCCGCCAGCAAACGCCCGGCGCACGATTGCAGGAACTGGTCGCCCACCGCGTGGCCGCGTTGATCGTTTAGCTCCTTGAAGCCGTCCAGGTCGATCATGCAAACCACGACATACGAGCCGTCCGAAGCGGCCTGCGCCATCAGGCGGCCGAGTTCCTCATGCAGCGCGCGCCGGTTCGGCAGCTCCGTCATGTCGTCGATCAGGGCGCGTTGCGCCAGGTGCTCATTGGTGAGCGTGAGTCGTTCGATGAGCCGTTCGCGCTCGATATGCTCCGAGATCAGTTTGGCAAAGACGTTGAGCGCGCCGCGCGCCCGTGAGCTGACTTCGCGGCTCTCGCGGCTAATGCCGCATAGCGTACCGATGACGGCGCCGCCTTGCGCGCAGACCGGCGCGCTGGCATAGGTGCAGATCCCGAGTTCGGAGGCCGCGCGCGAGTCGCCCCAAATGTCCCTGACGTTGCTGACCACGCGCCGCCCGCTTTCCAGACTGCGCTTGCACAAAGTGTCGAACCACTGAACCTGCAAGCCCTCCATGATCTCCACGTCGCCGTCGTTGCGCGAATAGAGGACGGTCTGCACCTCGCGGCTGAAGTCGACCGATGTCAGGTAGGTGGACTCAAGTCCGGTCAATATTCCAAGCATCTCGAGAAGCGGCCGCACGAGACCTTCCAGATTCTGGGCCGCAACAACCTTCTGGGAAAGGCGCTCAAGCAATTCATCCATATTGGCTATTCACTGTAAAACAATTGAAACCCTGTTTTGGCAACGGTCCTTCCAGCCGGGTTTTTGTGCGAATTACAGTAGCAGGTTTTTTATGACGAATCCACGCCGCTTTATCCCTCGCTTTTTCCCTCGCTTTTTCCCTGATTGCGGGCGAGCGTATTAGCGCATTAGAAGCGCGGCACCGGCTGAACGATGTGATGGAATTCGCGACGGACTTCGCGGCGAAATTCGCGGCGGACTTCGCGAAGCCTCCAGACGCGGCGGCGCGAGCGGGCCGCACGCGTGCCCGCACTGTCGCGCAATCGGGACAGCGTGCTTTCCGCCTCGATGGCCGCTGTATCGAAAGCGCTGCGCGAAAGATCGATCAAAGCGGGCGAGTCGGGGTTTCGCTCATCGGGAACGAACACACGGGCGAGTTCGAAAAGAATGCGCTTGAACATGGGCGGATATCCGGCATGACCACCGTTGCGGACGCCATTGCCCGAGAAGTGATTGACTTGCCCGGTACGACGCGCCGGGCCGCACGAAGCCGGCGTCGATGCCGGTTTCGTCAGCGAGAATTCTCCGTGGAATAAATTTACCAGGCAAGCATTTATGCAGCGCGATTCAACGGGATTCGGCCAGGTAGCGCGCTTCGCCTTCTTCGGCATCCGATGTCATGATGACGCGATTGCGCCCCGCCGCCTTCGCGACATAAAGCGCAGCGTCGGCCCGCACCATCGCGCTCCCCAGTGTATCGGCCGGCACGAACCGGCCAACGCCTGCGCTAAGCGTGCAGTGCACGCCTTCGGCGGACGACCGTTCGACAGCGAGCCTCAGCGCATTCGTCAACGTCGCTGCGTCGTGCTTTCGCGCGTAGGCGAACAGGATCGCGAACTCTTCGCCACCCAGCCGGCCGAACAGATCGCACGATCTCAACTGGCCAGTGACGACCGAGGCAACGTGCGAAAGAATACGATCGCCCACCGCGTGGCCGAAGCCGTCGTTCACGGCCTTGAAATTGTCGATGTCGAGAATCGCGATCGACAAGGGATCGCCCTTCTCCCGCGCTTGCGAAAGCAGGACTTGCGCGCGGGCGATGAACTCACGGCGCGTGAGTGCGCCCGTCAGTTCGTCGATCGTCGCGAGCTTTTCCATTCTCCCGAGGATCCGGTCGTGAGCGAGCATCACCATGCCGATCGACATGCAGGGCAACGTGAGGATGGCGAGCCCGAGCAGCGCCACGTTCCACGGCGAGGGCTGCACAAACGAAAGTGACGGCGCGGCGCCGAAGACAATCGCACCGATTCGCGCGACATACACGAGCGCGCCGAGCCCGGCGGCCACGGCGATGAACCGGCATGCGTAGCGCGTGCCCTCGCGCGAGGCGTGCCGAAGCGCCAGCGTGGCCACCGCGAGCCGCCCGTAGATCAGGCCCAGCGAAACGAGCACGCCCCTCGCGTCGACGTTGGGCGACACCCACGTGAAATACACGAGCGCCGCACAAATGACGACCAGCGCCACGGATTCCGCGCCCCACACCGCACGCTGGCCAAAGAACTGGCGCGTGCCCTGCACGAGCAGCACCGCGGCGCCCAAGGTCGCGATCGAAGCGCCGGCAATCGTGATCCCGCCGGCGTGCGGCGCGGAGGTCACAATCCACGTGGAGGCGGCGGCGAGCAGCGCATAGCCCAGACACCAGCGGACCACGCCCGGCACGGCGGTTCGAATCAACGAGCCCAGGATGGCGACGCTCATCAGGCAAGATACGATCAAGATCCCGAATAGAGCGAAGGCGCTGAGCATGAGAACGGGCCGGGCAACGAAAGGAGAGAATCGGGACGCGCGCGGGAGCGCGCGATCGACGAAAGCTAATTGAAAATAATTTAAGCTGCGAGTCACGCATGACACAGAAGCGCCGGGGACATATCGTATCGCAGGTTTCGCCTGGATCAATGCAGCTACGTGAAACCCGTGACGGATCGACGCTACACTAAATGGCTCCTGAGAACGCTACGAACGAGGGACTTCCCATGCCAGCACATGACACCGGCCGCGCAGTTCGACTTATCTGCGCCCTGCTTTGCGTGGTCTTCTGGCTCGGCGCATGCGCGGGGTTGGGCAAGGACGCGCTGCAAGTCAGCGTGGCGGGGCTCGAGCCGCTACAGGGCGAAGGCATGGAGATGCGCTTCAACGTGAAGCTGCGCATCCAGAACCCCAACGACGCGCCGGTCGAATTTAGCGGCGTGTCGCTGCAACTCGATCTTAACGGTCAGTCGTTCGCCAGCGGCGTAAGCGATCAAAGCGGCGTCGTGCCGCGCTTCGGAGAAACGGTGCTCGTCGTGCCGTTGACCGTGCCGGCATTCTCCGCCGTGCGCCAGGCTTTCGCTCTTGCGGGCGGGGCGCAGGCGGGCAGCATTCCCTACGAAATACGCGGGCGCCTGGCAGGCGGCATAGGCGGCGGCACGCGCTTCGTCGACCACGGCAAGCTTTCGCTGCCGACCGGGGGCCTGCTCGGCCCGTGACGCAGCGGCCGGCGGCGCGATATGCCGCCGCGGCTAGCCGCCCCGCTCAAGCGCAGCCGCCCGCACAGCCGGGCGCGGAGCGGCTTCTATCGGCACCTCGTGAAACCCATCGGCCTTGACCGGTTCACGGCCGTACTGGCATCTGCACGCCCGGCCCAAAAGCTGCTGACAAGCATACCGACACCCAGCCCCCGACGCGCGGCACGCTTCCTGCGCTGCGACTCTCGACCCGCCTGCCACCGCCTCACTGCGCTGCGCAGGCTCACGACCGAAAAGGGGGGCGCCATGGAAGACATCGATCGACTTGCGGCTGAATACGCCACGGCACGCGCCGCGGAGCAGCCAATTGGACGCGCACGCGCCGCCGTTTCCTGGAGCGCGATCCTGGCCGGCGCGGTGGGCATGGCCGCCTTTTCCCTCATTCTGCTCACGCTCGGCACCGGCCTCGGCCTTTCGTCCCTCTCGCCATGGCCCGGGAGCGGCGCGCACGCGAAAACCTTCGGTGTGGCGGCCATTATCTGGATCTGCGTCACGCAAGTGATGTCCGCCGGCCTTGGCGGTTATCTTGCGGGGCGGCTGCGCCGGCACTGGCCCGGCATCGGCACCGACGAGACCCACTTTCGCGACACCGCGCACGGCTTTCTTGCCTGGGCGCTCGCCACACTCTTCTCCGCCGCTATCCTCACGTCGGCCATTTCAGGGCTCGCGCGCGAGGGCGTGAACGTAGGCGCGCAAAGCGCCGAACGCATGGCGAGCGGCACTGGCGCGCTCAACCGCGGCAATGCCCTCGCCGCCTACAGCACCTGGCCCATGGGCTATCTGATCGATGGCATGCTGCGCCCGGCCGCAGGCGCTGCGGCACCCGCCGCCACGGCGGGCGCTTCAGGCGCTTCGGACACCTCGGGTGCCGACCAGGTCTTCGCGACCGCGCAACAGAAACAGGAGATTGCGCGCATCTTTCTCAACAGCCAGCCTGCCAGCGGCGCGCTTTCGCCCGAGGACAGCGACTACGTGGCGCGCATCGTGGCGCAAAAAACCGGGCTCGCGCCGGCCGATGCCCGCGCCCGCGTCACGACCACCTGGTCGCGCTTGCAGGAAAAGGCGCAAGCCGAGGAAAGCGCCGCGCGCGCCGCGGTGGAAACGGCGCGCAAGGCGAGCATCCGCGTGACGTTGTGGCTCTTCATCTCCCTGCTGATCGGGGCATTTGCCGCGAGCCTGATGGCGACGATCGGCGGCCGGATGCGCGAGTTTTGAAGCGACCTTTATCGACATGGCAATGACGCCAATATCCGAACCGCGAGGAGGCTGACATGCGCTCGATTCTTCTTTATCTGCTAGGCGTTCCGATCCCGATCATCATTCTCATCGCGCTCTTATGGCATTGAAGCGGCGGCGTTACGACTGCTCGATTAGCGCCTTGATGCGCTCGGCCTGCTCCGCATCGACCGGGTTGTACACGATCATGTGGAGGTCCGGCCGCCCATCGACGGAAAACGCCGACTGCTCCAGCGCGATCAGCCCGAGCGTGGGATGGTGCAGGCGTTTGACGTTGTCGGCTTCTGCGTGCGTAGGCACTTCGTTGTCGCGCCATAGGGCGTCGAACTCGGGGCTGACGCTGCACAGTTCCTCGACGAGTTCACCTACCGCCGAAACGAGGCCCGCGCGCGCCACGTCGGCCCGGAACGCGCCCACCACGAAACGGGCCACGCTGTCCCAGTCGTGCTGCTTGGCGCGCACGTCCGGATTGCAGAACAGAAAGCGCAGAATATTGCGCTGCCCGGGCGGCAGCTTGCCGTAGTCGGTCAGCACGATGGCGGCGGCGCGATTCCACGCCACGACCTCCCAGGTGGCCGTCTTGACGATGGCCGGGCTGAAGCGCAGCGAGTCGAGCAGGCGTTGCAGCCGAGGATTGACGCCGTCCACGGCCTTGTAGCGGACTTCGGGCGGGCGCCCGAGCCCCACCATGAAGAGGTGCTCGCGCTCCGGATCGGTGAGCATCAGCGCGCCGCATAGGCGCTCGAGCACCTCCGGCGAAGGCGCGCCGCCGCGCCCCTGTTCGAGCCACGTGTACCAGGTCGGACTGATGTTGGCGCGCTGCGCCACTTCTTCGCGGCGCAGCCCCGGCGTGCGCCGGCGGCCGCTGAAGCCAAAACTCGCCGGGTCGAGCCGCGTGCGGCAACGCCTCAGGAAGTCGCCGAGCGAGCCCGCCGAATGAATCGGAATGGAGAGCCTGTTAGTCATCTTAATATGATGAGCTCACTACTTTAACGGTATAGAAAATTTGGAGATAGTACGCCAGTCATGACCCTGGAGAGATGACCATGCGTATTTTTCTGACCGGTGCGACCGGCTTCATCGGCTCGGCGCTCGTGCCGGAACTCATCGAAGCCGGCCACGAGGTGATCGGCATGACCCGCTCGGAAGCCGGCGCGCAGGCGCTCGCCAAGGCGGGCGCGCGCGTGCATCGCGGCACGCTGGAGGAGCCGCAGACATTGCGCCGTGGCGCGGAGCAGGCAGACGCCGTGATCCATACCGCCTTCGATCACGACTTCTCGCGCTTCGTCGAGAACTGCGAAAAGGACCAGCGCGCCATCGCGGCGCTCGGCGCCGCGCTCGCCGGCTCCGATCGACCGTTGCTCATCACGTCCGGCACCGGCGTCGGCAGCGGCGCGCACGGCGAACTAGCGAGCGAAGATGTCTTCAATGCGAGCCATCCCAACCCGCGCATTGCGTCCGAACTGGCCGCGCACGTGCTGCTGGAACAAGGGCTCAATGTGGGCGCGGTGCGGCTGCCGCAGGTCCACAATCCGTTTCGGCAGGGGCTCATTACGCCGCTCGTCGCGATCGCGCGCGAAAAAGGCGTTTGCGCCTACGTGGGCGACGGCCTGAACCGCTGGCCGGCTGGCCATCTGTCCGACGTCGTGCGCCTGTACCGGCTCGCCGTGGAAAAAGGACAGCCCGGCGCGCGTTACCACGCGGTCGGCGAAGAAGGCGTGAGCAGCCGCGCAATAGCCGAGTCGCTGGGCCGCGGGCTCGGCCTGCCGGCCGTTTCGATCGCGCCGGAGGACGCGGCCGCGCATTTCGGGTGGATGGGTATGTTCGTCGGCATGGACATGCCTGCTTCGAGCGCGCTCACCCAGGCGCGGCTCGGCTGGCGCCCGACCGGTCCGACGCTCATTGCCGATCTGAACGAAGCGCGCTTTGCTGAGGTGTGAGCTTCAGGTCGAGCCGGATGCCTCCTATGCAATCCTGAATATCCTCACCATTCAAGTTTCGTAGACTTGCCGACTCGTGGTCGATAGCGGCCACGAGACAGACCCGTGCACGATAAGACCGTCGCAGTGCTTATGCCGGGTCGCGTCGCGCGTCCTGCGCGCGCAACGCCTGCGCGAATCTGCCCGGATCCCAGTCCTCGCGCAGCGCGCGCAGCATGAGCGCCTGCTGGCTTTCTGGCGCGAGGCCGCCCACGGGCGGGTCGCGGTCGAGATTCGTGGGAAACGGGTAGCCCTCCGCGCAGGACGCGATCGCCGCAACGGTCGCGAGATCGACTGCAACGCCCTGGCGGCGCTCGCGCAGCACGGGATAAACCGCTTCGCACATGCTGGTGCGGTCGAGCGCCTCCATGGCGCGCCCCATAGCCGACGAAACCTGCAGCAGGTTCGCCATGCGCTGCACGTCGGCCGTGCGGTTCGCACCCGCCGCATGAAATAGCGCGGGATTGAAGAACAGCGCGTCGCCCTTTGCGAGCGGCAGCTGTACGCAATGCGCTTCGAAATACTCGCGGAAATCGGCGCGCCGCCATGCAAGATAGCCCTCTGCATAGCGTTGTGAGTACGGCAGGAGTTTCGTCGGCCCGCTCTCGACCGGCATATCGCTGTGCGCCACCGCCCCCTGGAGCGTGAGGAAAGGCGACACGCGATGCACGTGCGCCGGATAGCGTTGCGCCTCTTCGATCGTCTGGAATCCCAGGTGATAATCGCGGTGCGCCTCCTGCGCCGCGCCGCCAGGACGCACGACGTTGACCTGCGAGGTCGTCTGATAGCACGGTCCCAGCCACGCCTCGCAAATGGCCATGAGCGGCAGGTTTGCGAAGTAATCGACGAATACGCCGGGCGCTTTCAGGCAGAGCTTCTGTTGCGCATTCCAGATGCGGTCGTTCGCGCCTGCCTTGGCAAAATGGTCTGCACCGCTTGCGCCCTGCTCCCGCTCGTCGCGAATGATCGATTCGAACACGGCGGTCGCTTCGTCCACGGGCCGCGTGTTTGCGTAAGCGCGTTCAAGCACGAGCACGCCAGCGCCGTCGCACAGCACGTACGCCCACTCGGCCTGCAACTGCGAGCGCTGCGCCGCGTCGTCGAGCACGGTCTGGAGTGCCTGGCAGTCGTACACGGGAATGCGCTGCCGCACATCGCTGGCAAAACGCAACGGGCTGCCGTCGTCTCGCAGCCGGTTCACAAATGCATCGAGCGAGCATTCGCGTTCGGCGTACCATTGCTGCCCCAAATCCGCCGAAGATGTCTCGTGCTGATTCATGCGTCTGCCTCCAGTTTGACTCAAGCATAACGTTGGCACCGGGCGCCGTGGATACCAAAAATCTATCGAAAACACATCAGCAAGGCGCAGGCACGGCGTCGCACACCTCTGTCACGCCAATGGAAAGCCATCCTTGAACGTCTGCCGCAGAAACTCCGTGAAGTGCTTGACCGCACGCGGCACCTGCGCCCCATACGGCCGCACGACGTGCAGTTGCGAAGCAAACGCGCCCACCGGCCGCCAGCTGGGCAACAGCACCACGAGCTTGCCGGCCTGCAGCGCGGCCTGCGCGCTGAAGTCGGGCAGCAGCGCGATGCCGAGATGCTCGAGCGCCGCGTCGCGCAGCGCTTCGCTGTTGTTCGCCGAGACCGGGCCGTTCACCGTCACCGTCTCGCGCGCGCCTTCCGCGCGGCGGCCGGCTCTTTCAAACGACCACACCCCCGCACCCAACGCGCGCGGATAGAACAGACAGTCGTGCTGCGCGAGATCGGCGGGCGTTTGCGGCGTGCCGCGCTGCTTGAGGTAAGCGCGCGTGGCGACGATGACCGAGCGCGTGTCGCACAGTTTCCACGCCACGTGCGTTTCGGGCACCTGCGCGCTATGGCGGATCGCGAGATCGAACCCTTCGCTCGCAATCGAGGTGAGCCGGTCGGAGAGTTCCAGTTGCACGCGCACTTCAGGATGCGCGCGCGAAAACTGCGCTAGCCGCGGCACCAGTTGCTGGCGCGCGAAGGCCACGGGCGCGGTAACGCGCACGGTGCCGCGCGCAACATCGGCCATCTCGCGCACGCTCGCAAAACTCGCGGCGATGCTGTCGAATTGCGCGCGCGTGTCTTCCACGAGCCGCAGCCCCGCTTCCGTGAAGCGCACGCTGCGCGTGGTGCGCTGCACAAGCGGTACGCCCGCCACCCGCTCCAGTTCGGCAATGCGCTGGCTCACGGCCGCCTTGCTCACGCCGAGGCGCGCCGCCGCCGCGGTGTAGCTGCCCTGGGTGGCGAGCACATTGAGCCAGTGCAAATGCGTCCAGAGCGCCTCGACTCGCTGCGTATCCATGAATGAAAGTCCGCCCCAAAAGCTCGTAATTCCTGCGCCGATACTAGCATGCCGCCCGGCAATCTTTCACAGACTTCGCAAGCGATTGTTCATCACTGAAAACAATCAATTCAGCGACAGAGCCTTTCCCGGGCCCTGCGGTCTCCGTAGACTGACGGCACGTACTCACCAGACGAGGAGATGACATGCAGGCCTACACCGATTCCGCAGACGTGATCCACTTCATCGGCGGCAAGACCGAACGCGGCACGGGCGACCGTACGCAAGCGGTCTTCAACCCCGCGACCGGCGCCGCCGCGCGCCGCCTCGTGCTGGGCGAAGTGGCCGATGTGGACGCCGCCGTGGCGAGCGCGAAAGCCGCGTTCCCGGCCTGGCGCGACACGCCGCCGATTCGCCGCGCGCGCGTCATGCTGCGTTTTCTCGAGCTGATGAACCGCCACAAGGACGAACTCGCGGCCATCATCACGGCCGAGCACGGCAAGGTGTTCTCCGACGCGCAGGGCGAAGTCGCGCGCGGCATCGACGTGATCGAATTTGCCTGCGGCATTCCGCAACTGCTCAAGGGCGACTACACCGAACAGGTTTCCACGGGCATGGACAACTGGACCGTGCGCCAGCCGCTGGGTGTCGTAGCCGGCATCACGCCGTTCAACTTCCCCTGCATGGTGCCGTGCTGGATGTTCCCGGTGGCGCTTGCAGCGGGCTGCACGTTCATCCTCAAGCCTAGCGAGCGCGATCCTTCCCCTTCGCTCTTCATGGCGCGTCTGCTCAAGGAAGCCGGCCTGCCCGACGGCGTATTCAACGTCGTGCAGGGCGACAAGGTCGTGGTCGACGCCCTCCTCGCGCACCGCGACGTGAAGGCCGTGAGTTTCGTGGGCTCCACGCCGATCGCGAACTATATCTACGAGACCGGCGCGAAGCACGGCAAGCGCGTGCAGGCGCTGGGCGGCGCGAAGAACCACATGGTCGTGATGCCCGACGCCGATATCGAACAAACCGTGGATGCGCTGATCGGCGCGGGCTACGGGTCGGCCGGCGAGCGCTGCATGGCGATTTCGGTGGCCGTGCTGGTGGGCGACGTGGCCGACAAGATCGTGCCGCGCCTTGCCGAGCGCGCCCGCACGCTGAAGATCAGGAACGGCATGGAAGCCGACGCGGAAATGGGCCCGATCGTTACGAAGCAGGCACTCGAGCGCATCGAAGGCTATATCGCGACCGGCGTGGAAGAAGGCGCGACGCTCGTGGTCGACGGGCGCGGCCTGAAGGTCCCCGGCCATGAGAATGGCTTCTTCACCGGCGGCACGCTGTTCGACAACGTCACGCCGGAAATGCGCATCTACAAGGAAGAGATCTTCGGGCCGGTGCTCGCCTGCGTGCGCGCCAAGGACTTTGCCGAAGCGGTGCAACTGATCAACGACCACGAGTTCGGCAACGGCGTGGCCTGCTTCACGCGCGACGGCAACGTGGCGCGCGAGTTCGGCCGCCAGATCGAAGTGGGCATGGTGGGCATCAACGTGCCGATTCCGGTGCCGATGGCATGGCACGGCTTTGGCGGCTGGAAACGCAGCCTCTTTGGCGACATGCACGCGTATGGCGAAGAAGGCGTGCGCTTCTATACGAAGCAGAAGTCGATCATGCAGCGCTGGCCGGAAAGCACCGAAAAGGGTGCCGAGTTTTCGATGCCGGTGGCGAAGTAAAGATTGTTGTTGAGCGCAAAAAGCCCACTCCATGTGGGCTTTTTTTATGGTTCGTCGCGCAGGAGCACGTAGGCACTGCTTTACCTCTGCCCCCGCGGGGAGCAGAGGTGAAACCGGCGAACCGATTGGGAACACCCTACGCCGCCGTGGCCAACTGGCGCTGCTCTTCCACTGCGACATCGAGCGCCGCGCCCGTCTTCCACGACGACGTCGCGAGTTCCGCCAACTCAAGCGCCTTCACGCCGTCCTCGATCGTCGTGCGAACCGGCGTGCCCTTCGTCAGCGCCTGCACGAAGTGCGCCATTTCCGCGGCATACGCCTCGCGATACCGTTCGAGGAAGAACGGCTCGGGCACGTCTGTCGAGACCGCTGCCGCCGTCCACGCACTTACCTGCGTCGGGCGCACGTTGCCCGCCTGGAGCATGCCCATGCTGCCCAGCACTTCGAAGCGCTGGTCATAGCCATACGCGGCGCGCCGCGACGTGTTGATCTGGCAAAGCAGGCCGCGCCGCGTGCGAATGGTCACGGCCGTCGAATCGATATCGCCCGCCGCCGCCACTTTCGGGTCGGTCAGGCAACTGCCGGTGGCGTGCAGGCTCAGCGCTTCGTCGCCGAGAATCCAGCGGAACACGTCGAGGTCGTGAATCAGCATGTCCTTGAAAATGCCGCCCGAACTCTTGATGTAGTCCACGGGCGGCGCGCCCGGATCGCGGCTCGTGATGATGAGCATTTCCGGTTCGCCGATTTCGCCCTGCTCGATGCGCGCCTTGAGCGCCGCAAAGGTCGGATCGAAACGCCGCTGAAACCCGATCATGCCAACCACGCCATTGCGCCGCACCGCCTCGGCGCTTTCTCGCGAGCGAGCGACCGTCAGATCGACCGGCTTTTCGCAGAACACGGCTTTGCCCGCGTTCGCGGCGGCGACGATCAAATCCGCATGCGTATTCGTGCTCGAAGCGATCACCACCGCGCCAATGGCCTGATCTTCGAGCGCCTGCGCCACGCTGGCTACCTGCGCGCCGTGCGCGTGCGCGAGCGCCTGCGCGGAAGGCGCATGCCTGTCCACGACGTATTTCAATCGCACGCCCGGCTGGCGAACCAGATTTGAAGCATGAATCTTGCCGATTCGACCCGCACCGAACAAAGCAAACTCAATCATTACGTTCTCCGTTATGTCTCTTCCAGACGTGGCCTCTACTGCGATGTCAATGAACTACGAATACGCTCTCAACGCGCGCGGCGCTTGCGATATTGATCGGCGATCACGGCGGCAACGATGATTCCGCCTTTCACAATTTCCTGAATATAGGAGTCGATGCCGAGGAAAATGAAGCCGCTCGAAATCACGCCCAAAATCAACGCGCCGATCACGGTGCCGGTAATGCGCCCCACTCCGCCCGCGAGACTCGTGCCGCCAATCACGGCTGCGGCAATCGCGTCGAGTTCGTACGAAAGGCCCATGCCTGACTGGCTGGTTTGTGCGCGCGCCGACACCACCACGCCCGCCAGCCCGCTCAGCAGCCCCGCGATTGCATAGACGGCGATCAGGTTACGCCCCACGCCAATACCCGACACGCGCGCGGCCTGCACGTTGCCCCCGATTGCATAGAGACATTTGCCAAAGCGCGTATAGCGCAGCACGACATGAAAGATCAGGGCGGCTACGAGAAAGATCGCCACGGGCCGCGCGCCCGAGCCGATGGCCGAATAGGCGTCGGTGAACATGGAGATCGGCTGGCCGTGCGTGTAATAGCGCGCCAGGCCGCGCGCCGACACCATCATGCCCAGCGTGACGATGAACGGCGGCACATTCGAGCGCACGATCAGCGCACCGTTCAGGAGTCCGCACACGCCGCCCACGAGCACGCCAGCCAGCACGGGAACGAACACCGGCAAATCGGCCACGCCGGGAAACACGGTCGCACCAAAGCCGCCGGCCTGGGCGAAGCTCCCTGCGACCATGGCCGACAACGCGACGAGCGAACCCGACGACAAGTCGATGCCGCCCGCGATGATGACCATCGTGACGCCCACCGCGATGAGCCCGATCTCCGAAACGCGCAGGACCATGATCAGCAATCCTTGCGGGTTGTAGAGAAACGACTGGCCGCGTTCGATCCAGCCCAGCGCCTCGAACACGAGCGCAATGGCTACGAGCACGACGAGAATGCTGGTTTCCTGGGGGAAGCGCCACTTGCGGGGCGCTGCGGCCGCCGCGTCGGCGGCGCCGTTGATCGCTGATACTCGCATGTCCGTCTCCTTCTCTTGCGTCGAATTGTCGATTTGCCGATGTGCCGGATTCAGATCCGCTCGCCCGATGCGAGCGTCATGATGAATTCCTGCGTGGCGCGCTCGCGCGGAAGAATGCCGCTCACCGTGCGCTCGTGCATGACCACCACGCGGTCGCTCATGCCGATCACCTCAGGCAACTCCGACGAAATCATGATGATTGCGGCGCCGCTGCGCGCAAGCTGCGTGATGAGCGCGTGAATCTCGGCTTTGGCGCCCACGTCCACGCCGCGCGTGGGCTCATCGAGAATCAGCAGCCTGGGTTGATTGAGCAGCCACCTGGCGAGCAGCACTTTCTGCTGATTGCCGCCACTCAGGTTTTCGATGATCTGCGCGAGTCCCGGCGTTTTCACTTTCAGGCTTCGGCACATCCGCGCGCACTCTTCGTCCATGCGCTGCTGCCGTACGAAGCCAAACGCGCAATGCCGCTTGAGCGACGAAATCTGCATGTTTTCGCCCACGGAAAGCTGCATGAAGAGTCCCGTGCCCTTGCGGTCCTCGGTCAGGAACGCCACGCCGGCGCGAATGGCGTCTGCCGGCGAGCGGATTGCTTTTGCCTTACCGTCGAACAGCAATTCGCCTTCATCTGCGGGGTACATGCCGAAGATCGATTCCATGACCTCGGTGCGGCCCGAGCCCATTAGCCCCGCCACGCCGAGAATCTCGCCGTAGCGCACGTCGAAACTCACATTCGCAAAAGCACCGCGCCGGCCGAGATGGCGCACCGAAAGCGCCACTTCGCCAATCGGCACCGTCTCCTTCGGGAACACTTGCGTCAGTTCGCGCCCGACCATCGCGGCGATCAGCGACGGCTTGTCGAATTCGCACGCGGCGCGCGTGACGATATGGTGTCCGTCGCGGAAGATCGAAATGTCGTCCGCGATCTGGAACACCTCGTCCATCTTGTGGGTGATGTAGATGATCGCCTTGCCGCGTGCTTTCAGCTGCGCAATGATGCGAAAGAGGTGCTCGACTTCCTTGTCCGTGATGGCCGAAGTCGGCTCGTCCATGATCAGCAGGTCGGAGTCGAACGACACGGCTTTCGCGATCTCCACCATCTGCCGGTTCGCAATGCTCAGCTTGCCTAACTGTATTTCCGGATCGATCTCGATGCCGAGCTGCTGGAACAGTTCGCGCGTGCGCCGGTTCAGTGCGCCGTGGTTGACCAGGCCAATGCGGTTGCGCGGCTCGCGCCGTATCCAGATGTTTTCCGCCACCGTCATGTCGGGCAGCAGGTTCAGCTCCTGGTGAATCATGGCAATGCCGCGGTCGAGCGCGTCGCGCGGCGACTTCAGTGTGACGGGCTCGCCTTTGAAGCGCAACGTTCCGCCATCGGGCGCATACACGCCTGCGATGATCTTCATCATCGTGGACTTGCCCGCGCCGTTCTCGCCCATCAAGGCATGAACGCGTCCCGCATGGATGTCGATGGAAACATCATGGAGCGCAATCACGCCGGGAAACGCCTTGCGGACGTGCTGCGCCGCAAGTAGCGGGACGAAGAAGGCGGCCTGCATTGCGTGCGCCGCCGGTGCTGCGATAGTCGAATCTGGCATGATCGCTCTCGCCTGGAAAACTGCTTGAGAAGACAAACTGCCCGGAGCGAGCGCGGCTTAGCGGTTCACGAAGCCCTTGTAGTTATCAGGCGTCACAAGCTGATAGGGAATCCACGCTTCGCTCTGCACGCTCTTGTCGCCGCCGGCGACCTTCGCTGCCATGTCGACGGCGGCCTTGCCCTGGCCCTTGCCGTCCTGAAACACGGTCACGGCGAGGTCGCCCTTCGACATCGCAAACAGGGCGTCCTTCGTGGCGTCGACGCCGCCCACCAGCACCGTCTTCGGCGAGACCCCGGCCTGGCGCATCGCGATCAGCGCACCGAGCGCCATCTCGTCGTTGTTGGCGGCGATGGCGTCGAACTTCTTGCCCGCGCTGAGCCACTGGCTCATCAGATTGATCGCCTGGCTGCGGTCGAAATTCGCCGTCTGCTCCGCGACGATATGAATGCCCGGATTCTTCGAGAGGATGTCCTTCACGCCGCGTGTGCGGTCGCGCGTGGCGTCGGTCGAGAGTTCGCCGAGCATGACCGCGATATTGCCGTGCCCGCCCAGTTTTTTCGCGAGGTACTCCATTTGCAGATGACCCGCTACGAGACTGTCCGACCCCACGAAATACGCGCCGTTGCCCATCGGCTCGTCGGGCTTGCGGTTGACGTACACGATCGGAATGCCACCCTTGCGCGCGGCGTTGGTCATGCGTTTCGTTGCGGACGCATCGGCCGGGTTCACGATAATGGCCGCCACATGCTGCGCAACGAACGCTTCGACCTGGCTCACCTGGCGGCCCACGTCGCCTTGCGCGTCTTCGAAGTCGAGCGTCACGTTCTTCGCCTTTCCTTCTGCGGCCATGGACTCGCGCACGGTGGTAAGAAAGTTGTCGTCGAAGTGCGCCATGGTCACGCCTATCGTCGAGCTGGCCGAAGCTGAAAGGGGGATGGCGGCTGCCAGCGCGAACGCGAGCAGCGAGCGGGTGAGGATGTTCATGGCTGTCTCCGTATGTTTGTCGGTTTTGCGCGCTGGTTAATGGCCGAGCGCTTTTTCCGGCGCGCAAAACCTCTGCTGCCGTGCGAGGCAGGGTCAACTGCGCACGGTCAGTGACGACTTCGGTATTGCGGGGTGGTGCAGATAGACCGCGAATCAGCCTTAAGCGGCCTCGCGCAAGCTCGCGGCATCGAGTGCTTCGCGGATATAGCTCATGCTCGCCGCGAGGCGCTGTTCGATATCGCTGGCCTGTGCGATTTCATCGGCGAACGGTTCGTACGAGGCGTAACCGCGATAGCCGCGCGCGCGCAGCACCGCGAGCTGACGCACGTTGCCGAGACGGTCGTCGCGGCCCACGAGCACGCGATGGCCGTCGCGCATCTCATCGACTTTCAGTGTGCTTTCTTCCACGCCCGAGATGTGCACGAGGCCGGTGAGATCGGGATAGAAGATGTCTTCGCCAGCAAGGTGATGATGAAAGGTGTCGTGCACGAGTTTGAAATGACGCTCGCCTGCCGCGTCATAAATGCCCTTTACCGCGTCGGACTTGCGGCGCAGCGCGCACTCTTCGAAGCCGAGCGTTTCCACGAGTCCAAGGAGGCCGTGGTCTTCGAGAACCGGCTTGAGTTGCGTGAGCGCGGCCACGAGATCGGCATGACGCTCGCCCGGCGTGCGTTTGTCGAGCAGCGAATTGGTGGGGCACAGAACGAGCGCCTTCGCGTCGCAATCGGCGGCATAGCGTGCGAGCGCAACGGCTTCGCTCATGCGCGTCGCATCGAATTGCTCGAAGCGCTGCAGCGCGTTGATCGAGAGAATGGTGAGCCCGCCCGCCCCACATGCCGCCTTGATTTGCGCGGCGGGCGTGCCATCGGTCATTTCAATGCCCGGCAGATCGTTGCGGATCTCAATCGCATCGATGCCCAGTCGCTGGCACAGCTCCACATACTCGGGAAAGCCGAGCTTCGGCGCGCTCATGCGGTTGAGGGAAAACTGCTGCACGTCTCGCATCGTTGTCTCCTGTCGATTGCCAAGCTGTTGGTTTCTTCATCTGCCTGCGCGATGTAGAAAAGGTAGGCGACCCATTGACGCGCCTCAACGAAAAGATTGATGATTTTTCGTCAGCGGCAGCGCGGCAAAAAACTGCACTTCGTGCTGCAATGCCACAACGCCGCGCGCGAGTTTTCAAATGCCGGCAGGAAAACAAAACAGATGGAGACGCCCCATGACGGACACCGCTTCGCCGCGCCGCAAGCGCACGGCGCGTTTCGTGGAGATTGCCGAAGCCGCGGGCGTGAGCCCCGCCACGGTCGACCGTGTGCTCAACGAGCGCGGCAGCGTGTCCGCCGCGATGCGCGCGCGCGTCGTCGCGGCCGCGCGCCAGCTCGGCGTGCCGCGTGTGTTACCCGAAACGCATCACGGGCTCGTGCATATCGACGTTTTGCTGCCGCAAAACAACACGCCGTTTTTCCAGCGGCTGACGCAGGGCCTTGAACGCTCCATGCAAATGCTCGACCGGCGCATCGTGTTGCACCGGCAGTTCCTGCCCGAAGCCGACGACACCGTGATTACCCGCGCCATCCTGAAGCCGAATTACAAACGCGCGGGCCTGATCGTCACGACGCACGATACGGCGGAAGTGCGCGACGCGCTGCGCACCGTGATCGCCCAGGGCGAGGCCGTGGTGACGATGGTCACCGATATCGATGCGGTCGAGCGCGTGCATTACGCGGGCATCGACAACCGGCTTGCGGGACGCACGGCCGGCTATTTCGTCGGGCGCCTCGCGAAAGCGCCGGGCCGCGTGCTGCTGATCTGCTCGCGCAAGGACTATCACGCGCATATCGAGCGGATCAGCGGGTGCCGCGAGCAATTGGCCGAATCGTTTCCGCACCTCGTTTGCGACGAGGAAGCGGTGGAAACGCTCGACGACGTGGACCAATGCCATCGCGCGGTGCTCAAGTCGCTCAAACGCGGCGGCGTGGTCGGCATCTACAACAGCGGCTATGCGTCGGCGGGCATCGAGGCCGCGTTGCGCAAGGTGGGCGCGGTGGGAAAAATCGTATGGGCAGGCCACGAAATGCTCGACCTGCACCGCCAGTACATCGAGCAGGGGACGATGGATATCGCCATCGACCAGGACCCGGACGGCCAGGTCATCTCAGCGCTGCAGCATGCGCTCAACGCATGCGGCGTGCTCGAAACGCCGGCGCCTCCGGGGCCGGTGGAGTTCCGCATTTTCTGCTCGGCGAATGTGCGGCACAATCCGTATCTGGGTGTCGGGAAATGACCTTCCCGTTTCAGGCTGCGGCGCTTTCGCGCGCAGATTCCTTTTCGACCTCTAGCCACAGCTCGCGAATCCAGTCGCGCATGAGCAGCGATTCGCGCCAGCGGTCGGTCGTGTCGTTGCCGTCCGGGCCGATGATCGCGTAAGGCTGCGGCCCCAGCTCGCAGGTGAACGCGAGCGTCTCGTCCGCGCCCGCACGCTTGCGCCACGAGTGAAAGCCATAGCGCCACCAGTCGAGAAAGAGATCGACCCATTTGCGGTGCGGCGCGAACGATAGCTCGATCTGCACCTGTTCGCGGCTCGCCACGCGGCCATGAAACGCCCAGGAAGCATCGAGGATGCGATGCATGAGCGCGTGATTCTCCTGCGATACCGGCCATGCAAATTCGCGCCCCACGAGGTAGTGCGATATGTCGCCGAGCAGCTTGAGGTCGGGGCGCGCGTCGAGCAGATCGAGCGTGAAATACAGGTCCGTCGTCATGCGGTCGCGATGCGTTTCGATGTAGACGGGTATGTTCACCTGGTCGGCCAGGCGCTGCCAGCCGTCCAGCAACGCGAACGCCTCGTGCTGCGTGCGCGGGCGCACGTCGGGTTGAAGGTCGACATGATGCAGACCGAATTCGGTGGCAAGCTCGAGCACCGGCTGCAGGTCGTCCACGGTCGCAGGGAAGCACTGGCCCTCCGCCGCCAGCCCGTATGTCTTGCGTAGTTCCGCGAGGCGTTTCACGTCCTCGCGATTCGTGCAATGCGCGCTCACGCCGTCGAACCCCGCTTCGGCGATCATCCGCACATTGTCTTCGAGCGTGCGCTCGTAGCCATCGGTGTGGCGGCGTTCCATCGACCAGAGCGACTGGAACACCAGCAGTCGTTGTGCCATCATGTCTCCGTTTTTCGTATCAAAGCAGGCTCTTGAGCTTGACCTCGGGGTTGGCCAACGCATCGGGCAACTGCGCCGGCGCAATCGCCACACCGCGCTCCACCAGCATACGCGCCAGCTTCATTTCTTTGGCAAGCGCACTGGCCGGTCCGAATCCGCTCGCGCCAACGAGGCGTTGGTCGCTCGCCAGTTCGAAGTGGATTTCCGCGTCGCCAGCCAGGGGGCGCACGACCGAACTTGCGCCAAGCGCCGGCTCGCCCGCAACCTGCAATTGGTGATCGTACTGATCGGACCAGAACCAGGGCAACTCGCGATACGCGTCGTGAGCACCGAGCATGTTTTGCGCCGCTACGCGTGCCTGGGTTTCCGCGTTGTGCCAGGTCTCCTGGCGAATGCGATGCGAACCGAAGCGGCTCGGAAACAGCGCCACGTCACCGGCGGCATAAATGCCGCGCACGGAGGTCGCGAGTTCCTCGTCCACGACTATCCCGCGCTCGACTTCGATGCCGGCCGCACGTGCGAGCCCATCGGCAGGCTCGATGCCAATACCGACGATCACCGTATCGGCGCGCAGCGTATCGCCGTTTTCCAGCAGCATGTCTAGCGTGCCGTCGCTCAGCCGCTCGATTGCCTGCGGCGCGCAGTTCAGCAGCACGCGAACGCCATTGCGCTCATGCAGCGCATGAGCGCGCGCCGCGATCACAGCGGGCACGGCGCGGCCCATGAGTCGCGCACCACCTTCGATAAGCGTGACGCCGCAGCCGCGCGCGCGGGCCGAGGCCGCAACTTCGAGCCCGATGAACCCGCCGCCCACGACGACGATGCGCGACCCCGCGGCAAGCCGCGGCCCGATTGCGGCTGCGTCGTCCAGCGTGCGCAGGGTCAGCACATTCGCGAGCGTCGCACCCGGAATCGTGAGCCGCCTCGCGTGACCGCCCGTTGCCAGCAGCAGCGCCTCGTAGGCGAGCGTCGCGCCGTCGCCCAGTTGCAGCGCGCGCGCCACGGGATCGATCGCCTGCACAGTCGCCACGATGTGCTCGACGTTATCCTCGCGCCAGGCTTCGGGCGAGCGCAGGCCGCATTGCGAGGGGCTGCGCTCACCCGTCAGGAGTGCTTTGGAAAGCGGCGGGCGCTCATACGGCAAATGCGGCTCCGAACCGATCAGCGCAATGCGGCCGCGCCACCCTGCTTCGCGCAACGTCTGGGCGGCGCGCCCGCCAACATGGCCCGCCCCGACGATCGCCATCACTCGTTCCGTGGCCGTCATCTTGTGTCTCCCCCGGTTTTCACGCCGTTTCCGGCTGCTTGAATGCGTTCCACTCGGCGCCCGGCACAGGCCGCTTCACGTGATATGAGGGATCGCGAGTCTGGCGTACGAGCGCGGGCAAGATCTCCGCGTAAGCCGCGATCGTGCTGCTGTATGAAGGCGGCATGTCGGGCTTGACGACCTCATGCAGTCGCGGCAACGCGTGGAACGGCACCATCGGAAACATGTGGTGCTCGACGTGATAGTTCATGTTCCAGTAGAGAAAGCGGAACACGGGATTCATCATGACCGTGCGGCAGTTCTTGCGATGGTCGAGCACGTTCTCGGGCAACCCCGCGTGCTGTGTGAGCCCGAAGTAGAGATAGAGCCACGCGCCGTACAGGCTCGGCAGACCGATATAGAGGAGCGGCAGCGGCGAGCGCAGCGCGATGCACGCGCCGATCACCATCGCATAGACGAGCAGCGTGAGCCGTGCTTCGCGCACGACCTTCGGCCACTCGGAAGCGGGCACATAGGTCCTTTCTTCCGCACCGATCCGGCCAAACGCGCACGCGACGATCTTCGGCACTTCGCCCGCCACATGCTTGATCGCGAAAACGTTGAGCAGCAGCGCGGCCCAGTCGGTGGGGCGCGGCGCGGCGATCTCGGGGTCGCGGCCGACGACGAGCGTGTCGGTATGGTGGCGCGCATGGGTCCAGCGCGTGACGGTCGGGCGGCGGAACACCTGGAACGAGGCGAGCTGGTAGACCACGGTGTTCATCCAGCGCGTCTTGAACGCCGTGCCGTGTCCGCATTCGTGCCAGCGCGAATCGGCGGGGCTGCAATACAGCGTGCCGTAGAGGAAGAACGCGGGAATCGCCCACAGCGAATGGGCGTGCCACGCGAACCATGCGAGCACGCCGCTCGCGACGATGGCCGCGTACCAGATTAACGTGTCGCGCATGGCGCGGGCGTCGCCGCGCTGCATGAGCGCTTTCATCGTGGCGCGCGGCACCGGGCACTTGTACCACTCGGCATTGACGAGCCCCGCGGCGCGCGCCGCTTCCCCTGCTCCGCCGATCAGCCTGTACGCGTCACGACCGGCTCCGCTTGCGCTGGTTTCCGTGTTCGACACCGATGTCTCCTTGATCCGGTTGTCCGTGCTTCGAGCAGCAACGTCTTTCTGCGATCAAACATAAGCGGCGCGCCGGTCGCGCTCAACGGAAACCTTGATGAAATTTCGTCAACTTGCGTCCAGGTGGGCGAGCTTGTGGGTGAAATCCACGTGCTCCTGTTCGGCGCCGAGCATGCGCGAGATATCCGCGACGAGCGCGTCCACGGCCACGCGCACCTTCGACGGCATGTGCCGCGCCTTCTGCCGCACGACGTGAACTTCGCCGCCCAGCACGCTCTTGCTGTCCATCACGAGTTCGAGCCGTCCGTCGCTCAAGTACGGGGCCATAAGCCAGCACGGCAGCCACGCGACACCGGCGCCGGCGGCCGCCGCATCGGCAATCGCCAGCAGGTCGTCGAAGTACAGCCGCGACGCGAGCCGGCACTCCTCGACTTCGCCGCCGGGGCCGCGCACACGCCACGGCGGACTCTGCCCGGCGCGGCCATACGCGATGCCGGTATGCGTGGCGAGCGCGGCGACGTCCGCGGGCTTGCCGTGCTGCGCGAGATACACAGGCGACGCGCAGATGCCCATGCGCTGCACGCCGAGCCTACGCGCGACGAGCGTGCCGTTATCGGGCAGCGTGCCGATGCGTACGGCCAGATCGAAGCCGTCCTCGACGAGATCGGCCACGCGATCGCTAAACGAAAGTTCGACATTCAGACGCGGATAGTCCTCCACGAGCCGCCGCACCACGGGGGCGACGCACTGACGCCCGAACAGCACCGGTGCGCTGATCCGCAAGCGCCCCGAAGGCTCGCGCCGGCCATGGTCGAAGGCGGCTTCCACCGCGCTCAGCTCGCTCAGCACGCGGCGGCACTGCTCGTAGTAGGCGTGGCCTTCGTCGGTGAGGCTCAAACTGCGCGTGGTCCGGTGCAGCAAACGCACGCCCAGGCGCTGCTCGAGCCGCGCCACGATCTTCGCGACCGCAGAGCGCGTCACGCCAAGGCGCTCGCCCGCGGCAGAGAAACTGCCCGCGTCCACCACGTCCACGAATTCGGCCACGCCGCTCAGGCGATCATTCATTGCTTTGACTCCTTTTGTATCCTTCACAGCAACAACGAAGGTCCATAATCTCACCAATGTCGCCGTGCAAGCAACATTATCATAGGTGCTCCCACTCGTACTGGAGCAGTCATGAACGCATGGAAACTCAAGGCCGGCAGCGGCCATGGCGCACTCGCGCGCACCGACTTCACGCCGCGCGCGCCCGGCCCGCATGACGTGGTCGTGAAGATTCACGCGGCTTCGCTCAACTATCGCGATTTGATGTTCGCGCGCGGCGATTACCTGGGGCTCGGCGACGCGGCGCTCGTGCCGGTTGCCGACGGCGCCGGCGAAGTGGTCGAAGTCGGCGCGGCGGTCACGCGCTTCAAAGCCGGCGACCGCGTGATCAACACCTACTTCCCGCATTGGGTGGACGGCGCGCCCACACCCTCGAAAGTGCGCGAGACGCCCGGCGCGCAATTCGACGGCGTGCTGGCCGAACGCTTCGTCGCTGACGAAACCTCGCTCGTTTCGATTCCCGCTCACCTGAGCTACGAGGAGGCCGCGACGATCTCGTGCGCAGGCATCACGGCCTGGAACGCGATCTTCGTCGATGGCGAGGCGAAGCCCGGCGCGACCGTCGTGCTGCTCGGCACCGGCGGCGTGTCGATCTGGGCGCTGCAGCTCGCCCACGCGGCGGGCTTGCGGACCATCGTCACTTCGTCGAGCGACGAGAAGCTCGAGCGCGCGCGCTCGCTTGGCGCGAGCGAGACGATCAATTATCGTTCGCACCCCGAATGGCAGAACGAAGTGCTGAAGCTCACAGGCGGCGAAGGCGCGGATATCGTCGTGGAGGTGGGCGGCCGCGATACGCTGCCGCGCTCGGTGGCCGCCGCGAAGATGGGCGGGCTCGTTTCGATCATCGGCGGCGTGACGAGCTTCGCGGGCCCCGAACTCGGCCTGCTTCCGGTGATCGGCGGCTTCAAGCGGCTGCACGGCCTCATGGTCGGCAGCCGCACGATGCTAGACGACCTCACGCGTTTCGTCGGCGCGCAGCAGATTCGCCCCGTGGTGGATCGCGTATTCGGTTTCGACGAAGCGCCCGAAGCTTACGCGTGGCTCGAAGCCGGCAAGCATTTCGGCAAGGTGGTGATACGCGTGGCGTGACGCGCTAGCGGCGCATAAAAGCGAAGCGGGCACTCGAGGTGCCCGCTTCGTTTTGCTTGTGCCCGTCGCTTTAGAAGACCGGATGCCCGTTGATCACGCTAGGCAGCCACGTGGAGAAGAACGGAAAGTACGTGACCAGATTGATCGCGCTGAAAATCGCCAGATAGTATGGCCACGCGACCTTGGTCGTCTCCCCGATCGACACGTCGCCGATTGCGCAGCCGATGAACTGCACCGAGCCGATTGGCGGATGCACGAGGCCCAGCGCGCAGTTCAGCAGGATCATGATGCCGAACTGCACCGGACCCACGCCGCTATGCATGGCGAGCGGCAGGAACAGCGGCGTCGTGATGAGGATGTGCGCCGCCATGTCGATGAACGTGCCCAGAAAAACCTGGATGATGTTGATGTACAGAAGCATCAGCCAGGGAAGCGTCGTGGCATGTTCGAGCACGCGCTCGATGGCTTCCGGAATCTCCAGATACGCCATCTGGTAGCGCAGCATGTTCGACACCGCGATCAGCAGCAGCACCACGCCCGTGGTCTTGGCCGCGCGCGAGAGGGCGAAGAACAGCTTCTCTTTCGTCATCGTGCGATACACGACCACGGTGAGCGCGAGCGAATACACCACGGCAATTGCGGCCGCTTCCGTCGCGGTCGCAATGCCCCGCGCCACGCAGAAGAGAATGATCGCGATCACGAGCAAGCCAGGCAGCGCGCCGAGGAACGCTCGCACCACGGCGAGCCAGCCGGGGAACACCTGCAGTTTGGTCTTGCCGTCCGCGCTGAGCGGATAGCCAAAGCGGCGCGCCTGCCAGTACGCGGCGATCAGCACGAAGCCCATGACCCACAACACCGGCAGCAGGCCCGAGAACAGCAGGTCGCCAATCGACACGCCGCTCATCTGCTGACCGTTCAGCGTGCCCGTAATGCCTTGCGCCGCGAATGCGTAGATGATCATGTTCGTCGAAGTCGGCATCAACGCGCCGGCGAGCGACGAGTGCGTCGTCACGTTGACCGCATAGGCGGCGCTATAGCCTTCGCGCTTCATGAGCGGAATGACCACGCCGCCCATGGCCGACGTATCCGCCGAAGGCGAGCCGGAAACGCCGCCGAAGAGCGTGCACGCAACGACATTGGCCATGCCGAGGCCACCGCGGAAGTGCCCCACGGCGGCCTGGGCGAAGCGCAGAATGCGGTCGGCAATACCGCCGTGCAGCATCAACTCGCCGGAGAAGATGAAGAACGGCACGGCGAGAAACGAGAACGCGTTCATGCCTGAGATCATCGACTGCATGGCAGTCGCGGCCGGCAGTCCTTCGTAAAGGTACGTGCTGACGCAGGCGAGACCGAGCGAGAAAGAAACCGGCACCCCAAAGGCGAGGAGCACCAAGAAGCTGAGCGAAAGAATTGCGAGTTCCATGTTTGCCCTACTTTGCCTTGCGTACGAACAGCGCCAACAAATGCTCGAGCGAAAACAGCACGATGCAGGTGCCGGCCACGACCGGAATGACGTAGCGCACCGCTTCCGGCACGCCGAGAATCGCGATACGGTCGTCCATGGTTGTTTCCGCCATTTGCAGGCAGCCGAAGAAAATCGCCCCGCCAAGCGCGATCAGGCAGACATGCTGAAACGCTTCTGCGATCAGCTGCCACCGTGGGGAAAGCTTCTTGACGAGCGAATCGAGCCCGATATGCCCGCGCTCGCGCACCTTGAGCGCGGCGCCGAACATGGCGATGGTCACCACCAGCAGCAACGCGACCGGCTCCACGAAATCGGGCGCGCTTTCGAACACGTAGCGCATGATCACGCCGTAAAAGACGAGCACCGTTAGCGCGGCGAGCGCAACCGAGGCGACGATCGTCAGCAGGCGAAACAGTAAATCGTTGGGGAGTTTCAGGAAGGTCATGATCCACCCTTGCACGGTACAGACTTCACAACTGCGGTTTTCCGGCTCCGCGCCGCTTGCGGCGCGGAGCCCCGGGCTTTAGTGAATCGCCTGGATCTCGTCCACGATCTGCTTCATTTCGGGCGTCTTTTCATACTTCGCCCACACAGGCTGCATGGCCTTCACGAACGCTGCACGATCGACCTGCGTAGCCGGAACAATGGTCGCGCCGCCCTTTTGCACCGTCTTGCCCGCCGTGTCTTCGCGCGCCGTCCAGAGCTTCACGTAGTACGGCACCGAGTCGGCCGCCGCCTTCTTGATGACGTCCTGCTCCTGCGGCGTGAGCGTGTCCCACACCTTCTTCGAGAACACGAGCACTTCCGGCGTCATGGCGTGATCCGTTTCCGAGTACACCTGCGCCACTTCGTAGTGCTTGGTTTCCTCGTACGACGGCAGGTTGTTTTCAGCCGCATCCACGAGGCCCGTCTTCAGGCCCGTATAGACTTCGGCGAACGGCATCGGCGTGGGCGTGCCGCCCATGGCCTTGATTTCGTCGACCATCAGGTCGGACGGCTGCACGCGCACCTTCAGGCCTTTCATGTCGGCGGGCGACTTGATCGGGCGCTTCGCGTAGATCGAACGCGCGCCGCTCTCGTAGAACGTCAGCGCGATCATGCCCTTGGCCTTGAACGCGTCGAGAATCTTCTGGCCTTCGGGGCCGTACATCACCTTGCGGAAATGGTCGATGTCGCGAAAGAGGAACGGCAGCGACGGAATCATCGACTCCGGCACGATCTCGTTGAACGCGGCGCCATTGGCGCGAACCATGTCGAGCGCGCCAATGCGCACCTGATCGATCGTGTCGTTCTCCGAACCGAGCGCGCTGTTGCCGAACACCTTGACGGAGTCCTTGCCGCCCGTGGCCTGCGAAATCTCTTCGCCCATGTGCTTGATCGCCATGTTGGTCGGGAAGGTGTCGCTGTGCACATCGGCTACGCGGAACACGCGCGCGTGCGCGGCGCCGGCGGTCAGTGCGAGAGCCGCTGCCAGAACCGTCATCGCGGTCTTTGCGGTGCGTGCAGTGCGTGCGTTGCGAAAGGTTTTTTTCATCGCTTGCCCCAAGAATGGAAGAGTTGTTTTCAAGCCGTGTTTGGGCTGATTAGCTGGCCAACCGGGTGTCTCAGAACCGGTGGATGATGCCTGCACCTACAGCGACCATGCTGCGTGACGAAGACGGCGTGGTCTGGAAGCCATCGCCAATCGTCGCGGTCGCGTTGATGATTTGGGTACCGTTGCCCGCCG
This sequence comes from Paraburkholderia sp. J11-2, assembly GCF_905220185.1. Lineage (NCBI taxonomy): Bacteria > Pseudomonadati > Pseudomonadota > Betaproteobacteria > Burkholderiales > Burkholderiaceae > Paraburkholderia > Paraburkholderia sp. J11-2. The sequence goes on along the minus strand of NZ_CAJMYY010000013.1, from coordinate 113,876 downwards.
GCGTGAGGGTCTTGCCGTTTGCACGCTGAAAAGCCTGCAACGCGTAAAGTCCCGTGCGCTTGGAAAGCGTGTAGTACTCCGAGAGATTGAACTGCTGGTATTGCGCGCTGCTCGTGATGCCGTTGGCTCGCGTTGCGCGCGTATAGCTGTAGCCCGTCGCGAAGTCCCACGTCGGAGCCGGCTTCCAGTGCAGGACGACGCCGCCCGTATTGAAGATCGCGGTGTCGTGGAAGCCCGATCCCACGCCGGGGATGTACTGCACATTCGAGTAAGTCGCGGTGAGATCGAACTGGCTGTTGAACGTATAGCCCGCGCCCACGGCGAAGCGCTGCTGTGCGCGCGCCGACTGGTAGCCGTAGGTGACGGCGGAAATGCCGGGCTGCGCGCCCGCGTTGGACGTGGTCGTATCGGCACCGAAGGCGCCGCCGTTCACGTTCGAGTTGTTGATGCGCGAGAAGCCCACCGCCATGCCGAACGGCCCCATGGCGTACTGCGCCGCGGCGGTCCAGGTCGAGCCTTGCGTCACGCTGCCGGGGACGCCAGCGAGCGAGTACGAACCGCTCACCGTGAAGCCGTAGATCTTCGGCGATGTGTACAACAGCGTGTTATTGGCGCGATAGATCGTGTCGAGACCGTCGAGATCGCCCGGATGCGCGCCGTAGAAACCGGTGAGCCACGTGGTCGGGCTGTACGGCGAAAGCATCTGGTAGTACGAAGCGTACTGGCGGCCCGCCGTGAGCGAACCGTAGGTGGGATTGGTCACGCCCACGAACGCTTGCCGGCTGAACATGAGCCCGCTCGTCGATTGCGCGCCGGTTGCGCTGTTGAAGCCTTGCTCGAGCTGGAAAATGGCCTTCGTGCCGCCGCCCAGGTCTTCGGCGCCCTTCAGGCCGAAGCGGCTGCCGGCCCACACGCCGTTGATCATCTTGACCGCCGAACGGCCGCCCGAGGTCGAACCGAGCGTCGTTTGACTCGACTGCCAGCCGATGCCCGTATCGACGATACCGTAGAGCGTGACACTGCTTTGCGCAAAGGCAGGCGCAGCACCTGCAATCGCCACCCCGACGACGGCGCACTTCAAACGGCGCGTATTCTCCGGCATTCTCCGATCTCCTTTTGTTCTTTATGTGTCACTTCTGGAAAACGTTTTCTTAAATTTAATGCGTTCCTTTCGAAATGGCTAGTAGGTAGTTACGCGGAGCGGCAGTGCGAAAGTGCGTGCCCTGGGCACGCGTGACGAGGCCGCTGGCCGTTGAAGAACGGCCAGCGAGCGGGTACTTCGCAGATCAGGGAATCAGCGGCAGGGAGCGGTCGAGTCGCGCACAACGAGGCGGGGTTCGAGCACGACCTGCTCGACATCCGCGCGGCCTGCGAGGACGTCAATGAGCTTTTGCATGGCCAGTTCGCCCATACGCTCGCTTTGCCCGTCGATCGTGGTCAGGCGCGGCTCCACGTATTCGCCATAGGGCACGTTGTCGATGCCCGCGACCGAGACATCCTGCGGTATGCGAAAGCCGAGTGACTTCGCTTCCTTCATGAAGCCAAGCGCGATGAGGTCGTTGTAGCAGATCACCGCCTGCGGGCGCTTCGGGCCCAGCATCACCCGCGAGCAGGCTTGCTCGCCTGCCTGGGCGGTCGGCGCGTGGGTCTCGTACACGTCGAGCGTGAGGCCGGCTTCGGCCAGCGCCTCGGTTGCGCCGGCAATCCGCTCGTCGTTGATGGTCGCCGCGGCGAAGCCGAGGTAGGCCACGTGGCGGTGCCCGAGATTGAGCAAATGACGCACCATCATGGAAGTCGCGAGCCGGTTGTCGAAGCCGACGGTGGGAATGTCGAGGCCGCGCACGGTCCTGAGCATGACGACCGGCTTACCCAGATTCATCGTCCACCTGGCGATCTCCTCGGACGCGCGCGAGCTGACGATCAGGCCGTCCACGCGCGGCGAAAGCGCTTCGATGAGCGAGCGCTCGCGCGCGAGATTTTCTTCGGCGTCCACGAGAAGCAGCGTGTAGTCGTGCTGAAGCGCGACGCGGTTCGCGCCCTTGACCACGTTCGTGAAGTGCGGGTTCGCGATGTCCAGAATGGCAACGCCGATGGTGCGCGTGCGCCCCGTGATCATTGAGCGCGCAAGCGGATTGGAGCGGTAGCCGAGCACCTCGATGGCGTCCTTGACCTTCGCTTCCACCGCCGGCGAAAAGCGTTGCGTGCCGTTCACGTACTTCGATACCGTCGCGACCGAGACGCCGGCCATCGCGGCGACATCGCGAATCGTCGGGGAACCACTTTTCATAGGTTGGCAGCGCCAGGGATGATCGACGGCGAGCATTGTCGCAGAAACGGACCTGGGGTGAACCCCGTATTCGGAGCAGGTATTCCTCCATTGACGCTACGATTTCCGGTGGCTATATTCGGAAAACGTTTTCCATGCGTCCATCAATATCAAAATAATTCCCAGGGAGCCCTGATGTCGCAACACTCAATTTCCGCCAAACCGTTCGGCCGCCTTCTTCTTACCGGCGCGGGCGGCAATCTGGGCCGTCAGTTGCGCGGCGCGCTCGCGAACTGGGCCGACGTCGTTCGCGTGAGCGACATCACGGAACTGGGCGAGGCGGCGGCGCACGAGGAAACGCACCGCGTCGACCTCTCGGATCGCGAGGCGGTCATGCAGCTTGTGGAAGGCGTGGATGCGATCGTGCATCTGGGCGGCATTTCCATCGACGCGCCATTCGACGACCTGCTCGAAGCCAACATTCGCGGCACGTACAACCTTTACGAAGCCGCGCGCAAGCACGGCATCAAGCGCATCGTCTACGCGAGCTCCAATCACGTCACGGGCTTCCATCCGGTCACGAGCGTGCTCGATACCGACGCCGCGCACCGGCCGGACAGCTTGTACGGCGTGACGAAATGCTTCGGCGAATCGCTGTCGCGCTATTACTTCGATCGCTTCGGCATGGAAACGGTATGTCTGCGCATTGGTTCGTCGTTCGAAGAACCGAAGAACGCGCGCATGCTCGTCACGTTCCTGAGCTATCGCGACTTCATCGAACTCGTGCGCTGCTCGTTGTTCACCAACCGCGTGGGTCATGCTGTCGTGTATGGCGTGTCGGACAACCCGGCAAGCTGGTGGGACAACGGCAAGGCGGGTTTTCTCGGCTACCGGCCGCGCGACAGTTCGGCGGCGTACGCCGAGCGCTTCCCGGCGACCGCGCCGAACGCCGAACCTGGCGACGCCGCGCAGCAGTATCAGGGCGGACCGTTCGTGCTTGGCGAGCCGATGCAAGGCGCCGAGGGCTAAGCGGGCGCCCGGTCTGCTGTGCATGCTGGAGAACCGGCTCGATAACCTGAAGGCAGACCGCCTTGGCCGCGAAGCGGCTGGGTGGGATCACGCCGCGCTGGACAGTTAGTTGCAGCTTTGCATGGCAACCTGATCGTCGTCACTCACCCGCTGCCGCACTCTCCTGGCACCAGATACAACCTACAGGCTGTATTTTCAAATTACAGCCTATGGTTTGTATTTTTGCTTTACAACGTATAGACTGTATTCCACTGCGCCGCGCGTTTCCGTTTGCATCGGCCGTTGCTTCCGTTTGCATCCGCATCTAGCCGCCCGGAGTTGCCGTGGACTACCCTCTCAAGACCCTGAGTCAACTGCGCCCGATTCTCGTCGGCTTCCGCAAGAAAGCCGGCCTCACCCAGAAAGACATGGCCGCGCGGCTCGGCATCTCGCAGCAAAGCTATGCCGCGTTCGAGGCGAATCCCGAAGCGGCGAGCGTCGAGCGGCTCGTTCGGGTTCTGCGGCTCGTCGACGTCGAAATCAAGTTCGGCGCGCCCGAAGCCAAGGCTGCGCCGGTCGCGGCGAAAGCCGCGCCCCGCCCGGCCAAAGCTCCCGCGGCTACAGCCAGGATGCCGAGCGCGGCCAAGCCGCCGGCCGCCCGCAAAAGCACCCGGGAAAGCACCCGCACGCGCACCCGCACCACGCAGGCGGCCGAAGTCCCGCCGCGCCAGTCCGCCACGCGCCGCAAACCGAGAGAGAACTGGTGAGCGCACGCCCCCGTCTACCCAACCGGCTCGACCTGTGGATGAACGGCCTGCCCGTGGGCTCCTGGGAGAGCGCGCGCGGCAACGAGCGCCTCGTGTATCTCGACAGCTGGCTCGACGACCCGCAAGGCCGCCCCCTCTCGCTCTCGCTGCCGTTCACGCCCGGCAACCAGCCCTACCGCGGCCAGATCGTCGCGGACTATTTCGACAATCTGCTGCCGGACAGCGACCGCATTCGCAGGCGTATCGCCGCGCGCTACCAGACGGGCGGTACCTCGCCGTTCGAGTTGCTCGCCGCGCTCGGCCGCGATTGCGTGGGCGCGCTGCAGATTCTCCCCGCTGGCGTTGCGCCCGCGAGCCTCAGGAGCATCAAGGGGCGAGCGCTGAGCGAAGGCGACATCGCACAACTGCTGCGCGAAACCACCGCCACGCCGCACGCGGGCGAGCACGACTCCGTGGACAGCCTGCGGCTTTCCATCGCCGGGGCGCAGGAAAAGACCGCGCTGCTATGGCATGGCGGCCAGTGGCTGCTTCCCGAAGGCAGCACGCCGACCACGCATATCCTGAAGCTGCCGCTCGGGCTCGTCGGCAACATGCGCGCCGACATGCGTACCTCGGTGGAAAACGAGTGGCTGTGCACGCAAATCATCGCGGCCTACGGCTTGCCCGTCGCGCCCTGCGAAATCGCGCAATTCGAGGATATGAAGGCATTGGTCGTGGAGCGATTCGACCGGCGTCTTGCCAGCGACGGCAAATGGATCGTGCGCCTGCCGCAGGAGGACCTGTGCCAGGCCACGGGCACGTCCGGGCTCGCCAAATACGAAACCGACGGCGGCCCGGGCATCGACGCGATCATGCAAGTGCTGGACGGCTCCGCGCAGGCCACGGCCGACCGCCGCCACTTCTTCGTCACGCAAATCGTCTTCTGGCTGCTCGCGGCAACGGACGGCCACGCGAAGAACTACAGCATCGCACTGCTGCCCGGCAGCGAGTACGCCGCTACACCGCTCTACGACGTGCTCAGCGCGCATCCTGTCGTCGGCCGGGGCCGCAATCATATTGCGCCGCAGCGCGTGAGCCTCGCGATGGCCGTGCGCGGGCGCAACCGGCACTATCGCGTCGAGGAGATCTATCCCCGGCACTGGATCGCGCAGGGCCAGCGCGTGGGATACGCAGCGCCGGAAGTCGAAGCGATGCTCGCGCAGGTGGCGGCGCAAACGCCGCGCGTGATCGAAGCCGTCTCGGCGCAGATTCCCGCCGGTTTTCCGGAAGACGTAGCCGACGCCGTTTTCGCCGGCATGCGCAGGCTCGCCGCGCGGCTTACCGCCGGGCTCACGAATTAAGCGCAATCACCCGCAGGCGAAATCCTCGTCGTCGATCGCGCGCGTGAGCAGGTCGAGAAAAGCCTGCATGGTCTGCGGCAGCGTGCGGCCCGCCATCGTCTGGATCTGCAGTGTGCGCTGATGCAACTCCGGGTTCGAGAGCGTCACGGCGGCAAGGCCCTCCACCTCGAGACGGCCGCGCACGGTTAGAAAACCGGTGAACGTCACGGCATCGGTCAGGCGTACGAATCTTTGCAGTGCGACATGATAGTTGCTGACGAACACCGGCTCGAAGATCAACCCTTCGAGGCTGCACGCAATGTCGATGAGCTGGCGGATCGTTACGCCCTGGTTGTTCATGGCAACCGGCCACGGCATCAAGTCGCGCAACGAAAGCGACTCGCGCGCCGCCAGCGGATGATCGTGCCGCATGAGCGCAAATATCGGTGCGCGCTGCGAATAGTGCACGGCAATTTCTTTCTCCGGCGCGAGGCTGAAGCACAGCGCGATATCGGCCGTACCTTCTCTCACGCGCTGCGTTGCAACAGAAGGCGCCGACACGTCCAGCTGAAAATGCGTTTGCGGCCAGGTCCGGAGGAAGTGCGCGAAAACCTGGGGCAGAAAATCCGGCGCGAGGCCTTCGGAACTCGCAACGCGTATGGTCGCGCGGCCACCCTCGCTTAAGCCCCGAATCTCGCCGACCACGCGATCCGTTTCGAGCAGGCTGCGCCGCGCGTGCTCGGCGAGCATGCGCCCCGCCTCGCTCAGCACCATGCCACGCGGCCGCCGCTCGAATAACGGCGTGCCGAGTTCCTCTTCGAGCCGGCTGATCTGGCGGCTGAGCGCCGAAACGGCCACGTAAAGCCGTTCGGACGCCTTGCTCAGCGAGCCGCTGCGGGCCACTTCCAGAAAATAGCGCAGTGCGGTGTTGTCCATGTCGATGAGCGCGGTCTCGTTCGCTTTGCCGTTTCGGCAAAGATAAATCACAAATATTGTAATTGTGAAGAAATATCGGCGACTGCAGGATCGCTCGACGGCCTTAAAAACAGGGGGACGTGAGTTGACCCGTGACACCGCTATTCAAACCGCAGCCGGTCAATACGATTCAGGCCACTTCCTGAACGACCTGCGCCGCCGCGTGGCGTATCGCACCGAGAGCCAGGAGCCGGAAAGCGGCGAGCGCCTGCGCGGCTATCTGGACGAGGAACTCACGCCGCTCCTTGTCGATTGGGGTTTCACCTGCCGTGTCGTCGAGAATCCCGCCCAAGGCGCGGGCCCGTTCCTGATTGCGCATCGCCACGAAGACGATGCGCTGCCCACCGTGCTCAGCTACGGCCACGGCGACGTGGTGCGCGGCTACGACGCGCAATGGCGCACGGGCCTCACGCCGTGGGACGTGACCGTCGACGGCGAGCGCTGGTACGGCCGTGGCACCGCCGACAACAAAGGCCAGCACAGCATCAATCTCGCGGCGCTCAAGGCCGTGCTCGACGCGCGCGGCGGCAAGCTTGGCTTCAACCTCAAGCTGCTGTTCGAAACGGGCGAAGAAGTCGGCTCGCCGGGCCTGCACGAACTGTGCACGCACCTACGCGACGAACTCGCCGCCGACGTGCTGATCGCCTCCGACGGCCCGCGCCTGAGCGCGCACCGCCCGACGATCTTTCTCGGCTCGCGCGGCCTCGTCAATTTCAAGCTCGAACTGACGCTGCGTGAAGGTGGCCACCATTCGGGCAACTGGGGCGGCCTCCTGCGCAATCCGGGCGTCGTGCTCGCAAACGCGATCGCCTCGATGGTCGACGCGAACGGCAAGATTCTCGTAGAAGGTCTGCGCCCGCCCCCCATTCCGGAATCCGTACGCCGCGCGCTTGCCGATATTCGTGTGGGCGGCAATCCGGGTGAGCCCGAGGTCGATCGCGACTACGGCGAGCCGGGCCTCACGTCCACCGAGCGCGTGTTCGGCTGGAACAATCTCGAAGTGCTCGCGTTTCGCACCGGCAACCCCGAAAAGCCCGTGAACGCAATTCCGCCGCACGCGATCGCTTACATGCAGATTCGCTTCGTCGTCGGCACAGACTGGCAAAACCTCGAACGCATCGTGCGCGCGCACCTCGACGCGCACGGCTTCGGCATGATCGAACTCGACGTGGAGCGCGGCGCGCCGGCCACGCGTGTCGATCCCGACAACGCGTGGGTGCAATGGGCGCTGCGCTCGCTGCGCGAAACCACGGGAGCCGAACCCGTGCTGTTGCCGAACCTGGGCGGGACGCTCCCCAACGACGTATTCGCCGACGTGCTCGGCATGCCCACGCTGTGGGTGCCGCATTCGTATCCAGGCTGCTCGCAGCACGCACCGAACGAGCACCTGCTCGGCCCGGTCGTGCGCGACGGGCTGCGCATCATGGCTGGCCTTTTCTGGGACCTCGGCGCAAGAGAAGCCGGTGCGTCCAACCCCGCACCGCATCCAACAACGCTTGCATGAGGACGTCGCAATGAGCATCGATTCCCTTCCCGCGCATCACGGCAGCGAGCCCTGGTCGGAGCCCACGCGAAGCACTTCGGGCAAGAACGTCTCGCGGCTCATCATCGCGACTTCGATCGGCAACGCGCTCGAGTTCTACGACCTGCTCGCGTATGGCTACTTCGCCACGACGCTCTCCAAGCTCTTCTTCCCCGTTCACAACGCGACGATATCGTTGCTGCTGACACTCGGCACATTCGCGCTCTCATACCTCGCGCGGCCGTTCGGCGCGCTCGTGCTCGGCTCGTACAGCGACCGTAAGGGCCGCAAGGCGTCGCTCACGCTCTCCATTGCGATGATGACGATCGGCACCGGCATGGTCGCGCTCATGCCCACCTACGCGACGATCGGCATACTCGCACCCATTGGCATTTTTGCGTCGCGCCTGCTGCAAGGCTTTTCGGCGGGCGGCGAGTTCGGCAGTTCGACCGCCTTCCTGGTCGAGCACGCGCCGCAGCGCAGCGGCTTCATGTCGAGCTGGCAGTTCTCGAGCCAGGGTGCGAGCACGCTGCTCGTCTCCTTGTTCGGCGCCGTGCTCACGGGCGCGCTCACGCAGCCGCAGCTCGAAAGCTGGGGCTGGCGCGTTCCATTCCTGTTCGGTGTGCTAATTGGGCCCGTGGGTCTCTATATCCGCAAACGCATGGACGAAACGCCCGAATTCGAGCGCGTCGAGAAAGCCGAGTCGCCCGTGCGCGAATTGTTCGCCACGCAAAAGGCACAAGTGATTGCGTCGATCGGCGTGCTGATACTGACGACGTCGGCGCAGTACGTGCTCCTCTATATGCCGACGTATGCCGCGCGCCAGCTCGGCCTCGCGCCTTCGTCGGGCTTTATCGCCACGCTCGTGGCCGGCCTGATCGCCATCGTGCTCACACCCATTGTGGGCCACTGGTCGGACAAGGTGGGCCGCACGCGCATCATGTTCGTGGCGGGCGTGCTGTTCCTGCTCACCGTCTATCCGGCGTTCATGCTCATCAACGCGTATCCGTCGCTCTCCACGCTGCTGGCCGCCGTGATCTGGGTCGCGGTGCTGAAGGTCGTGTATTTCGCCTCGATTCCGGCGCTCATGGCAAGCTTCTTCCCCACCCGCACGCGCACCACGGGCATGGCGCTCGCCTACAACGTCGGCACGACCGTGTTCGGCGGCTTCACGCCGCTGGCCGTGGCCTCGCTCATTGCGGCGACGGGCAATAATCTCGCGCCGGGACTCTGGCTGATGTTCGCCGCCGTGTTGAGCCTCGCTACGCTGATCTGGGCGCGCATACAGCTGGGCGCCCGTTGAACCGGCGCCATACAGGAACACGAAAGGGAAATACGCACGTATGTCACACGATTTGCCGCAAGAAGTTCAGGACGCCATTCAGTTTTCCGTCGATCACGAATCGGCATGGGACCGCCACGCCGATGGCAACTTCGGCGTGCACGTGAACGACCCGCCGCCGTGGAACCGCTTGCTCGGCCCTATCCACGACCGCGGCCCTGTGTCCGGCGCCATTGCCGTGGGTGGCCGCCCGCTCGCGCAATGGGGCGAACCTGATCGGCCGGACCTGACCTTCAGCATTGCGAAGACGTATCTGGCGTTACTTGCGGGCGTCGCCCACGATCAGGGCCTCTTGCCCGATCCCGATGAGCCTGTACGCGTGCGCGTGCCCGGCATCGGCTTCGACGACGACCACAATGCGACCGTGACGTGGACGCACCTGCTGCAACAGACGAGCGAGTGGCAAGGCAAGTGCTTCGGCCTTTCCGATCAGGCCGATCACTATCGCGCCGTCACCTTCGGCAAGCCGCCCAACGGAAAGAAAGGCGAATTGCGCCCGTTGCAGGCGCCCGGCGCGTATTGGGAATACAACGACGTGCGCATCAACCAGCTCTCGCTCGCGCTGCTGCATCTGTTCGGTCGTTCGTTACCCGAAGTATTTCGCGAGACGATCATGCGGCCCGTTGGCGCAAGCGAGAACTGGCAATGGGTCGGCTACGACGACGCATGGATCGATCTGGGCGGCAAACGGGTGCAATCGGTGCCCGGCGGCTCGCATTGGGGCGGCGGCATGTCGGTGAGCGCCAACGATCAGTTGAAGGTCGCGCAGATGCTGCTCGACGATGGCATGGCCTCGGGCCGCCGCGTGCTTTCGAGCGAATGGATCGCGCGCATGCGCACGCCCTGCCCGCTCGCGCCGTTCTATGGCTCGCTGGTGTGGCTCAATACAGAGCGGCGCGTGTTTCCGAGCGTGCCCGAGTCGAGTTATTTTGGCGTAGGCGCGGGCAGCTCCTTCATGTGGATCGAGCCCGAGCGCAAAATCGCGCTGATCGTGCGCTGGCTCGACTCGCAATTCGCCGATGCATTCTTCGGCAAGATGCTGCACGCCGTAGATGCCGTGTGCTCGCGCCATGGCACGAGCACACTCGCAAGTTAGCTAATCGCCATTTCCAGCACTCTCGCCACGTGCAGCGCCGTGGCGTTCGCGCCGTCGTGGATCTGGTGGCGGCAACTCGTGCCGTCCGCCACGACGAGATCGGTGCGATCTGCCTGGCGCACGGCGGGCAACAGCGAAAGCTCGGCCATCGCCAGTGATGCTTCGTAGTGCTCGGCTTCGTATCCGAAGCTTCCTGCCATCCCGCAGCATGACGATTCGATCGGCTTCACCTCCAGCCCCGGAATCCAGCCCAGCACAGTGAGCACGGGCCGGAAGGCGTCGAACGCTTTCTGGTGACAGTGCCCGTGCACCCACGCACGCGGCGCGGCGAGCGGATGCAAGGCCAGATCGAATCGGCCAGCGCCTTTCTCGCGCACGAGGAATTCTTCGAACAGGAATGCCGCGGCCGAAAGTTCGCGGGCCTCGTCGCCGTAGCCGTATTGCAGGAACTCGTCGCGCATCGAGAGCAGGCACGAGGGTTCGAGCCCGACAATCGAAACGCCACGCGCGACGAACGGCATGAGCATATCGAGTAGCCGCCGCGCCTCGCGCTTCGCCTCGTCCACCAGACCCGCTGCGAGGAACGTGCGGCCACAGCACAGCGGACGTTCTTCGCCACGCACGTTGTAGTGCACGAAATAGCCGGCCGCTTCGAGCACCCGCTTCGCGGCGCGCGCGTTTTCCGGCTCGAAGTTGTCGTTGAAGGTATCGACGAACAGCACGACCTCTTTGGTGGCCGCTGCAGCATCCGGCTTTGTGGCTGCAACCTCCGCAAGGAATGACCGCCTGAACTGCGGCAGCGAGCGTTGCGGCGCGAGACCGAGCGCGCGCTTCACCCATGCATTGACCAAAGGAATGCGCTCGCCGGCCGCCGCCAGGCCGCCCGCTTTTGCTGCACGACGCGCATAGCGCGGCAAGAACGCGATCATCTTCTCGCGCAGCTTCAGGCCGTGCTTCGTATTCCACGCCGCGCGCGCCTCGATCTTCAGCTTCGCCATGTCCACGCCGGTCGGGCAGTCGCGCTTGCAGCCCTTGCACGACACGCACAGGTCGAGCGTGTCCTTGACTTCGTCGCTCGCGAGCCCGTCCTCGCCCAACTGCCCCGAGATTGCGAGCCGCAACGTGTTCGCGCGGCCGCGTGTCACGTGCTTCTCGTCTTTCGTCACGCGATAGCTCGGGCACATCGTGCCCGCGTCGAACTTGCGGCAGTGGCCGTTGTTGTTGCACATCTCCACGGCTTTCGCGAGGCCGCCAGTCAAGTCGTCGCCGCTGCCGGGCGGCGTTTCAACGCCCGTTAGCGGATCGCGCTTCGCGTCCCACGCCGACCAGTCGAGCATCGGCCGCATCTGGCGCTCGCGATATCCCGGCGCGAAGCGGAACAGCTTTGCGTCGTCCATCTTCGGCGGGCGCACGATCTTGTCGGAATTGAAGCGATTCTCGGGGTCGAATAGCTGCTTGATCTCCGTGAACGCCTGGTTGATCTTCGGTCCGTACTGCCAGGCAATCCATTCGCCGCGGCACAGGCCGTCGCCGTGCTCGCCCGAAAACGCGCCCTTGTACTCGCGCACGAGTTCGGCGGCCGCTTCGCCTATCGCACGCATTTTCGCTGCGCCGTCGCGGCGCATGTCGAGAATCGGGCGCACGTGCAGCGTGCCGACGCTCGCGTGCGCGTACCATGTGCCCTCGGTGCCGTGCTGATGAAAGATTTCGGTCAGGCGGCTCGTGTACTCCGCGAGATGTTCGAGCGGCACCGCGCAGTCTTCGATGAACGAGACCGGCTTGCCGTCGCCCTTCATGCTCATCATGATGTTCAGGCCGGCCTTGCGCACTTCCCACAGCGCCTTTTGCTCGTTCGCGTCGGTCATCCTCACAACCGAGTCCGGCAGGCCGAGGTCGCCCATCAGTTCGACGAGACCATCGAGGCGGCGCACCTGATCGTCACGATTGTCGCCGGCGAATTCGACCAGCAGGATCGCATCGGGCCTGCCCACCAGCGCCTTTTCGATCACCGGCTTGAAGCCGGGGTTGCCAAGCGCGAGTTCGATCATCGTGCGATCGACCAGTTCCACCGCAGTCGGCTTGAGCTTGACGATGTGCTGCGCCGAGTCCATTGCCTGCCAGAAGGTCGGAAAGCTCACTACGCCCAGCGTTTTGTGCGCGGGCAGCGGCGCGAGCTTCAGCGTGATCTGCCGGCTGAAGGCGAGCGTGCCTTCGGAGCCTACGAGCAGATGCGCGAGATTCGCCACGCCGTCGTCGGTATAGGCGAGCGGGTTCTGGCAGTCGAACAGGTCGATGTTGTAGCCGGCCACGCGGCGCAACACCTTCGGTATGCGTTCGGCAATCTCGCCGCGCTCGCGCGTGGCGATGCGCTGCACGCCTTCAAGCAGCGCCGCGAGGCGCGCGCCTTCCTGCGGCTTCTTCAACGACTGGAAACGGGCCTCGCTGCCGTCCGCGAGAATCGCGTCGATGCCGAGCACGTTGTGCACCATGTTGCCGTACTCGATCGAGCGCGAGCCGCACGAATTGTTGCCCGCCATGCCGCCGATCGTGCACTGCGCGGCCGTCGAAACGTCTACGGGAAACCACAGCCCGTGCGGCTTGAGCCAGGCATTCAGATGATCGAGCACGACGCCCGGCTCGACTGTTACCGTACGCGCTTCGGCATCGAAATCGACGATGTTGTTGAGCCACTTCGACGTGTCGATCACGAGCGCTTCGCCCACCGTCTGGCCGCACTGGCTCGTACCCGCGCCACGCGCCAGCACCGGCGCATGCTCGATGCGCGCCACTTCCAGCGCGGCGCGCAGGTCGTGCTGATCGCGCGGCACCACCACGCCAATGGGCGTGATCTGGTAGATCGAGGCGTCGGTTGCGTAGCGGCCGCGGCTCGCGGCGTCGAAGAACACGTCGCCGCGCACGGCTTCGCGCAGGCGACGCGCGAGCGGCGAGCCATGGCCCGCGCTCGAGGGAACCAGATGAATCGGCTTGACCAGCATGCCAGAGGTGCGTGCGCCTTCCATTGCCGGTCACACTCCCTGATGAGAACCTGTGGGCGCTTCAGCCTGCTTGCCCAGCTCGAAGCGGCTCTCGGGCTGCATGCGGAACGCGAGAATCACGCCGCACCCCATCAGCACCATGCTGCCCACGAACGGCAGATCCCAGTTGCCGAAGTGGTCGATCAGAAAGCCGCCCACCACGGGCGAGATGATCGCGGCCAATGCCGAGCCCGTGTTCATCATGCCGCTCGCCGTTCCGGAGAATTCCGGTGCGATGTCCATGGGGATCGCCCACATCGGGCCGATGGTCATTTCGGCGAAGAAGAAACCCGCCGCGAGGCATGTCATCGAAATAACGGGATCGTGCACGAACATCAGCGGCACCAGCACGATCAACGTGATGAGCATGCATACCGAGACCATCCAGCTGCGCGCGCGCTTGAGGTTGCCGGTACGCTTGAGGAGCCAGTCGGTCACGAGGCCGCCGAGCGTGTCGCCCACCACGCCCGCGAGGAACACCACCGAGGCGAAGATCGCCGACTTGCCCAGCTGCAGGTGATAGTTGTGCAGGAAGTATTGCGGAATCCAGCTCAGGAAAAGCCACAGCGTCCAGCCGTAGCAGAAGTAGACGATCGTCACCGGAATCATGCGCTTGAAGAGCGCCATCCACGGCAGGCCAGTCACGCGCGGCTTGGGCGGCGGCAAAATGGCGAGTTCGGCCTCGGTAATGCGCGGGTGATCCTTCGGGTGCTCGGTGAACGTGAACGCCCACACCACCACCCACAGCAGGCTGAGCGCGCCGCAAACGTAGAACGATTCGCGCCAGCCGTAGCGCGCCATCACGAGCACCACGACTGCGGGCGCCACCGCATTGCCGATGCGCGACGCGGAGTGCGTGATGCCCTGCGCGAAGCCGCGCCGCTCTTTTGCGACCCAGCGCGACATGGCCGAGGTCGAGGCGGGAAACGTTGCGCCCTCACCGAAACCGAGCAAAAGACGCGCGGCGAGCAGTGAGGCGAGGCCGCCCGCCATGCCCGTGAGCACCGTGGCCACGCCCCACACAGCGCCGCAGAAAAGCAGCGTGCGGCGCGCGCCGAAGCGGTCGCTCACCCAGCCGCCAATGATCTGAAACAGCAGATACGGATACGCAAACGCCGAAAAAACCAGCCCTACTTCGGTGTGCGATAGCTGGAACTCCTTGCCGAAGCCCGCCGCCGCCGTGCTCACGTTCACACGATCGAGGTAGGTGATGAAGTACATGATGCAGAGCATGATCAGCACGATGCTGCTCGCGCTCGTCAATCGATACCGTTTCATCGTCTGTCTCCGTTGCTGGTTCTATCGGCCGCTTCGCCCTTCTTGCAGGGGCGTCCGGCATGGGAACAACCTGGGACAACATAGGAAATCAGCCTGTCATGCCGCGCCCCGTGCGCGGCATGTGCGTCTTATGTGAGAAAAACGCCTGCTTCAGGCTGCTTTCAGCGAAACCACATTGGGCTGCGCCGCCAGATATTCCATCGCCGCCGGCAAGCCGCTGTCCCTCAAGGGCACGCTCGCAATGCGCAGGCCCATCTCGCAGCCGGCCAACGCGGCCAGCAGCGTGAGATCGTTGCAGTCGCCCAGGTGCCCGATGCGGAACATGCGCCCCTTGACCTTGCCAAGGCCCGTACCGAGCGAAAGATCGAAGCGCTCGTAGATGATCTTGCGAACCGCATCCGCGTCCACGCCTTCGGGCATCATCACGCCCGTGAGCACCGGGCTGTAGACGGCGGGGTCGACGCACTGGATTTCGAGGCCCCACGCGCGCACCGCGCGCCGGCACGCTTCACCCAGGCGCTGATGCCGCGCGAATACGTTGTCGAGCCCTTCGTCCTGCAGCATGTCGAGCGCTTCGGAAAGGCCGTAGAGCAGGTTCGTGTTGGGCGTGTACGGCCAGTAGCCGCTCTTGTTCATCTCGATGATCTCGGTCCAGCCCCAGAAGCTGCGCGGCAGCTTTGCCTGCTCGCTGGCCGCCAGCGCCTTCGCCGAAACCGCATTGAAGCTGATGCCCGGCGGCAGCATGAGGCCCTTCTGCGAGCCGGAGACGGTCACGTCCACGCCCCACTCGTCGTGCCGGTAGTCCGCGCTCGCAAGGCCCGAAATCGTGTCGACGAGCAGCAGCGCCGGGTGCCCGGCGGCGTCGATCGCGCGGCGCACCGCGGCGATGTCGGAGGTCACGCCGGTCGACGTTTCGTTGTGCACCACGCAAACGGCCTTGATCGTGTGCTGCGCATCTTCGCGCAGATGCTTTTCGATCATGTCGGGCTGCACGCCGCGCCGCCAGCCTTCAATGCCAGGCAGGCCGAGAAACTCCGGCTTCAGGCCAAGGCGCTCGGCCATCTGCTTCCATAACGTCGCGAAATGACCCGTTTCATACATCAGCACCGTGTCGCCGGGGCTCAGCGTGTTGGTGAGCGCGGCCTCCCAGGCGCCGGTGCCGGAGGCCGGATAGATCACCACCGGCTGCTGGGTCTTGAAGATCTTCTTGATGCCGTCCAGCACCTTGAGCCCGAGCACGCCGAACTCGGGGCCGCGATGGTCGATGGTCGGATAGCTCATCGCGCGCAGGATGCGATCAGGCACCGGGCTCGGGCCGGGAATCTGCAGGAAGTGACGACCAGCGGGATGGAAATCGAGCTTCAACATGCAATCGCTCCTGTTTTTGAATTTTGCATGCAAAAAACTATAATCCAGTCAGCCCTTACGTAGACAGAGAATTCCGACGTGGTTTACCCCAATCACGGCGTGCTTCTTTGGGGTCCTGTCCTTGGGCTAGAATTCGCTGAAAATCGATGGAAATGCCTTTTGCATGCAAAACCCGAACCTGAACCCCGTCGCCGTTAGCCCGGAACTGCCGCCTATTCCGCGCCAGCAACTCCATGACACCGTCGTCGATCATCTGCGGCGGTTCATCGTGGAAGGCGTGCTCGAGCCCGGCCGCAAGCTCAATGAACGCGAACTGTGCGAAACCCTGGGCATTTCGCGCACGCCGTTGCGCGAAGCGCTGAAGGTGCTCGCGTCCGAAGGCTTGATCGAGATTTCGCCGAATCGCGGCGCTTCGGTCTCGAAGATGTCGGAGGCGGAACTGCGCGAGACCTTCGAACTCATGAGCGGGCTCGAAGCGTTTTCAGGCGAACTGGCTTGCGAGCGGATCACCGCGGCCGAGATCGCCGAGATCAAGGCGCTGCACTACGCCATGCTCGCCTGCCGCGCGCAGAACGATCTGGCCGGTTACTACAGCCGCAATCAGGCGATTCACGACAAGATCAACGAAGCGGCGCGCAATTCGGCGCTGCGGCAAACGTATATCGCCGTGAACCGCCGCTTGCAGGCGCTGCGGTTTCGCTCGAACTTCGAGACCCCGAAGTGGGATCGCGCGATTCATGAGCACGGCGAAATGCTCGAAGCGCTCGACGCGCGCGACGGCAAGCGGCTCGCGGCGATCTTGCGGCAGCATTTGCTAGCCAAGCGCGACGCGGTGTTGAGGATTGGGGATGCGCCTTCGGCGCAGGAATAATAGATCGGCAACCGAGCCGCTACCGACCCGATCCGTTGCGCACGCAACGACACGCCGTTACTTCTCCGCCGACTCCAGAAAACTCTGCGCAAGCTGCTTCCTCAGGTGATCCGCCGCGGGCGAGAGCCTGCGGCCCACGCGCGTGACCATCTGGCTTGAAAAGCCCGCTGCAATCGGATGATCGATCGGCACGGCCACCAGTTCGCCCAGATCGATGCCGCGGCGCGCCGTGATCGACGACATGAATGCCACACCGAGCCCGGCGGCCGCGAGCGTCTGCGCCGTATTGAAAAGATCCACGCGATAGGCGGGCATCACATTCAGGCGCGCGTCGTCGAACAGCGACTGCACGAAGTGCTGCACGCCGAACGACTCGGTCATGAAGATCAGTCGCTCGCCGGCGAGTTCGGCGGGCGCCACCTTCTGCAACTTCGCAAAGCGGTGCGAGGGCGCGACGAGCGCGCAAAGCGGCCGCGACGCAAACGGATGAATGCGCATCGCGGGGTCGTCGGAGGTGCGCGTGCAGAGGCCGATATCGACCACGTCGTCGCGCACGAGCGAGAGCACGACCGGCGTCGGCCCCGAGCGAATCTCCACGAGAATGTCGGGGTACGTCATCGAAAATCGCTGCAGCGCTCGCGCGATCAGATTGCCGATGAAGCCCTCGCCCACGCCTAGCGCCACGCGCCCGCGCCTCAGGTGCCGGTACTCCTCCAGCCGCGCGGCCAGATCGCGCTGGCGGCGCTGGCCGTCGCGATAGTGATCCACGAGCACCTGACCGATCTCGGTCACGGCCACGTTGCGGCCGCGCCGCTCGATCAGCGAAAAGCGCAGCCGCCGCTCCAGCGCCGCCACCTGGCGGCTGATGACCGATGCGTTGACGCCCAGCGCCTCGGCGGCCATGCGCACGCCGCCCGCACTCGCGATTTCGGCCAGATAGCGCAACGGCCGCTCGCCGATATCGTCAATCGCGCCTCGCGCCGCATCTTCCCGATCTGCTTTTCCCCGCACTGCGTGGCTCCTTTTGCGCGCATTGCCTTGCTGCGCCGCGACAATCAACCGTTGACTTAAAGTCAACATTTTCGGCGCTTTTCCGTCATGGGTCGAGTTTTTCGTCGATGCAATACTCGGCCTTCGGCTTTTGCCCAAACCAATTCCAATAAGGAGTCCCCGTGAGCGAGCACCACTACTGCGAAATCGCCGACCTGGCCGAAGCCCGTTCGGAACTCGACGAAATCCGTCATCACCTCCACAAGCACCCTGAACTCTCGTACGAGGAAGCCGACACATCGCGCTTCGTCGCGGACAAGCTCGCGGCCTGGGGCTACGAAGTCACGCGCCACGTGGGCGGCCACGGTGTGGTGGCGTCGCTCAAGGCGGGCACGAGCGCGCGCACGGTAGGCGTACGCGCCGACATGGACGCCCTGCCGATCCAGGAGCTGACCGGCCTCGACTATGCAAGCGTGCACGCGGGCAAGATGCACGCATGCGGCCACGACGGCCACACCGCGGTCCTGCTCGGCGCGGCGCGCCAGCTCGCCAAAACGCGCAACTTCGACGGCACGGTCCACCTGATCTTCCAGCCCGCCGAGGAAGCCGGCTCGGACAGCGGCGCCGAGCGCATGATCGCCGACGGCCTGTTCGATCGCTTCCCCTGCGAAGCGATCTTCGGCCTGCACAATCATCCGGGCGTGCCCACCGGCACGTTCGGCTTTCGCGCAGGCCCGCTCATGGCCGCTTGCGACACCGTCAAGCTGCGCGTTCACGGCAAGGGCGGCCACGCGGCGCGCCCGCATCTGGCCGTGGACCCGGTGCTCGTGGGCAGCAGCATCGTAATGGCCTTGCAGTCGGTGGTGTCGCGCAACGTCGACCCGAACGAAGCCGCGGTCGTGACCGTTGGCGCGTTCCGTTCGGGCCATGCGCCGAATGTGATTCCCGAAGACGCCGTGCTCGAAATGAGCGTGCGCTCGTTCTCGCCCGAAGTGCGCGCGACGCTCGAAGCCCGCATCCGCGCGCTCGTCGAGGCGCAGGCGCAAAGCTACGGCGCGAAGGTGGACATCGACTTTATCCGCGGCTATCCGGTGCTCATCAACAGCGAAGCCGAAACCGAATTTGCCCGCCAGGTGGCCGAGGAACTGGTCGGGCCGGAGCACGTCATCGCGCCATTCCCGCCGATCGCGGGTAGCGAAGACTTCGCGTACTACCTGCAGCAGCGCCCCGGTTGTTTCGTACGCCTTGGCAATGGCGAAGGCCGGCCGATGCTGCACAACGCGCGCTACGACTTCAACGACGAGAACTTGACCATTGGCGCTGCGTTCTGGACGCGTCTCGTCGAACGCTTCCTCAGCAAGGACCGTGCATGAACGCCGCCACTGAACCGCTTCTGAAAACAACCGACGAAGTCGCACTCTCCCCTGGCTACCAGCGCAAGATCGTTCTCGCGGCGGTGATCGGCAACCTGCTCGAATTCTTCGACTTCACGGTCTACAGCTATTTCGCGCTGACGATCGGCCATCAGTTCTTTCCGGCCGACAGCCAGGTCACGTCGCTGCTGCTCGCGTTCGCGGTGTTCGCCGTGGGCTTCGTCATGCGCCCGCTCGGCGGCATCGTGCTCGGCCGCTACGCCGACCGCGCGGGCCGCAAGCCGGCGCTCACGCTCACCATCCTGCTGATGGCGGTGGGTTCCGCGTCCATCGGTCTTGCGCCCACTTATGCGCAGATCGGTATCGCTGCGCCGCTGCTCATCGTCCTCGCCCGCCTCGTGCAGGGCTTCGCGCAAGGCGGCGAATTCGGCGCGGCAACGGCCACGCTGCTCGAAATGGGCGGACAAGCGAGCCGCGGCTTTCGCGCAAGCTGGCAGCTTGCCAGCCAGGGCGCGGCGGCGCTGCTCGGCTCGGGTCTTGCGGCAAGCCTTGGCTTTCTGCTCTCCGCAGAGACGATGCATAGCTGGGGCTGGCGCATTCCGTTTCTGCTCGGCACGCTCATCGCGCCAGTCGGCATCTATCTGCGCCGGCACATTCGCGAGGAGCCGCCCGCACAGCGCGTGGTCGCGGACCGCAACGACCCGAAGCGCGGCCTGTACGTGCGCAACTGGTTCCTCACGATCTTCGCGGTCATGGGCATGTCGGTGTCGACGTACGTGATGATGTACTACATGCCGACCTACTGCATCCAGTACCTGGGACTGCCACCGAAGATGTCGATCCTCGCGGGCGTGGCGTCCAGCACGATCTCGCTCGTGATGTGCCCGATCTACGGCGCGTGGTCGGACCGCATGGGCCGCCGCAAACCGCTCACGGTGATCGGTCGCGTCGCGCTGATCCTGCTGCTCTACCCGGCGTTCTGGCTCATGACGCACTTTCCTTCGCTGCCGGTCGTGCTCGGCGCGCTCATCGTGCTCATGCTCTGCTACACGATGGGCTCCGCGCCCGCTTACGCGTTGATGCCGGAAAACTTTCCGAAGCATCTGCGCGCAGGCTATATGTCGAGCGCGTACGCGATTGCGGTGTCGGTGTTCGGCGGCACGGCTCAACTCGTGGCCGGCTGGCTCATCCATGTCACGGGCAACAAGATGGCGCCCGCGTGGTACATGATCGGCTGCGTGCTGATTTCGCTCATCGCCGTTTCCTTGTTCGAGGAAACCGGCAACAAGGTAATCGACTGAACGGTCGACCCACAAGAACGCCGCTTTGAAAAAAGGGCGGGCGAACGCGGATTGCGTCGCCCGCCCTTTCGCTTCTGAAGCCTGAACGACTGAAGGGTCGAACGGCAATTTCCCGCCAGCGCTCCGAACTTGCGTTATCCTTCATGGCCGCCTATATTGGCCTCTAATGGTTGCGACTCGCAACCAATCGCAAGAAGACCATAGCGGAGACTCTCATGGATTTTGTCGACGTGCCCGCCCAGCCCCGCGAGACGACCATTCTCGAGCTGCGCGAGTTCTCGCGGCGGCTCGTGCGCGAACTGGGCTTCATGCGCACGACGCTCGCAGACAGCGATCTCGCCCCTTCCGCCGTGCACGCCATCATCGAGATCGGCGCGCAGCCTGGCATCAACGCGCGGGCGTTGGGCGATATCCTGCGGCTCGACAAGTCGAACACGAGCCGCCAGGTTGCGCGGCTCGAGGCGGCCGGTCTCGTCAAACGCAAGACCGCCGACGACGACGCGCGCTCCTCCGAACTGAGCCTGAGCGCGGCGGGCCAAAAGTTGCGCGCAAAGATCGACCGCTTCGCCACGGACCAGGTTTCCAACGCGCTGCGGCGGCTGGTTCCCGCCGATCAACAGGCGCTCGTGCGCGCGCTCGCGCTCTACGCCGACGCGCTCGCGCACGACAACCCCAACGAGGAAAGCACGACCGCGTCGACAGTGGGCGTACAGGTCGTGGAAGGCTACCGCCCCGGCTGTATTGGCGACATTGCGAGTCTGCACGCGCGGTTCTACGCAGCGAACTGGGGCTTTGGCGCTTACTTCGAAAAGAAGGTAGCGACGGAGTTGGCCGAATTCGCCGGCGCGTTGCCCGCCGAAGGCCGTGCGCTGTGGCTCGCGGTGGAGCGCGATCGCATACTGGCTTCGCTTGCCATCGACGGAAACGAGCACGGCAACGCAGGCGTCGCGCATCTGCGCTGGTTCATTGTGGACGACTCGCTGCGCGGCACCGGAATTGGCAGGCAGATGATGACGAGCGCGATGCAGTTCGTCGATGCGCACTACGCCGAGACTTACCTGTGGACCTTCAAGGGCCTCGACGCCGCGCGGCATCTATACGAGTCGTTCGGCTTCGAGCTGGCGGAGGAACTCGAAGGAAGCCAGTGGGGCACGAAGGTCACGGAGCAGCGCTTCGTGAGGCGCCGCGCCCGCTAACTGGCATTACGCGGACGCTGCCCGGCGCCCGCGCGTTTCGGGCATGCGCAGAGACACGATCAGCGAAATCGCCGCGCAGAGTCCGCTTCATTCGACATGCGTGTCTCCTCCTCTTGTTCCTCAAAATGCCGGGGTGTGGGCGTTCAGTCCTTCGGTGCGTACTCGCGATCGAGCCGGTCGAAGAGCGGCTTGTTCACGAGACGTTGACGCTCGGCGAACGGCGCGACGATATTCGCGTCTTCGTCGAGACGGCCGTTCGCGCGCAATTGCCCGAGCGCCCGCTGCATGCCGACCACCGCGCCTTGCAGTGCCGCGTTCGCGTACAGCACCAGCGCGTAGCCGAGGCTCGCCAACGCTTCGCGCGACTGCACCGGCGTCTTGCCGCCAATCACGATGTTGATGAGCTGCGGGGCGTCGATGAGCTTCGGCAGGCGCTCGATGTCCTCGAGCTTTTCCGTGGCTTCGATAAAGAGAATGTCCGCGCCCGCCTCGATAAACGCATGGCCGCGCGCAATCGCGTCTTCAATGCCGTGCACGGCGGCCGCGTCGGTGCGCGCCATGATGAGCAGGTTGCCGTCTTCGCGCGCGTCCACGGCCGCGCGGATCTTGCCGACCATCTCGCTTGCGCCGATCACTTCCTTGTTGGCGAAGTGGCCGCACTTCTTCGGCATGATCTGGTCTTCGAACTGGATCGCGTCGGCGCCGCTGCGCTCGAGCGTGCGCACGGTCTGGCGCACGTTCAGCGCGTTGCCGAAGCCCGTGTCGGCGTCGACGATGAGCGGCAGGTTGACGGCGTCGCGCACGCGCGCCGTGTGCTCGGCAATGTCGGAGAGCCCGACGAAACCGAGATCGGGCAGGCCGAACGACATGTTGGTCACGCCCGCACCCGTGAGGTAGAGCGCCTCGAAGCCGGCGTCCTCGATCACGCGGGCGCTCATGGCGTTGAAGGCGCCCGGCACGAGCAGGCCGCGGCGTTCGTTGACCTTGGCGCGGAAGGCGGCGCGGCGTGCGGCAGTGGAAGTGGTCATGGCGATGGCTCCGTTCAGTTGATTCGATCAGTCGGTTTTCAGATGGCTCAGACATTCGCACGACGTAGGCCAAGCGGCAGAAGCCCAGCCCAAGCCAAACAAAACAATACCTCAGCTGAAGGCAACTGCGCCGAACCACGGAGTCGCGCGGAGTATCATGACGAACTGATCGACGCGTCGATTGAACGCGCATCGAACCTGCCGCGGAACCTGCCATCGTGAACTATTTCAATGTCCTGCTCGCGCTTTCGGGCGTGCTGCTTCTGAGCGTCGCCAGCCCGGGGCCGAACTTCGTCATCGTCACCTCGACGGCGGTGGCTTCGCGCCGCGCGGGTCTCGCGACCGGCCTGGGCCTCGCCGCCGCTTCAGGCACATGGGCGTGGATCGCCATCGCGGGCTTGAGCCTGATCGTCGCTCATGTCGCGTGGATCGGCACCGGGCTGCGCGTCGCGGGCGCGGCCTATCTCATCTGGCTCGGCGCGAAGATGCTCCTCACCGCGCGCCAACCCCTGGAGGTCTCGACGCAGGCGGGCGCATCGGGTTGGGCGGCCGCGAAAAAAGGCTATGTCGTCAGCATGACGAATCCCAAGGCCATTGCGTTCTACGGCAGCATCTTCGCGTTGATGGTGCCCGCCGCCGCGCCGCGTTGGCTCGAGGCGGCCGTCGTCGTGATCGCCATTCTCATCTCGTGCGCCTGGTATTGCACGATGGCCCTGCTCGCCTCGCATCCCTCAGTGCGACAGTTCCTCGTTCGGCGCAAAGCCGCGCTCGACTCGGTAGTGGGCGTTGTGCTGATCGGGCTCGGCGGGCGCATGCTCGCAGGGCGCTGAGCTAGCCCGCGCACTGATGGGCGCGCGCATCGCTTCACAATGGCTGCGTGCGTCGCTGCTGACGTTCGCGCTCGCAGTGTTGTCCTTGCTGGCCCACGCGCAAAGCGCGCCCAGGGTCGTCGACATTCCAACGCGGCCCGGCGTCACCCAGCGCTTTCTTTTCATCACGCCGGAGGCGCCGAAGGCAGTTGCGATTCTTTACGCAGGCGGGCATGGCGGCCTGCAACTGGACCCGCAGGGAAACTTCGGCTGGGGCGCCAACAACTTTCTCGTGCGTACCCGCACGCTGTTCGTTGACGACGGCGTTGCCGTGGCGGTCGTCGACGCACCGAGCGACCGGCAGTCGCCGCCCTACCTGGACGGCTTTCGCCTCACGCCCGAACACGCCGAGGACGCGCGCGCCGTGATTGCATGGTTGCGCGCACAACTACACGTGCCGGTCTGGCTCGTCGGCACGAGTCGCGGCACGCAGTCGGTGGCGGCCATCGCCATTGCGCTCGCCAATAGCGCAAATTCGAACGCAAATTCAAACGCAAACCCCGGCGCGGGCCCCGACGGCATCGTGCTCACCTCGACCATCCTGCGCGAAAACCGGGGCGGCGACCCGGTCACCTGCATGAACCTCGCCGCGCTCAAGATTCCCGTGCTCGTAGTGCACAACAAGGACGACGCCTGCAAGCTCTGTCCGGTGTCCGGAACGGACGCGCTCATGCAAAAGCTCACGCAATCGCCAAGAACGACGTTGACGCTCGTCTCCGGTGGTACTTCACGCGGCGAGGCGTGCGGGGCGCTTGCGTATCACGGTTTCAACGGCATCGAAAGCGAAGTCGTGCATGACATCACTTCGTGGATGCTGGCGCCTTGAGTGCGCCGCGAACACGCGTTGGCGACGCTTGCGCACCGCGTCGCGCCTCGTCCTTCAGCCAATCACGAAACGCCACGAGGCGAGGCAGACTCGCGCATTCGGGCCGATAGACCACGTAATACGCCAGCGCCGATGTCAAGGTGACTTCCGGAAAGAGACGCACGAGCCGGCCAGCCGCCAGATCGTCGCGCACCATGACGCTGCGCGCGAGCGCGACGCCGTGGCCCTCTATCGCGGCTTGCAGCACCGCAGCCGAGTTGTTGATCTTCATGCCGCGGCTGGCTGGTGCGAGCGTCACGCCCACGCTCCCGAACCACGCCTGCCACGAAGCAAAGCCCGCATGGCTGTCAACCGAGAGATCGTGAATGAGCGGCGCGCGGGTGAGATCGCGCGGTGCGCGCCATTTGCCGGCGCGGCGCACGGCAGGCGAACAGACGGGGTAAATCTCCTCGTCCATGAGCTTTTCGGCAGCAAGCCCCGGCCACGCGCCCGCCCCATAGCGCACGCCGATATCGACGCCCTGCGCAACGAAGTCGAGCAGTTTCAGGCTCGTGTCCAGACGCACGTCGGTGTCCGGCCACGCGGCCTGAAAGCGGTCGATGCGCGGCAGGAGCCATTTGGCGGCGAACGCCGGGCTCACCGTGACCGTCAGCACACCGTTCGCCGATCCTTCCTTCAAGCGTTCCAGCCCCAGGCTCAAGCGATCGAACCCCGCGCGGATGTCGGGCAGCGCGCGCTCGGCCACTTCCGTCGCCACCAGCCGCGCGCGTCCGCCGCTGCCGCGTACGAACAGAGGCGTGCCGAGCCAGTCTTCGAGACTGCGCACGAGCTGGCCAACGGCGGCAGGCGTCACATTCAACTCGGCCGCCGCGGCAGAAAAGCTCTGATGCCGCGCGCTCGCTTCGAATGCACGCATGGCGTTGAGGTAGACCGGCGTCTTCATGATCTAAAGTTTTTCTATCAATGAGGCACAGAATATCTGATTTGTGGCCGCATGAGCACGGGAACAGAATGGGCGCTGTAGACGTAGCGGCAGATGGGTTCCATTGCGCCAGCGTCGCCCTCCATTCCGTGACTTCGAGGAGTCCACCATGACCCATAGTTTTTCTTTTGATTTTGCGTCCAAGGTCGCCATTGTTACCGGCGGCGGCTCCGGCATCGGCAAGGAAGTCGCCGCGCGCCTCGTGACGGGCGGCGCGCGCGTCGTCATCGGCGGGCGCGACGAGGCGAAGTTGCGTGAAGCGGCTGCGCAAATCGACCCTTCGGGCGCGAGCGTGCGCTTTCATGCCGGCGACATCGCGCTGCCCGCCACCGCGGTTGCGCTGGTGGACCTCGCAACCGAGGCGTTCGGCGGCGTCGACATTCTCATCAACAACGCCGGCATTTTCCGGCCCAAAGCGTTTCTCGACGTAACCGAGGCCGAATACGACGGCTTTCTCGACACGATCCTCAAGGGCAAGTTCTTCATGGCGCAGGCCGCTGCCAAAGCCATGCTCGAACGCGGCGGCGGCGCCATCGTGCAAACAGGTTCGCTCTGGGCGCTGCAGGCCATCGGCGCCACGCCTTCCGCGGCCTATTCGGCGGCGAATGCGGGCGTGCATGCGCTCACGCGCAATCTCGCCATCGAACTCGCGCCCGCGCATATCCGCATCAATACCGTCGCGCCGGGCGTCGTGGAAACGCCGGTCTATCGCACCTTCATGACCGAGGACGAGGTCAGCAAAACGCTGCCGGGGTTCAACGCGTTTCATCCGCTCGGGCGCAATGGTCAGCCCGCGGATGTTGCCGAGGCCATGCTCTTTCTCGCCTCGCCTCACGCTTCGTGGATCACGGGCACCGTGCTGCCCGTGGACGGCGGCGTGATGGCCGGCCGCCACGCCTGATCTGATCCCGCTCTCGTGCGCGGCAATTGCAATTGCCGCGCGCCGCGCTTGTAATTTTTCTACCCCGCTCCCCTCTTTCAGCCTCGCACCGGCGCGCCCCGGCTCGCGCCGAGGCGCGCCCATCGTTCATTCCCGATAAGCCGCCATCACGATCCACATGTCGCGCTCGCCGTTGCTCACTTCGGCCGCCAGCGCGTAGCGATCGTGCGGGCTGCAAGCGTTTTGCAGCGCCTTGCGCGCCTGCTCCGTGTTCTCGTACTCGCGCCTGGCCAGCGGCCGCACCTCATTGCGGCCCTCGAACATCTTCTGGTCCTGGCGGTAGATGAGCGTTTCCGTTTTCCATGCACGAAAGCATTCCCTCACATGCTGGAAATCGCCGCCGCAAACATTCACTTCGTAGCGTGGGGTTGACTTCATGATCGACTGCCTCCTTTGCCGGTTCGGAGCGCGCAAGCCGTTTTCCTCACGCCTCGCGCGCACACCTACGTCGATGCATGGAGCATGCCGGGCCCTGCTGCGCGCAGCAGGCGGTGATTGCTCCCGTTAAGAAAGCGAATCGAAAGCTTTGCAAAGCGTCCGGCCGCAAGCTCTCCGACAAAATCGCAGGCTTTTCCACGCCGTCATTGGGGTCTAGCCCAACTCTTATATAAGACATAAGACATTTGACGTTAGACGGCATTCCAATTAAAATTGCGCTCAAAGCAGTGCCTGGAAAAGCATCGAAGTGCCCGAAAAGCCTTCGCCTTCAAACGCAATACCAGTAGGTCCCCCAATGCTTGAAAACTATCGCGCTCACGTAGCCGCACGCGCCGCGCTCGGCATTCCCCCCCTGCCTCTCACGGCTCAGCAGACCGCCGAACTGGTGGAACTGCTGGCAAACCCGCCCGCGGGCGAAGAGCAAACGCTGGTCGACCTGATCACGAACCGCGTGCCCGCAGGCGTTGACGAAGCTGCCCGCGTGAAGGCTGGCTTCCTCGCCGCCGTGGCCAAGGGCGAAACCGCCTGCGCGCTGATCTCGCGCGCTCGCGCCACCGAACTGCTCGGCACGATGCTGGGCGGCTACAACATCGCCCCGCTGATCGAGCTGCTGGCCGACGCCGAAGTGGGCAAGGTGGCCGCCGAGTCGCTGAAGAAAACCCTGCTGATGTTCGACCAGTTCCACGACGTCAAGGAACTGGCCGACAAGGGCAACGCCAACGCCAAGGCCGTGCTGCAAAGCTGGGCCGACGCCGAATGGTTCACGAGCCGTCCGGAAGTGCCGCAAAGCCTGACCATCACCGTGTTCAAGGTGACGGGCGAAACCAACACCGACGACCTCTCGCCGGCCCCGGACGCCACCACCCGCCCGGACATCCCGATGCACGCGCTCGCCATGCTGAAGAACGCGCGCCCCGGCATCACTCCGGAAGAAGACGGCAAGCGCGGCCCGATCAAGTTCATCGAATCGCTGAAGGAAAAGGGTCACCTGGTCGCCTACGTGGGCGACGTGGTCGGCACCGGCTCCTCGCGCAAGTCGGCCACCAACTCGGTGCTGTGGTTCACGGGTGAAGACATCCCCTTCATCCCGAACAAGCGCTTTGGCGGCGTGTGCCTCGGCGGCAAGATCGCTCCGATCTTCTACAACACGATGGAAGACGCCGGCGCGCTGCCGATCGAACTCGACGTGTCGAAGATGGAAATGGGCGACGTCGTCGAACTGCGTCCGTACGAAGGCAAGGCACTGAAGAACGGCGAAGTTATCTCCGAATTCCAGGTCAAGTCCGACGTGCTGTTCGACGAAGTGCGCGCCGGCGGCCGCATTCCGCTGATCATCGGCCGCGGCCTGACCGCCAAGGCGCGTGAAGCGCTGGGTCTGGCCCCGTCGACGCTGTTCCGCCTGCCGCAGCAGCCGGCCGACAGCGGCAAGGGCTTCTCGCTCGCGCAGAAGATGGTTGGCCGCGCGTGCGGTCTGCCGGAAGGCCAGGGCGTGCGCCCGGGCACGTACTGCGAACCGAAGATGACCTCGGTGGGCTCGCAGGACACCACGGGCCCGATGACGCGCGACGAACTGAAGGACCTCGCGTGCCTCGGCTTCTCGGCCGACCTCGTCATGCAGTCGTTCTGCCACACGGCAGCCTATCCGAAGCCGGTTGACGTCAAGACGCACCAGACGCTGCCGAACTTCATCAGCACGCGCGGCGGTATCGCGCTGCGTCCGGGCGACGGCGTGATCCACTCGTGGCTGAACCGCATGCTGCTGCCCGACACCGTCGGCACCGGCGGCGACTCGCACACGCGCTTCCCGATCGGTATCAGCTTCCCGGCAGGTTCGGGTCTGGTCGCCTTCGCCGCCGCCACCGGCACGATGCCGCTGGACATGCCGGAATCGGTGCTCGTGCGCTTCAAGGGCAAGATGCAGCCGGGCGTGACCCTGCGTGACCTCGTCAACGCGATCCCGCTGTGGGCCATCAAGCAAGGCACGCTGACGGTCGCCAAGCAAGGCAAGAAGAACATTTTCTCGGGCCGCATTCTCGAAATCGAAGGCCTGCCCGACCTGAAGGTCGAGCAAGCGTTCGAACTGTCGGATGCATCGGCTGAGCGTTCGGCCGCCGGTTGCACGGTGCACCTGAACAAGGAACCGATCATCGAATACCTCAACAGCAACATCACGCTGCTGAAGTGGATGATCGCCCAGGGCTACCAGGACCCGCGCAGCCTCCAGCGCCGTATCAAGGCGATGGAAGCGTGGCTCGCCGACCCGCAATTGCTGCAACCGGATGCGGACGCCGAGTACGCTGCCGTCATCGAAATCGATCTGGCCGACATTCACGAGCCGATCGTGGCCTGCCCGAACGATCCGGACGACGTGAAGACGCTGTCGGACGTGGCCGGCGCCAAGATCGACGAAGTGTTCATCGGTTCGTGCATGACCAACATTGGTCACTTCCGTGCCGCGTCGAAGCTGCTCGAAGGCAAGCGTGACATTCCGGTCAAGCTGTGGGTCGCGCCGCCGACCAAGATGGACCAGAAGCAGCTGACCGAGGAAGGCCACTACGGCGTGTTCGGCACGGCGGGTGCGCGTACCGAAATGCCGGGCTGCTCGCTGTGCATGGGTAACCAGGCACAGGTGCGCGAAGGCGCAACGGTCATGTCGACCTCGACGCGTAACTTCCCGAACCGTCTGGGCAAGAACACGAACGTGTACCTCGGCTCGGCGGAACTGGCTGCGATCTGCTCGCGTCTGGGCAAGATCCCGACCAAGGAAGAGTACATGGCCGACATGGGCGTGCTCAACGCCAACGGCGACAAGATCTATCAGTACATGAACTTCGACAAGATCGAAGACTTCAAGGAAGTCGCCGATACGGTGACGATGTAAGTGTGATGTTGGGGTACGGTGCGGGGGTTTTGTCGTTGTAGCGCCCCACCGTAGCGCCACGCAATGGCGCCGCAGGCTCAATGCCTGCGGCGCCATTTTTTATTTCAGCGAGGATTACCGGCAACGACAACTGCCCGAACCATCCACATGATGCGTGCAGCCCGCGCGCCGGGGCGGATTCGTCCTGAACGTTCGAGTTCCGCGAGCCCATGCAGGGCGGCCCAAAACGTCTCGGTCACGTCCTCGACATCGGTGCAAAACGGCGCGACGACCGATGCAAGCGCTTCGAAACCCGCGCGCAGTTCTGGCCGCGTCTCGGCCTCAGCAAACAGCAGATTCGTCGGCAGCGTAAACATGGCCTCGTAGAGTGCAGGACAACGCACGGCAAAGCCGAGATAGGCCATGGCGACATTTTCGAGGGCGTTCTGTTGCCCGGTCGATCCACGCGCTGCGTCCTGAAGCGCGACGGCAAGCTCCTGGAAACCCTCGACGGCAACCGCAGCCACGATTGCATCCCTGTTCTCGAAATGCGAGTAGAGAACCGGCTGGCTATATTCAATCTCTTCGGCGAGGCGGCGAACCGTTACGGCATCCCAGCCTTCGCGCTCAGCGATCAACCGCGCTGCCGCGACGATGCGCGACTCGCGCTCTGCCCGTTGCCTGCCTTTGCGCTCCGCGATACTCAACTTTTCGTCTCCCTGACTGCGATGGTCCACATGCCTCGCGATGATACGGAAGCTTGAAATTCTAGCAATGCTAGATTATATTCTTCCACTATACCCCGAAGCATAGGACTACGCGATGCATCCGCTTTCGATTGGACTAGCGCTGTTCCTCGCCGTCGCGATTATCGTGATCGGAACCCTATATCTTGTGAGGCCAAGGACTGCGACACGCAGTTTCGGCCTGCCGCTTCCCGAAAAGGGCGCCAACATGGCCTGGTGGCTTCGCCTCAAGGGCGTGCGCGACATTGCGTCGGGATTGGCGGTGCTCGCGTTCATGGTGTGGGGCACGCCTCTGGCGATCGGCATCCTCCTGCTCGCGCAAGCCTGCATCCCTGCGGGCGACATGCTGGTCATTCTGGCGGCGAAAGGCTCCGCCAAAAGCGCCTTCGGCATGCACGGCGCGACAGCCGCGGTGATGGTCTTCACGGCAATTTCGCTGCTGATGGGCGGGCGCTGAGATGATCCATACGCTTTCGATCTGGCTTCTCGTTGCCGGCTTCTTTGGCGCGGGCGTCTTCAACGCGATCGGCACGCCCGCGGCGCAAAGCGATTTCGCCCGGTGGGGTTACCCGCGCTGGTGGGGCCGGTTGACCGGCACACTGGAAGTGACGTGCGCCCTGCTGATTGCGCTTCCCGCCAGTCGCATGGCTGGCCTGGCGCTTGGGGCGCTAATCATTGCGGCTGCGGTTTTGACTGTTCTGCGTCACCGCGACTTCACGCATCTGGTGCCGCTTGGTGTCTTTGTCGCCGTAATCACGCTTGCAGGCCTATCGACGTGAACTGTGCGCCGATTGCGTCCCGTGCAATCAGCGCACGAACCGGATGTCCTGCCTGTTTGCCACCGCGGTGTATTCAACCGTTCCCGCCGTGAAAGAGCGTTAGCTTGTTCGATACCGAAGTGACGCCCTGCACCGAACGCGTAACCTCTTCCGCCTGGCGGATCTGATCGCCAGTGCGAACCGTTCCGCTCAGCGTCACGGCGCCGCTACGCGCGCGAACGAAAACGCCGGAAACGTTGAACCCTTGCGCTCTGGACAACGCACGCCGCACAGCACGGGCGAGTGCGCGGTCCGACTTCGTCGCGCTGGGCGCTGCCTGCGTCGTGGACGGCGCCATCGACGCGTCCATTGGCGCACTCGCCGACTGGGCTTGAGCGATCCCAGCAGCGGTCAACAGAAAAAACGCACACAAGGCGTATCGCAGGTTCGATTTCATGACCTCCTCCTGTCGTTGCCGCGCAGAGATGCAGCGGCCGCAATCCATATTGCACCTCCATGCGCACACTTGCTCCGGCGGCGCGCAAAATGGCCGAATTTTCCCGCTCGTTCGTCGTCCGTTTTACCCCGTTCTACCGCTGGATCAGACTAAAACGCTAATGGTTAGCTGTAATCGCGTGAACGCTTCACGTCCTTTGCTTCCATGTCGACCGCGCCGCTGCGCGGCAATTCACGCGGCGTTTCGGGCGTTTCGCTTTGCGCCATGCCCTCCTTGAATCCCTTCACCGCACCGCCCAGATCGCCGCCAATGTTTCGTAGCTTCTTCGTACCGAAAATTAGTGCCACGATTAGGAGAACGATCATCCAGTGCCAAATGCTCAATGAACCCATAACTGAAATCCCTCACTTTCCCGTCGCGCGCTTCGCTCGCGACCAATAACATGAACCTTGCGGCCCGCTACGCGCTATTGGAACGCGAGGATGTATCCCAGTCATTTCGTGGACCGGTCGTTTTGTAGACACCTGTACCGACGCACACTGCAGATACACTCCAATACAAATCGAAGTGTGTAATATCGACTGCAACGTTTCTTTGGGAGCCGTCCCATGCTGAGGGTACTTGAACCGGGCGACTACTTCGGCACCACCACCCTGCAATACGGCGATGACGGCATCTCGGTCGTGGAGACGCATTTCGCAACGGATCTGATCATCCCGCAGCACGAACATGTGAATCCGTTTTTCTGTTTCGTGCTGGACGGCCGCGGTACACGATCCTGGCCGACACGCCGTGGCGAGGACGGCCCGATGTCACTGACGTTTTTCCCCGCGGGCGTACCGCATGCAAATTGTTGGTACGGGTCCGGCGGACGGGCACTCCATCTCGAGTTTTCGCCCGCGTGGCTGCAGCGGCTTGGTGGCCGCACACGGGTTCTCGATCGTCCCGATGACTTTGCCAGCGGAACACCGCTGTCGTTCATGCGCCGCCTGGTGCGCGAGTGCCGCGAGCAGGATTCGGCTACGCCGTTGGCCGTGGAAGGTCTGGTACTCGAACTTCTTGCAGCGTGCGAGCGGTCCGTCCCGCGTGCGGCAACGGTTGTCGGTTCGCGTCGATGGCTCGGCCGCGTGGAGGCATTGCTGCACGATCGCTTTCGCGAGTCGTTGACGCTGGATGAAATTGCTTCGGACAACCATGTTTGCGCCGACCATCTCGCACGTGAATTCCGCAAGCACTTTGGCTGCACGGTGGGTGAGTACGTGCGCCAGCTTCGGCTTGACTTCGCCTGCGATCAATTGACCCGTGGCCACGATTCGCTCGCAGCCATCGCCCAGGCCGCCGGCTTCACCGACCAAAGCCACTTTACGCGCGTCTTTCGTCGCCGGATGGGTCTGACACCCGGCGCGTACCGCGCGCAGTTGCTCGAACATCGCTCCCGTACCAAAGACTGACGCTCCGGTGCAAGACCCACAGAACGCCTATCGCCTAGAGTGGCTCGCATGTTCCATACGAACCCGCGCACGAACCCGCGCACGAACCAGCGTTCATGGAGATTGATGTGAGCACCGATGCCTTTCCGTATCTGACCCGTATTAACGTCCTCCACTCATTCGGCGAAATCATCGACATTCCTGCCCTCGTGGCGGCGAACACCCATCCCTGGTACAACCAGACGCTCTGTGAAGTGAATCAGTCGGTGGTTCGGCTGGGCGTCGTGCAAGGCGAATATCACTGGCACAAACATGACGCAGAGGACGAGTTCTTTTATGTCGTGAGCGGACGCTTTCTGATTGATCTTGAGGACCGCGTTGTGGAGTTGAGTCCGGGACACGCTTTTGTCGTACGTAAAGGCCTGCTGCATCGCCCGCGAGCGCCAGAGAAAACGGTGATCCTGATGGTC
This sequence comes from Paraburkholderia sp. J11-2, assembly GCF_905220185.1. Classification (NCBI taxonomy): domain Bacteria; kingdom Pseudomonadati; phylum Pseudomonadota; class Betaproteobacteria; order Burkholderiales; family Burkholderiaceae; genus Paraburkholderia; species Paraburkholderia sp. J11-2. Next base: position 80,365 of record NZ_CAJMYY010000013.1, on the reverse strand, counting down.
GAGGCAACGGGAATCGTTCCTACTGGGAACGCGTGATGTCTCGCTGCTATTCAGCGACGGCATAAAAAACGCCGTTTGCAATCGTCAAATCAGTGAACTGAGGCCAGAAAAAAGGCTTGTTCGCAACGCGGAGGCGCGCTCGCCACCCCTAGAATTTGATCGTGTATTCACGTTACACAACGCCCGAGCGTCCGATCCCCAATCGGATCGCTTTCTCCTATCGGATTTCCGGTTAATTCAGCATGACACGGCTCGCACGGCACTACGTCCCAGAACAACCGCAGCACGTTATCTTGCAGGGGCTCACAGGGCCCGCATTTCTCGACGAAGGAGACTATCTTTACTTTCTCGCCTGCCTGGCGGACGCCGCGCGCGTTGCCGATCTGGCAGTCCACGCGTGGGTACTCATGCCCGACGCGGTGCAGTTCCTCGTCACGCCTTCATACGAGTCGAGCGTGGCCATGGCGATGCAGGCGGTCAGCCGTCGCTATGTCGAAACTTTCAACCGCCGCCATGGACGCCGCGGTACGGTGTGGCGTGGCGGGTACCACGCAACCGTGATCGAGCCCGACCGCTATTTCCTGCTCGCAAGCCAGGTCATCGATCATGCGCCGGTGCGCGCTGGCCTCGCGGCCGAACCGGGAAACTACGCGTGGTCGAGCTACTCGCACCACGTCGGGCTGCGCGTCGATCGCTTCATCAAGGAACATCCGCTCTATCGCGCGCTCGGCAATACGCCGTTCGAGCGCTACGAGTCATATCGCGATTTGGGCGCACAGCCTCTTGATGAGCGCGAGGTCGATAATCTGATGCAGTCCACGCTCAAGGGTTGGGTGCTCGGCAGCGCCGCGTATTGCGAGTGGGCGGCGCAGACAGCCAACCGGCGATTGACGCCGCTACTGCTGCGCGACCGCCCGCCCAAGGTTCGCGCGGCAGGCGCCTTTGCGCACGAAGGCAACTAAGGAAGAAGCCAGGAAACCTTGCTCGTTTGGGAGGTGCAATGCCTGGCGACTATCCACGCCGCTTCGCAGCACGCTTGTGCTGAGGCTGCTGCGCAGCGCGAAGTTCGGACGCATCGAGAAAGAAGTCCGGGTTGCCGGCCATGCGCTCGACCATGAAGTCGATGAACGTCTTCACGCGCAGCGATTGTTCAGTTCGATGCTTATAGTAGATGTAAATCGTGCCGTATTCGGTGGTGTGCTCCATCAATAACGGAATGAGCCGGCCGCTGCGAATATGCGTCGTGGCGTTAAAGCTGCCCAACTGCCCGATGCCGAGCCCCGAAAGCACAGCCTGCGTTTCCAGTTCCGTATCGTTCACGCAAATGGCGGCGGGCACGTCGCGATAGACGATTTCGTCGCCGATACGGAACTGCCACTGCGCAAGCTTTCCCGTGTTTGCGCGGCGGTACCCGGTGCAGCGATGTTGAGCGAGTTCCTCAATCGTGCGCGGCGCGCCATTGCGCTCGATATATTCCGGCGAAGCGCACACGATCAGCTGAATCGGCACCAGCCGGCGTGCGATCGACCCACCCGAAGGCGGCGGCCCACCGCGAAATCCCACGTCGGAGCGGTCGGTCACGAGATCCGTGAATTGATCGTCGAATTGCACTTCGAGTTGCACGTTCTGGTAGCGCTTCTGGAATTCCTCGAAGTACGGCCACAGGACCGGGAGCCCGAATGCTCGCGGCGCGCTCACGCGCAGCATGCCTGCCACATCCTCTTGCGAACGCCGGGCCTCGTCGAGCGCAGACGCCAGAATGGCGAGCGCCGGCTCCACGCTGTGGAGAAGCCGCTGGCCCTCCTCAGTCAAGCTCAACTTGCGGGTGGTCCGATGAAAGAGCCGCACGCCCAGCTCCTTCTCCAATTGCATCACCGCATGGCTCGCGGCCTGCGGCGAGATGCCTTGATCGACCGCCGCGCCGCGCAGGCTTCCGAGCGCCGCGGCCCGCACGAAAGTGGTGATCGCACGAATTTCGTTCATTTCCGGAACCCCCGATTCGCAAACAAACGTTGATTATCACTCCAGCAATATACGGCTAGTTCGTGTCAATCGTCGCGCTTACCATGGCGTCACCTCATCACACACGTAGGAGAGACATCATGGCTGACGCTCAACAAGGTGGCTTCAAACGCGTATGGTTCATCACCGGCGCTTCGCGAGGCATTGGCGCATTGATTGCCGAAGCAGCGCTCGCAAACGGCAATGCTGTCGTGGCCGCCGGACGTAACGTGCAGGCTATCGTTGAGCGTCTGGGCGAGTCGGCTGCGTTGCTGCCGGTTGCGCTCGACGTGACCAACGAGGCCCAGGCCAAGCAGGCAGTGCAGTTGGCGCTCGAGCAATTCGGCCGCGTCGATGTGCTGGTCAACAACGCCGGCTTCGGTCTGCTCGGTGCGATCGAAGAATCCGCCGACAAGGACGTGCGCCGCATGTACGACACGAATGTATTCGGACTGCTGAACGTCACGCGCGCTGTGTTGCCGACGATGCGCGCAAACCGCGCGGGTCACGTGATCAATATTTCATCGATTGGCGGCTATCGGGCCGCGGCCGGATTCGGCGTGTACTCGTCGACGAAGTTCGCCGTCGAAGGCATTACGGAAGCATTGCATGCCGAACTGAAACCGCTGGGCATTCACGCAACCGTTGTCGAGCCGGGGTATTTCCGCACGGACTTTCTCGATGCGTCCTCGCTGGTCGTGGCGCCCGACGTGATCGCCGATTACGACGAAACCTCGGGCGCGGTTCGCCGCAAGGCCGAGCAAATGAATCACAATCAGCCCGGCGACCCGACGAAGCTTGCTGCCGCATTGATCACGCTCGTCGACGCGGCTAACCCGCCGCTGCGCCTTCCGCTCGGTACGGACACCCTGGCCGCCATCGCTGCGAAAAATGCTTATGTGACGCAGGAAACGCAAACGTGGAAGGACCTGTCTGCGTCGACCGATTTCGCTGCATGACTGGCGCGCCCGGGTAGGACCGCTCAGCGACAGCAGGCGGAATCAGTAGCGCGCAAGCTGGCTGCCGTTGACCTGCACGCGGTCGCCCGGGCGCAGGTCGCCGGGCGTCGGCACGTTGAACGCGCGGGTGGAGCCGTCGCTCAGTTGCACGTCGATCTGGAATCCTGCGGGCTGGCCCATCTGCTGACCGATCTGGTTGCCCGCATAAGCGCCGCCCAGCGCGCCGATGACAGTAGCGGCATCGCGGCCGTGGCCGCCGCCGATCTGATTGCCGAGCACGCCACCAGCCAATGCGCCGACCACGGCCCCGGCGATGCCCGATGCGCCGGTCGCGCTACTCAAGGGCTGAATCCTCGAGATCGTGCCGTACTGCGTGCCATATTGGTTGCCGTATTGCGAGTTGTACTGCGAACCGTACTGGCCGTTGCTTTGCGTGTCATACGGCTGTTGCGGCGCGGGCGGCGGTACGTAGGCGGGTTGCTGCACGGTGCCCGGTTGTGCATAAGCAGGCTGGCTGTACTGGGCCTGGTAGCCTTGCTGTGCGCCGTACGGCGTGTATCCCGGGGCAACGCATGCCGACAACGAGAGACTTGCTGCGGCGACAAGCGCGGCAGTGAGAACGGACCTGGTAGAGAACATGGGCATCACAAGTGTGGTTCGCATTGCCGCCGCGCCGGGCACGACAAGCGTAAAGAGGAAGGCGACAAGCGCGGCAGTATACGGAAAGCGCGTACAAACGGGCGCTGCGCGACGGTAACAACGTGTAAAGTCCGTTGCTGGGTGAACGGCGCGGGCGCTTTCTTCACTTCGTACTGCGCCGGGTCCGCCGAGTGGCCTAAGGCAAGATGAACGCGTAAGTCACGCGCGCCCGTCGCATCGCGCCGCTAGCGTTGCGCCCATCACACGCGTGGAGACGTGCTATGAATCGCTTCCCAACATTGCGCCCTGCGCTGACCGCGTTGGCGCTCCTGTTGACCGCCTGTACCGCCGGCGGCATGCCGCAAAGCGGGCCGCATCTGAGCCCAACGCAGTGCCGCGACCTTGCCGCGCTTAAACGCAACGCGCCTGCGACGATGGCGCAACACCAGAGCGAACTCGCAGCTCTGAGAAAAGCGGGCTACAACCCGTCACCATGGAACGACCCCTACTATCCCGAGGATCTGGAGGCGGCGCAGCGCCGGGTCGACGATTGGTTCAACACGGAGTGCCCGCCGTTTCATCCTGGATGAGATGACGCGATCCAACGACTTCCGTCGCGAGACTATGCACACCATGACGTAATACGTTGCGCGCGCAGCCATTTGTATCGCGAATTGCGCCACGACGAAGAATGTGTATGCTATCCGTAATAGATAATCGCATTGCAGCGTCGATGGATAAAAAGGCAAATATTCTGTGGGACGACGGGGAACGTATCTTCTGGAGGGAACCGTCCTCGACGCTAGCTGGCCAGGCTGTATTGCATGCGCGGCTCGCCGCAGAGCAGCCCTCGCCCGCGAGTCTCGAGCGTCTTGCCCGCGAGTTCGGGCTCAGAGACGAGCTTGATGGCGAATGGGCAGTGCGCCCGCAAAGACTGGTGCGCGAAGGCGGTCAGGCCTTGTTGTCGTTCGACGACCCCGGCGGCGAGCCGCTTGCAAGGCTGCTTGGCGCGCCGCTCGAGACCGGGTATTTCCTCGAACTCGCCATTGGCATTGCCGCCGCGCTCGGCAAGCTGCATCAGCGGGGCCTCGTCCACAAGGACCTCAAGCCCGCGCACATCTTCGTGCATTGCGCCGATGGGCGGCCACGGCTCGCCGGATTTGGCCTGGCCTCGCGCCTGCCACGCGAGCGGCATGCACCGGAGCCCCCCGAAACCATCGCCGGAACGCTCGCCTACATGGCGCCCGAGCAGACTGGCCGGATGAATCGCTCGGCCGATTCGCGCAGCGATCTGTATTCGCTCGGTGTCACGTTCTACCAGATGCTCACGGGCGCCCTGCCGTTTGCCGCCAGCGACGCCATGGAATGGGTGCACTGCCATATCGCAAGAACGCCGTTGCCGCCGCACACGCGCGCGGATGCCGTCCCCACAGCCATCTCGCGCATCGTCATGAAGCTGCTCGCGAAGACCGCCGAGGAGCGCTACCAGAGTGCCGCCGGTGTCGAGCACGATCTGCGGCGTTGCCTCGCCCACTGGCAGCGTCACCGTCACATCGACGACTTCGCACTGGACGAACACGGCGCCCCTGGCCGGCTGATGATTCCCGAGCGGCTTTACGGGCGCGAGCGCGAAGTCGATTCCCTCGTCACCACGTTCGCCCGTATTCTCGAGAACGGCATGCCGGAACTGGTGCTCGTTTCCGGTTATTCGGGCATCGGCAAATCGTCGGTGGTCAATGAGCTGCACAAGATACTCGTGCCGCCACGTGGATTGTTTGCGTCCGGCAAGTTCGACCAGTACAAGCGCGATATCCCCTACGCCACGCTTGTTCAGGCGTTCCAGGGGCTGGTGCGCATGCTTCTGGGCAAGTCCGAAGCGGAGCTGACCCGCTGGCGCACCGCATTGCTCGAGGCGCTGGCGCAGAATGCGGCCCTCGTGAGCGACCTGATCCCTGAACTGAAGCTCATCATCGGCGAGCCGCCCCCCGTTCCGAAACTTGAACCACAGCAGGCGAAACAGCGCTTCCTGCAGGTGTTCCGGCGCTTCATCGGCGTATTCGCCCAGGCCGATCATCCGCTGGCGCTTTTTCTCGACGACCTGCAGTGGCTCGATGCAGCGACACTGGACCTGCTCGCGGATCTGCTGTGCCAGCCGGACCTGCGCTACCTGATGGTCATTGGCGCCTACCGCGACAACGAGGTGGATGCCACCCATGCGCTGACGCTCAGGCTTCAGGCCGTCCGGAACGCGGGCGCGAAGATAGCGGAAATCCGGCTCGCGCCGCTCAACCGTGCGCACATCGGGCGTCTGATCGCCGATGCGCTCCACTGTGCGCCCGAATCGATCGAGCCTCTGGCGCACCTCGTGCGTGACAAGACCGGCGGCAATCCGTTCTTCGTCATCCAGTTCCTGCATGCGCTGGCCGAAGGCGATCTATTGACGTTCGACCCTGATGCGCGGCAGTGGCGCTGGGATACCGAGCGCATCCACGCGAAGGGTTACACCGACAACATCGTGGACCTGATGGCCGGCAAGCTGACCCGCCTGCCGTGCGCAACGCAGCACGCGCTGCAGCAGCTTGCCTGCCTCGGGAACGTCGCGGACATCGCCACCCTCTCGGCTGTGCTCGGCATGCAGGAGACGCAGGTTCATGCCGTGTTGTGGGAGGCGGTTCGCCAGGAACTGGCCGTGCGGCTCGACGGCGCTTACGCCTTCGTTCATGACCGGGTCCATCAAGCCGCCTATTCGCTGATCCCGGAGGCATCGCGCGCCGACGCCCATCTGCGCATCGGCCGGCTGCTCATCGCGCAGACGCCGGACGACAAGCGCGAGGAGGCGATCTTCGAGATCGTGGGGCAACTCAATCGCGGGGCCGTGCTGATCGGCGACCAGGACGAACGCGAGCAACTGGCCGAACTCAACCTGCTCGCCGGCCAGCGCGCCAGGGCGTCGACGGCCTACACCTCGGCGCTCGCCTATTTCAGCACCGGCGCGGCGGTACTGGGCGACGATTGCTGGCAGCGTCGCCATGACCTGCTCTTCACGCTAGCGTTGAACCGGGCCGAATGCGAAATCCTCACGGGACAGCTGCTGGCCGCCGAAGCGCAACTCGCGGCCCTGGCAAGGCGTGCCTCGACCCCGCCCGAACGCGCCCAGGTCGCATGCAGGCAGATGGAGATCTACGTGCTCCTTCGCCAGACTGACACCGCGATCGCTGTTGGCCTCGCCTTCCTTCGTCACGCAGGCATCGCGTGGTCGCCTCATCCGGATGAGATGACCACGCGCAGCGAATACGAGCGCATCACGTCACTGCTCGGCGACCGGAGCATCGAAGCACTCATCGATCTGCCGCCAATGAACGACGTGGCCGCCCTGGCAACCATCGAGGTGCTGACCACCCTCGTCCTGCCTGCCATCGACACCGATGCGAACCTTGCCTGCCTGACGCTGTGCAAGGCAATCAATCTCAGTCTCGAGCATGGCAACGCCGATGCCTCGTGCGTGGCCTACGCGCGTTTGCCCAGATTTTCCGTCCTGCTTTTCGGCGACTACAAAGTCGGCTTTGAATTCGGCCGGCTCGCCTGCAAACTCGTGGAAGAGCGCGGCCTCGAACGGTATGAAACGCGCACGTATCTGTGCTACTCGCTGTATGTCGCCCGCTGGGTGGAACCCGTGCGGGCATGCATTGACCAGCTGCGCTGCGTGTTCGACACGGCGCACCGGACCGGCGACCTGACATATGGCGCCGTCGCGTACGCGCACCTCGTCCAGACACTGCTTCTCATCGGCGACCCGCTGCCCGACGTACAACGCGAGGTCGAGTCCTGCCTTGCGCACGCGAAGAAGCTGCAGTTCGGCATCACCGTCGACTTTATCGAAGAAAAACTCGCGTTGATCCGGACCCTCCGGGGCTTGACGCCCGTCTCAGGCAACCTTGACGACGCGCAGTCTGACCAGCTGCACGCTGACCCCGGCCTGCCCCAGTCCCCTGTTGAAAACACAAGATGGTACTGGCTCCGGAAACTGCAGGAGTGCTATCTAGCTGGCGAGTATGAGGCAGCCATGGCGGCTGCGTCGAACGCACAAGGTCTCATCTGGACCACCGCGTACGTCTACAACGAGGCGGCCGAATACTACCTCTATGCCGCGCTGGCGCATGCTGCCCGTTGCGACGCCATCCCGTGTGGCGAACTACCGCAGCACCTGGAAGCACTGAGTTCCCGTCACGACCAGCTTCGCATCTGGGCGAATCTGTGCGCGGAGAACTTCGCAAGCCATGCCGCGCTGGTCGGTGCCGAAATCGCCCGTATCGAGAACCGCGTAGTCGACGCCGAGATGCTCTACGAGCAGGCTATCGAAACAGCAAAAGAAAGCGGCTTTACGCACGTCGAAGCAACGGCCAACGAACTCGCTTCGCGCTTTTATGCAGCCCGCGGCCTTCAGAAGATTGCGCGTGTGTACATGCAGGACGCACACTACGGCTATCTGCGCTGGGGCGCCAACGCAAAGGCGCGGCAGCTCGAGGAAAAGTATCGGTACCTGCGGACCGAAGAGACCGTGCCCGGACCGACGAATACGATAGCCGCGCCAATCGAGCACCTCGAGCTGGCGACCGTGATCAAGGTCTTGCAGGCGGCTTCAGGCGAGATCCACCTTGAAAGGCTGATCGAGATGGTCATGCGCACGGCCATCGAACAGGCGGGCGCGCAGCGAGGTCTGCTGATCCTTTCCGACGGGGATGATCACCGCATCGCAGCGCAGGCCACTATTGCCGGCGACGGGGTGCGCGTGCAACTGTCCGACGAACCGGTCACTGCTGCGTTGTTGCCGGAATCGATCCTCAACCATGTCCTGCGTACGCGCGAGAACCTCTTCCTGGACGACGCCGCAACCGATCCCAAGGCCGATGCCGATCCCTACGTGCGCGAACATCGCGCACGCTCCATTCTGTGCCTGCCGCTGATGAACGGCGCCAAGCTCATGGGCGCGCTCTACCTCGAGAACCATCTCACTGCCCGTGTGTTCAGCCCCGCCCGGATCGCCGTGCTGAAGCTGGTGGCCTCGCAGGCTGCGATTTCGCTCGAGAATGCCCGTTTGTATCGCGACGTTGCGCAACGCGAAGCCAAAATCCGCCGCCTCGTCGACGCCAATCTCATTGGGATTTTCATCTGGGGCCTCGACGGACGACTGATCGACGCCAACGATTCATTTCTCCACATGTGCCAGTACGAGCGTGAGGATCTGGAGGCCGGGCTCCGATGGTACGACATGACGCCTCCCGAATGGCAAGCGCGCGTCCCACGCGAGTTGGAAGAGCTTGAGGCGACCGGCGCGCTGCAACCCTGCGAAAAGGAGTTCTTCAGGAAAGACGGCAGCCGCGTACCCGTCCTCATCGCCGGCGCGGCATTCGAAGAACAGCCGAACCAGGGCGTGGCTTACGTGCTCGATTTGACCGGGCAGAAGCAGGCGGAAATGAGAATCCGCGAGAGCGAAGAACGCTATCGCGAGATCCAGGCCGAACTCGCCCATGCGAACCGTGTTGCGACCATGGGGCAACTCGCGGCCTCGATCGCTCACGAAGTCAGTCAGCCCATTGCCGCGACGGTGAGCTATGCCGAGGCTGCACTGCGATGGCTGAACCGCGAGCCTGCCAACCTCACCGAGGCCGGCCTAGCGCTAGGCGGGATTGTCAGGGACGCCAACCGTGCCGGGGACGTGCTCTGGCGGCTGCGGCAACTGATCAGAAAAGCGCCACGCAAAAAGGAACCCGTCAACCTCAACGAGGCGATTCGCGAGATCGCCGAACTGGTCCAGGGAGAAGCACGCAAGAGCGGCACCCAGCTCACGTTGCAACTCGCGGAAGATTTGCCGGTTATCGAAGGCGACCGTGTGGAACTGCAGCAGGTGCTGCTGAACCTGATCATCAATGCGCTCGAGGCGATGAGCAGCCTCGATGGCGTGCGGCACGTGCACATCAGCACCGGCGAGGCCGAGGGTGCCTGCGTGATCGTGACGGTGCGCGACTCGGGCCCAGGCTTTGGCCCGAATGCCGAGAACGCGTTCAACGCGTTCTATACCACGAAGGAGACCGGGCTCGGCATGGGGCTTTCAATTTGCCGCTCGATCATCGACGCACATGGCGGTCGCCTGTGGGCGAGCGACTGCTCGCCGCGCGGCGCAGCCGTTCAATTTACGGTACCGCGGCATTCCGCCGTTTGATCGCGACTGTAGCGGTTGCCACCAACAGGCGGCGTCAACGAGCGCTTAGGAGCCCGGATTGTGAGCGTTGCCCGGGCATTTGCGTGATCGCTCGAGGAAAAAGGCATACAGGCATTTTTACGTGACCGCTTTGATCGCCACATACCTGGCCCGCGTAATCGACGACATCAACCGCCGCCAAGTGGGTTGACGGGGCGGTTGAACAGGCGGCCAACTGCACTGCAAACTGGAGAGCCACGACAACGCGCAACATGGAATAGACCCAGGAAAGACATTCAGCCAGGCGGGTGTGCACATCGGAACAGCTTCGTCAGTTTTGATCGGGCGCGGGCATGGGGCGCTTCAGAGATGCGGCCGTGCTGTCGGCTTGGGCGTTCCCATGGACGAGCAGGTCGTACTTATCCTTCGAAATTCCGCGTTCGGCGTAAATAAAGGCCGCGACTTGCCAGATTGTGTCGTCCGACTGCGTCTTCCCAAACGACGGCATGGCCGTCATGTTCACGCCATGCTTGATCGTCCAGAACATCAGAGCGGGCTTATTCCGGCGGCTCGCAGACAACAGCGAGGGCGCGGCGGGCTGAATACCCTGCCCAACCGCACTCAGTGGCCGGTCAGGTGCACCGTGGCAGAGAGCACAGCTTGCGTCATACATTCGTGCACCTGAACGAATGTTTTCAAATGAAAGCAAGTCGCCAGGCGCGACATCGGAACCGGCATGCCGATGCAACGAGGCCTCGTACGTTCCGTGCAGCAGCTTCGCGACGATCGGGTTGTCTTTGGAGCTTGCCGAGACGTCATACACCCCGGAGTACATGAAGGCCAAACCTGCGGCACCGAGCACGACGAAGAGCGCCACAACGGTCACGACAACGGTCGCAATTCTGGTACGAAGAAACATCATGATGTTTGTATCGCGCAGCGTGTGTGGAGCTTCAATTCTCCATAGACCGGCTTGCCGAAAAGTGACGCGTGGATTACCGATTTGTTATCTTGGGTCGGCCCGCAACCCGACCTGAGCGCCCTCGCCCCGCACCTTGAACGACCATCGCCGTGCGGCCAGCAACGACCAGTCGGTGGTAAGGTGCCTCGGAGATTCGGACGTTCACTTCGCGCCGGTATCGGCCCTCGCCAAAGTCCATGCGCTCGAGATGATCCCCTCTGCCCGGTACGTTCTGGCATTCGTTGTCAATGTGGCATTGCCTGCATTGGCTTACCGGATAGCGCTTCCCCACTGGGGGACACCCGGCGCGCTGATGGCGTCGAGCATACCGTTGCTGGCCTGGATCACTTTCGATTTCGCCCGTTTTCGGCACTTCGATGCCTTGAGCGCAATCGTCCTCGCGAGCCTGGCGCTGTCGCTCGCCTTGCTAACTTCGCCTGCTGGTCGATGGTTGCGCGAAGCACGTGAACCCCTGGTAGGTGGTTTCATTGGCGTGCTTTTTCTCCTCTCCTTGCTGGTCAAGCGCCCACTCGTGTTCTATCTCGCGAGATCGACGCTGGCGCGAGAGCGCGAGGGACGCGAACGGGAATTCGACGAAATGTGGCAATCGCGCCCGGCACTCGCGCGATCGATCCGGCTCATGACGGCCGTTTGGGGAATCGGCCTCGTCGCCGAAAACGTGATTCGGGTCTATATCGTCGGGTACCTTGCCGGGCACGACGTGGATCGGCTCTCCACTTTGGTCAGATATGGCGCTTATGCCGGGCTGACGGCCTGGTCGATTCTGTACCGACGCGCCTACATCAGGAATCAGCAACCGCATGCCCAGTTTGAGAAATGATCCCGGCTTGAGACAGACAGCGCGCATGAAATGTCGGTCGCGATCTGCATTCCCGTATCAATGGAACAGTTCGGCGTGAGCCAGTATTCCGCGACCGAGTCCCCCGGTTATGAGCACGCTGCCGTTACCCAGTAGCGTGGCCGTGTGCTGCTCGCGCGCCCAGCTCAGGCTTGCGGTCGGCGTCCAGGTGCCCGTGGCGGGATCGTAGAGCTCGTCCGAGTAGAGGTCGCTCCCGGCCAGTCCGGCGGCGGCAAGCACGCGGCCGTTGGGCAGCAACGTGGCGCTCAGGAAGTCGCGCGCATGGATCAGGCTGCCAGTCGGTGTCCATGTGCCAGCGGGGACGTACCGTTCGACCGACGACAGTTCGACGTTTCCGTCCGTTCCGCCTATGGCCAGCACCGTACCGTCAGGCAGCAACGCCGTGGCGAAGTTGGTGCGCACCTGACTCATGCTACCCGTGGGTGACCAGGTGCCCGTTGACGGGTTGTAGAGTTCCGCAGAAGCCAGGACGCCTGAATCCGTCGCCCCGCCCACGACGAGAACGAGACCGTTGCCCAACAGCGTCGCAGTATGGGAGAAGCGCGCTTGCGCCATGCTGCCTGTTGGCGACCAGGTTCCCGTTGCCGGGTTGTACAACTCTGCCGACGACAGCGTTCCCGACTTTCCCTCGCCGCCCGCAACGAGCACGAGGCCGTTGGGTAACAGCGTGGCCGTGTGAGCGTCACGCGCATCGCTCATGCTGCCGGTGGACGACCAGCTACCGGAAGCCGGGTCGTACAACTCCGCCGACGACTGTTCACTGCCAACGCCCGTTTTGAATCCACCCGCCACGAGCACGTGGCCGTTGGGGAGCAGCGTCGCCGAGTGGGATTGCCGCGCCTGGCTCAGGCCGCCAGTCAATGTCCAGGTGTTCGCAACCGGATCGTACAGTTCGGTGGAGGCAGTGACCTGTCTTCTTTGCCCCCCGGCGACGAGGACCTGGCCATTGGACAGGAGCGTGGCGGTGTGCCGGAACCGCCCCTGACTCATGGAACCAGCCGGTGTCCACGCTCCGGTCGCCGGTTCGTCGATGCCGATGACGATCTGCACCGTGACGCTGCCAGCGCTGTTGCTGCCGGTAAACGTATAGGTCGTCGGCGGCTGCGCCGTGGTCGGCGTCCCGCTGATCGCGCCCGTCTGCGGATTCAGGCTCAATCCGGCAGGCAACGCGGGCGAGACCGAGAAGGAGGTGATTTCATCGCCGGTGGACTGCGGCTCGTCGTACGAGATTGGATGGCCCACGACGTAGATGGGAGCGAGATCCCAATAGCTGAGGCTCGCCGGCGGCTGAGTGACTGCGTGCACCTCGATCGTGAGTTGAGTCTCGACAAAATCGGCACTGTTGCTGCCGGTCACCGTGTAGACGGCCGGCGGACTGACTGCCAGCGGTGTGCCGGAAATGACGCCTGTTTGCGGATCGAACTGAAGCCCCGCAGGCAGGGCCGGCGAAATGCTGTACAGGGTAATTTCTCCGCCTGTGGCGATCGGCGTGTTGGGAATGATTGCCGCGTTGGTCGTATAGATCACTGCGGCGTTCAGGTAGCTCAGGCTTTCCGGGGGGACCACTTCAGCCTTGACCTCGATCTCGACCTTGATGGACTCGCTTCCCGCCGCATTGCTGGCGTTGATCGTGTAAATCGTGTCGGGAGAAACGCCATTTGGCGTGCCGCTGATCGCGCAGGTCTGAGGATCGAGCGATAGCCCCGCCGGCAAAGGCGGCGATATGCTGCACTGTGTAATGGGGCCACCGCCGATGCTGAGCGTATCGGGAACAATTTCAGCGCCCTGCGAGTAGACCACTGCAACGTCGCGTTCGGTCAATCCGGCCGGCGCCGACACGGGCGTGGTGTTGCCGCCTCCACCACCACCGCTGCAACCTGCAGCCAGCGTCGCGGCAAGCAGCAGCGCGCAGGTCACGTTTTGCCTGATATGCATGGATTCGACCCTCGCTCGGTTTTATCAGCTTAGGTCGTGTGGCGAAAATCAGCCAAAAAATAGTGGCGAGCGCGGCATGACCTGGTTAGGAAACGTGCCCAGTAACTCCCGTATGAGCATGACATTCGCGTCCAGAGCTGGCTTACGCCACCGTGGGTTAGTTATCCGAAATTGATCGTCTGGGTTAGTCTGGCTTATCGAGCCACTTCATCACGATAGAACGCGCAGACGGCAGCGTCTCGTTTTCACGCTGGACGGCCTCCATCAAATGATGGAGGCCAAAACGATCACTCGCGCATACGATTGAAATGAACGACAACGTCAACGTTTGAGCGCTATAAAGTGCGGCAAACGTCGAACGAAAGTCCGGGCCGTTTGCGGCCCGAATCAACTGGAGTCACTCACCTGGAGGTGGGCAATCATGAAGCCGCTAGTCCACACAGTTTGCGCGGTCGCCGTTATTGCGATGCCAATTGCATCGTCGGCGCAGTCAGACGGGGCGCTGACGCGCTCGCAAGTGCAAGCAGAAATCGCTCAGCTACAACAAGCCGGCTTCAATCCGGCGAATGCGAATACCGTCGACTTTCCTGCCAATATGCAGGCCAACGAGACCAGTGCTGCGGGCCAGAGCAGCGGCTATGGCCCTGCAACGAACGGGTCGTCCCAGACGGGACGTCCGGCCAGCCCGAGTGGGATGAAGCCGGTTTTCTTTGGCGGGTCGTAAGCGTTTTCGTCTGATTGATCTGGGCGATGTGGAGCACGCCGTCTGTAGTTGGGACGGCGTGGGAGGTCGTACTGTGCGCCGCGATGGCGGCCGAATGTCGGTCGCCACTTGCGGATTGCCGCCGCTGCGAGCTTTCGTTGGCGGCAATGCTGTCGTTGCATAGACAGCCATCAGACATTGCATCCGTGCTCCCACCTTCTAAGTAAACATTTCCGGCCGCAAGTCGCTGACCTCGATGATCACATCGGCCGGCAGATTTGCCCGACGTGCGGCGGCGCGGATGGCGTCGGCGTTGGGTGCCTCATACAGGCAATAAGTCTTCTTCTTGTCGGCGCTGAGAAACGAAAAAAGCCACTCGACGCCTTCCTCGTCGTTGATTCTTTTCACAGTTGCAGCACTTTCTCCCGTGACCTCGAGTTGTTCTGCAAAATTGCGTTCAATCATAAAGCGCGGCATGTGACTCTCCTTGAGTAGCGGCGGATCATTGCGCGTCAAACGGTGCGCCAGCCTGTGCTATCTTCTGGGCCAAGCTTCTGTCTGCGCGGTGCCGATGCGCTCCACGAGCGCGAACATCTTGAGTTTTTTGGCTGCGGCCGCGGCCATCGACAGCAGATTTTGCGCTCGTGCTCTATCTTCGCTGCCATTGCGCGCCGCCAGCATGAGCGCGTATTCATGCCGGCCATGCGCCAGCCAGGGCCACGCGCGCAAGCGCTCATCCATGTGCAGCGCGTATTCGAAATGCTGTTCGGCAGCAGACCAATCGCCGAGAGCATGGGCCAGTATGCCAAGAAACCGTGCCGCAGATCCGCAGCAAAGCGTAAAGACTGGAACCGTGACGACCTGATCGCGGAATGGCAGGAGAAGGGCATAGATCCGTTCGGCACGTTCGACGTCCCGCAGGCGCGCGGCAACTTCAGCTAGATAGGTCAACGTAACAAGCCGCTTGCTGTCCACGGGGATACCGGATTCCGATTCCGAGATCCGTTCGAGATTGTCACGGGCCTGCGCTTCGAAGCCGAGATCATTGCAAATCAACATGAATCCTGGCCGCCACGTAGTGTCCTCGGAATGCTCATCGACAAACCGCTTGAAGATCGGCGCTACCTCAGCGAGCCGGCCCTGTTCGCGGCGGACCGTAAACATCTGCATGCCGTAGACGCCCGTTGCGAGATTCGCGTCAGCGTTCTGCGCCATCTGCAACGAGTCGCGCGTCTTGCGCTCCGCCTCAGCGAAGTCGCCAACGAGTATGGCCCGCATTGCCTGGGCCCCCGTAACGCACCACTTGTCGACGAAGTGCTGTCCGCTGGCGGCAATCTCCCGATACCGTTCCAGCGCGCTCTCAAAACTGTCCACCTCGCCGATCTCCAGATAGCCGGCAAGACATCGGGCGCACGCATGACCGATGGTATGGGCATCGCCGAGATCTTCCGCAATCTGCCTGAGCTCAAGCAACACGCTTTCTCGCTGCGCAAACCGGTTAGCAGGCAACGGGAGAGCCCCGACATGCATCAATTCGCACGCCAATGCGTCGAACAGGCTCGGCAGATCGTTCAGGCGTCGGGCGAGATCGACGACCTCCAGCGAAAATTCACTACGATGTTCGCGTGCACCGGTCATATGAACTGTGCGAACAAGGCGACTCAACAGGCGGCAACGTTCGACCGACTCCTCGGTGCCGATCAGGGTGAGCGCCTCCTCCAGCAGAGAAATCGATTCATCTCCGGAGCCTTCGAGGAACGTCTCGGCGGTGTCAAACTCCAACGCTGCCTGCACGAGATGCGACGTCAGCTTCCGTTCGCGGGCAATGCAGGCCGCCTCGCGGAAGGTCGCGATCGCCTCGCGCTGCGCCAGTCTGAGCTCTGCTCTGCCTCTTGTCAGCAGCAGCGTCAGCAGGTGGCTGGACCGAGTCGGCTCGCTGCAGGAGCAGCGGTTGACCAGCTCAAGACCGCGCCGCACATGGGCGATCGCCTCGTCGTAGGCGGCACCCGCAAGTGCCCGCTGCCCGGCCTGCTGCCAATAGCCGATCGCGCGATCCGGCAGATCGGCTGCAGCGAAGTTTTGAGCGATCAGTTCGGGTTGCCGCTCGACGACGTCCGGATAATGTTCTTCAAGAGCGGCGGCGATTAGCGCATGGTAGTGGCGACGGTGCGCAAGCAGCAGGGATTGGTATGCAATCTCCTGGATCAATGCGTGCCGGAATAAATAGGCGTCCCCGCCAGTGAGTTTCCCTGAAGCTGGAATAATGATTTCGGCCGCGATCAGGCAATTGAGCTTTTGCTGAAGTTCATCCTCCGGCCTCGACGCAATCAACCCAAGCAGCTTCCTGCCGAACTCGCGTCCCACTGTCGCTGCGATCTGCGCGGTTTCCTTGACTGCTGGCTCCAGCCGGTCGAGCCGCGACAGCAGCGAGCCCTGCAGCGTGTCCGGAATCGCGATCGTCTGCGCCGTGCCTTTCAACTCGTAGCTGAGGCCGGCATCCTGCAACAGATCGCCCTGGAGCACGGCCTTGGTCAGCTCCTCGACGAAAAGCGGCACACCGTCCGTCTTTGAGACGATCTGATCGAGTACCAGATCCGGAAGCCGTTTGCCACCCGTCAGTCGCCTGATCATCGCAACGCAATCGCGGCGCGATAGCCGATCGAGATTGATCTGTACGAGATGAGGGTAAGTCCATCCCGGCTCAAACTCGGGCCGCGCGGTGACCAGTACCATTAGCCTGGCGGACACCAGTTGTTCAACCGCAAGCCGAACAAACTCCAGGGATGACGGATCGATCCAGTGCGCGTCTTCAACAACGACAAGTACCGGCTGAACGCGCGTTGACGCTTCGAGCATCGCCACCAGCACGTCGAGCGTCCGGCGCTTGAAGGAAGGGGAAGAGGTGTCAACGGCCGGACGGCGATCTCCTTTTGGCATCCAGAGCAAGTTTGAAAGAACAAGAAGCGTCTCGTCGGCATCGACCCCGAGCCTTGCAATCCCGGCCGCCAGGCGCTCCCTATCCGATGCATTCGAAGCGTCCAGGCCGACGCCGAACGTGCGCTGAAGCCAGCGTTGTACCGGCCAAAATGGGCTGTTGCGATAGTACGCGGAACAGTGAAGCGAAATGATCGTATGCGCATCTTCACTCATGCCGTCGCAGAGCGCCCGCAGCACGCGAGATTTGCCGATTCCCGGCGCGCCGGTCAACAGCACGCAGCGCATTTCGCCATCGACACTCTGTTTCCAGCGCCGCCGGATCATCTCGAGTTCCGCGGTCCGGCCGATGAGCGGTGTGATCCCTTGGGCCGCCCTGATTTCGAAGCGGTCGATCGTATCCGCTTGCGCGAGTACACGTTGAACCCGGACCGGACCCGTGACCCCCTTCAGTTCATGGCATCCAAGGTCTTCAAGCTTGAACGATCCTTCGATCAGGCGCTGGGTGGCCGGTCCCACGACTATCGCATCGGGCGGGGCGAGCGACTGTAGCCTCGCGGCGATGATTGGCGCCTCTCCAACGATCGAGCGCTGAACGAGCGAAGATCCAGCGCCAATCGCGCCGACTACGACAAGTCCCGTCTCGATCCCTATCCGCGCCTGCAGGCGCACGCCGTACTCCGGCTCGATGAATTCGTTGGCCTCACGAAGCGCAGCTATGGCGGCGAGAGAGGCAAGCACCGCACGTATGGCATCGTCTTCGTGCGAATCGGGATAGCCGAAATAGACGTCCAGGCCGTCGCCGATATAGTGAGCGATATGGCCTTCGTGAGCTTCAATCGCGCGTGCACAAGCTTGATGGTAGACCCCTAGCAGACGTCGCATGTCCTCTGGATCGAATCGCTCCGCTAGCGCTGTCGAATCGATGAGGTCGACGAACATCACCGTGATTTGCCGCCTCTCTGCATCGATGGCTTCGGAAGCCGGCGACGAAGACAAGGCTCTGCATGCCTCCACCGGCACAATCGAATGTGCGTGGGCTTCGGTCAGCGCCGCAAGTCCTTTTGCGAGCCGCTTCCGGTCGCCAAGGGTAAGGCCAAGCTCCTTCAGGTCAGCCTCGGAAAGATCGCCGAGCACATCCCAGTCAATCCCTTGCGACCTGAACTTTGCAGCGTGCGCGCCAAGGCCAACCTGCGCTAACCATGTCGTCAGATCGTCGGTCATTGCTGCATCTCTGGAATGCCCATCCAGCCTTATCATCGGCGAGGTAGCGCAACTTGTCCATGCGGCTCACACCTCTTCGCGGCAGGTGCGGGGACGCTCGCGTGCGAGTGGACTTATTAAGTAGTTGCGACGAACATTGCATCGCCTCGTGACTTGACGAGTGTCGTCTTCTCGCGCGTCCACTTCGCTGCTATTTTCTGCGTGCGTAGATCACCGTGCGAAGGTCGATTGTTTAATTGGAGAGGTGTTTCAATGGCAGCTAGCTGGTGCTAGCGGTCATCGGCGCGGCCCTGCTCATCTGCGTACAGTCCCGACCGCTTGCGTGCGCGCGGCTTGGGCGTCGGCAATCAAGCGATACGATACGTAATACTTATAGATATTGCGCACGTATGTGGGCGTCTCCATGCCGATCTTCCCGGCGACGACGATCTCGACATTGTTGAACCAACTGTCCGGATCGAGCCGGCGCTTCAATGCTTCGTCGCGCATTCTGGCAATCTTCGATGGGCCCGCGTTGTAACTCGCGAAGGCAAAAAGCGACCGGTCATTCTCACTGAAGTGCGCGTCCGGAAAATAGCGGGTCATCAGTTCATCCATGTATTTCGCACCAGCGTGGATGTTGGGCTCCGTGACCATGATGTTGCCCACGTTCATCTGCCTGCCAGTAGCAGGCGTGATCTGCATGATGCCGACTGCCCCAGCGCGGCTGCGGGCGCTCTGGTTAAGCTGCGACTCCTGAAAGCCCTGAGCGGCAAGCATCAGTGGATCAAAGCCATATTGCCGGCCGTACGTCTGGAAAATCGCGATCGTCTGCTCGAAGCGCCGAAGCTCTTCAGACTCATCGTTGTTGCGGATCTGCTTGAAGCGCCGCATGTACCTCTCCAGGCGATACTCTTCGATGCTCTGCTTCTTGACATGGTTGAGAAAGAAGTCCGCCATCGCGTCCCGGAGTTGCGGACTGTTTTTGCGCATCGCCCAGCCGGTATAGCCTTCGGTTCGCACGGCAAGATCGTTGTGAACCTTGATGTTTGGTAATACCTGAGCCCACAGCCTGGCCTTCCATTCGTCAACGACCAGAATCTGCAGCAGACCGGCGTTGAGCATTTCAAGTGCGTCCTCATCTTCGAGCGCATCAGGCAAAAGCACGATCTTTAAGGGAAGCTTGCCGCTCGCGCGCAGTTGCCTGTCGAGTGCAGTGAGGCTCTCATAGTAGCTTGACGAGCGCCGCACCTGGACTGTCTTTCCGGCCATGTCGTCCAGCGTTGCGAGTCGCGGCGAGCGCGGCCCCGTCACGACCAGTTCGCGCACCGGTTTGCGGTTGGGTGGCACAAAAAAGTCGGCCAGTTTCAACCGTTCGTCGGTGACCGTGAGATTGCCCGCGGCAATATCGCCCAGCCCGGCGTTCAGGTTAGGCAGCAGCCGGTCGCGCGTCGTCGGAATCAGGAACACCGTGAGAGGGCGCTTGCCAAGGCGGTTCGCGTAGGTCTTGTTGATATAGCGTTCAAAGTCACGCATGAGCTCTGCGGTCAGTCCGCGCTCGTGCCCCTTGTCAATGAAATAGAGGGTGCGGCTGTAGGGCACGAGTACGCGAAGCTGGCGCCGCTCGAGGATCGCATTGAAGTCGCCCTGCCACGGGATGCTGGGCACGCTGAGCTGATGCACGGGCGTGGGCCGGAGCGCTGATGCCGGGGCCGAGTGCTGCAACGCACCAGCCGATCCCTCTCCAAGCGGCGCGATCGCGCATACAAGGCTGACGATGAGCCTGAACATAGGTGCGAAAGACATGGTGTCCTCCTATGCCCCGCGGCGACTCTCGACCGTCCAGACGTCTGCGCGCGGCCACGTATATTGCTCATGATGCGCGCGTTTCCGGAAAAGAGCAGACGTACGCCTGATGGCGGCAAACCTCCGTGCGGCGAGCATGGCAGTCACTGCATCGCGCGAAGTTTCCCTGTTCGGCGGTATATCAATGGCGTTTTTGGGCGACGCATCGCGTGCGTGCCGTACCCGGCATCATCAAGCCCGATGGAGGCGATCCGACGGCGGGACCCTTCACGCGTATTGCCGCGTCGAACCATGCGGTGATACATACAGTCGACTCGGGAATAGCGGCTTCCTTGATCGCGCAACCAATTCTGTGCGCAATCAAGCCCCCTGTACGGCAGTTGCACTCCTGGACGCAAGTAAAAACTATGTGCTTGCCCGAACAGAGTGGGCTACGAGGTTCTGGAATATTTGAACGTGACGAGAGAGGCAGCAAATTTGCAACGCCCACTGTGCGTAGTGAACAAGGCCAATAGCCGGGGGGAGACGGGGCAATGAATCGGCCGAGGTCTAGAAGAACTGAACCAAACGATCCGCCGCAATAATGCTCGAACTTTGCTCTTGTCCTTCTGCGATGCCGTGAGAACATGCACTGAATACATAAGGCGCCTGATTGCAGTTGCGCTGTTCTGACAACCTGCAGCCGGCGAACGGGAAGCGCCAGAGTGAATGGGGAGGAGCGGTGAATTACGCAAAAATGTGGGTATCGAATAAATTCCTGGTTCGTTTTGCGCTACTGTGTTTCTACCCGATTGCCCTGTGGCAGATGGAGTATATTAAGTGGGTCCTCGAATCTGGCAAGCAATCATCGGAATGGTTGCTGCCCGGCGGTGATTTTCGCGTGTTCTGGTCCGCCGCCCATGTCGCGTTGGCTGGTGCGGGTCTTACCGTGTACGACTACGGTACATTTCATTGGGTCGAGGAACATTTTTTTGGTCCTATGCCTTATGGCGCCGGGTATATGCCATGGTGCTATCTCCCCGTTTTCCTGATGATCGTCACTCCGTTGGGCTTTTTCCCATTCTGGGTCGCATGTGCACTTTGGGATGGCCTGACGCTTGCATTGATGCTTTACGCGGTCTACCGGGTGTCGGACATGAGGCTGACAGGGCTGACCCGCTCACAGTTTGCAATCGCGGCCATTTTCAGCCCCCCAATCTTTTTAACTTTGCTGACGGCGCAGAATGTCTTTTTGGTAAGTGGCTTGGCAATGCTCGCTGTTTTGTGGGTCGGCGAGTTTCCCGTTTTGGCTGGACTGTGCGTTGGCCTTCTGGTAATCAAGCCACAATTTGCTGTGGCATTCCCATTCGTGTTGGCCGCCACTCGGGCCTGGAAAGCGTTTTTAGTTGCAATGGCAAGCGCGATAGTTCTCGTGGCGACCAGTGTTGCGGTCGAAGGATGGGGGGCATTGATGGCTACATGGAAGGCCTCCAGACAACTCCAGGATCTGACGATTGAGAACAGCTGGGGATATTGGCATGCCTCGCCCGGTATTATGGCTGCACTGCGGTTGACAGGATTTTCGGCAGGCATGGCACATGTCGCGTGGGCGTTATGCGCGCTTGTCGCGATCATGGGCGTAGTTCACGTATGGAAAAAATCCCGAGATCGCTGCCTGCGGGCAGGCGCTCTGGCCGCGTCTGTTCTTCTCATCTCTCCGTATGCCTGGCACTATGAATTGACATGGCTAGGGATTTCTTCTCTATGTCTCTATTCTATGGCGGCAAGGAGCTGCTGGCTGAAATGGGAGCAAACGCTTTTCTTGCTCGCGTGGCTTATGCCGATTTATAACTATATAAAAATTCAATGTCCTGGCCTTCCAATATTGATACCAATTGAACCGTTGGTTTGCTTGCTTTTTTTGTTAATCTTCTTGAGAAGGTGTCGTTTAGAGCGTGAGCTAGAGGGAATCTCCTTAGCATTGGACAGGGTGCATGCATAAGCTATTCGTCTGGCTTCGCGGGCTTGCCTCGGAACCCGCCCACAAAGAGAGGCCGCCCTCCCGCGAACACGCGACTCCAAGAGGCAAGCCGAACCACAATTACCAAAGCCTTTGCGTTTTCAGCGCCCTGATCCGCGCCAGCGCTGCGGTGCTTATCGCCGCTACCGCCACAGCCGTGCAGCAAGAGCCCCCTCTCCAGCCTTTGAAGGACTTTGCAAGGTCTTGCACGATGTGCGGGATGCATGCACCACCGCGGGCACATTTGCGACCCATTCCGGATCAAGTCCGGTTCAGCACACGCCCGCTGCCCGGCATCCTCTTCCCCCTGAAACCCCTGTCCCGCAAGCCCCTCAGGCAACAACCGGCTTGATGGCACAGTTACTGCTAACTTGAGTTCAAACTTGTATTCAAGATTGAACTCATGTCTAAAGACGCACGTTTCAGGGTCCGTGCCCTGCTCGACTCCTATGCCCGCAAAAGCGCAACGCCTCGCGAGGTCGTCGAGACGTTGATCGCCCGTATCGCGGCCGCGAGGCGCCCGGAAGTCTGGTTGTCGCGTGTGAGCGAGGACGACCTCGCCCGCCGCGCCGCCGAACTCGACGAAGCGTACGCGCGCCTCGGCGCTGCGGTGTTCGAGCGGATGCCGCTCTTCGGCGTACCGTTCGCCGTGAAGGACAACATCGACGTTGCCGGCATGCCCACCACTGCGGCTTGCGACGCCTTCGCCTACACGCCTCGCACGTCGGCCTTTGCAGTCGACCGCCTGCTCGATGCGGGCGCCATCCTCGTCGGCAAGACGAACCTCGACCAGTTCGCGACGGGGCTCGTCGGCACGCGCTCGCCCTACGGCCGGGTGCGCCAGTTCGAATCCGATGCATACGTCTCCGGCGGATCGAGTTCGGGGTCGGCGGTCGCGGTTGCAACCGGGCTCGTCGCGTTCTCACTCGGCACGGACACTGCGGGTTCGGGGCGCGTACCCGCGGGCTTCAACGAACTCGTGGGTCTGAAGCCAACGCCGGGCCTCGTGAGCAAGCGCGGCGTGGTTCCGGCGTGCCGAAGCCTCGACTGTGTGTCGATCTTCGCGCACGACGTCGGCGACGCCTGGGAAGTCCTGTTGCAGATGGCCAAGTACGACGGGCACGATGACTACGCGCGCCGCGTGCCATCGCTTGGGCTGCCCCATGCAGCGCTGCGCTTCGCCGTGCCGGAGCCGCTGACATTCTTCGGCGACACGCAGGCGCAGCAGGCCTTTGCCGCCACGCTCGACACGCTTGCCACGCGCCTTGCGTTCACGCCGGTACACGTGCCGTTCGAGCCCATGCAGCGCACCGCGGCTCTCCTCTACGACGGCCCCTGGGTGGCAGAGCGGCGGGCCGCGCTCGGTTCGTTCTTCGAGGCGCATCGCGCCGATATCGATCCGGTTGTCGCCGAGGTCATCGCCAAAGCCGACAGCTATAGCGCCGTCGATGCGTTCAATGGTCAATACGCACTCGCCGCGTTACGCCGCGAAGTCGAAGCGATGTTCGAGGAAATCGATGTCCTCATCGTGCCGACCACGCCCACCCATCCGAGCTTCGACGATGTGCACGCGGACCCGATCGGCGCGAACAGCCAGCTAGGCGTGTACACCAACTTCGTGAATTTGCTCGACCTGTGTGCGCTTGCCGTGCCCGGTGTGCGTCGAGCGGACGGCCTGCCGGCAGGCGTCACGCTTATCGCCCCCGCAGGGGCCGACCAGCGGCTCGCCGTACTCGCTGCACAGATCCAGGCGATTTTCGTGCCTCACGCCGCGGCCGAAGACGCCGCCAGCATCGCCGCGAAACCCCTGCCCTTCGAGGAGCCAACGGTGACGCTCGCCGTCGTCGGCGCGCATCTGCGCGGGCAGCCCCTCTGCTGGCAACTGCTCGAGGCGGGCGCGCGGTTCATCCAGACAACCCGCACCACATTGCAGTACCGCCTCTATGCGCTCGCCGGCACGACACCGGCCAAGCCGGCGCTGGTGCGTACGCCGGACGAGCCGGGCCAGCCCATCGAGATCGAACTCTGGGAAGTGCCGCTGCGCACCTTCGGCGCCTTTGTTGCCCGCGTGCCGGCACCGCTGGGCATCGGCAGTGTGCAGACAGCCGACGGGTTGATCGTCAAAGGCTTCATCTGCGAGCCTGCGGCTGTCGGGCCGGGAAGTGGCGCACGCGACATCACCGAATTCGGTGGCTGGCGCGCATGGCTCGCCACCGCGGTCGAGGTACACAAATCCGTTTGATATGCATACCTAAATTTAACGAATCCAATTCGTGAGGAGTCCAGCCATGACAAACCGACGTCATTTTCTCAAGGGCGCGGGCGCCCTCGCCCTTGGCAGCGCCTTTCCATTCGACCTCGCCTTCGGCGCCGAACCGCTCACGGTCGGCGTGATCTACGTGGGTTCGCGCGGCGACTACGGCTACAACCAGGCCCAGGCGCAGGCGGCAGCCGTCATCAAGAAGCTGCCGGGCGTGAAGGTCGTCGAGGAAGAGAATGTGCCCGAGACCGTCGCCGCGCAAAAGACGATGGAGGCGATGATCGAGCAGGACGGCGCCACGCTGATCTTCGCGACCTCGTTCGGCTATTTCGATCCGCATGTGCTGAAGATGGCGGCCAAATACCCGAAGGTTCGCTTCGCACACTGCGGCGGCCTCTGGAAGATCGGCAATCCGGCCAACATTTCGAGCTATTTTGGCTACATCGACGAATGCCAGTACCTGAACGGCGTCGTGGCGGGCCATGCGAGCAAAACGAAGAAGCTCGGCTTCGTCGCGGCCAAGCCAATTCCGCAGGTCCTGCGCAACATCAACTCGTTCACGCTGGGCGCGCAATCGGTCGATCCGTCGATCACGACGCATGTGATCTTCACGGGCGACTGGTCGATGCCGGTGAAAGAGGCGGAAGCCGCGAACAGCCTCGTCGATCAAGGTTGCGATGTCCTCACGTGCCACGTGGACGGCCCGAAGGTCGTGATCGAGACAGCGGAAAAGCGTGGCGCCATGAGCTGCGGCTACCACGCAAGCCAGGCGGCGCTGGCGCCGAAGGGCTATCTGACGGGTGCCGAATGGGACTGGGCCACGCCCTACAAGCTGCTCGTCACCAACGCACAAACGGGCAAGACGCAACCCAATATCCTGCGTGGCGGCCTGCGTGAAGGCTTCGTGAAGATGTCGCCGTATGGCGCGAAGGTGACCCCGGATGCCCGCACGAATGCCGATGCAATCAAGGCAAAAATGGTCGCGGGCGATTACGTGATCTTCAAGGGGCCGATGAAGGACAACAAGGGTGGTAGCGCCATTGCGTCCGGCACGAGTTACGCCCAGACCGATATCGCGCTCGAAAGCATGAACTATCTGGTTGCCGGTGTGGTTGGCCAGATCTGAGGATTGCTTGCGTCCTCACCAGGAGTCGTGATGTCCACTTCCCTTTCGCCGGTTCACGGGCGGCCGCGACTGCCCGCTGGCATTGCGCGTCTGGTGCTTGCCGTACTGCCTGCGTTGCCGACGCTATGCGCGATCGCCGCCACGCTGGTGCTGTTCGGCGCGTTCCTGCTCGTCCAGGGGCAGCCGGCCGTCGAGGCCCTTGACCTCATTGTCCAGGGCGCTTTCGGCTCGTCGTTCGCTTGGCAGAACACCTTATTGCGCGCCGCGCCGCTCATGCTGACTGCCCTGTGCGTCGCGCTGCCCGCCCAGGTCGGCCTGATCGTGATCGGCGGCGAAGGTGCGCTCGCGCTCGGCGGGCTCGCGGCGGCCGTCGTGCCGCCATGCCTGCCGCACGCGACGCCCTGGTTCATCGCCACGCCCTTGATGGCCATCGCCGGCATGCTCGCGGGCGGTTTGTGGATCAGTGCGGTAGGCGCGATGCGTCAATGGCGCGGCGTCAATGAGACCATCAGCAGCCTGCTGATGTCGTATATCGCCATCGCGGTTTTCAAGTTTCTGGTCGAAGGGCCGCTGCGCGATCCCGCGAGCCTCAACAAGCCGTCGACGCTTCCCATCCCCGACGCCATGACCATCGGCTCGCTGCCGGGTCTCGACGTGCACTGGGGGCTCTTCTGGGGCGCGCTCGCGTGTCTCGCCGCCTGGGTGCTCGTGCGCCACAGCACGCTCGGCTTCGCCATGCGCATAACGGGCGGCAACGTGCGCGCGGCGCGCCTTGTTGGTTTGCCCGTGGGCGGACTCGCGCTCGCCGCCTGTGCGCTCGGCGGGGCATCGGCAGGACTTGCCGGGATGTTCGAAGTGGCGGCCGTGCAAGGCAGCGCGAATGCGTCGCTGCTCTCGGGCTATGGCTACGCAGGCATCCTGGTCGCGTTCGCGGCGCGCCAGAACCCGTTCGCCGTGATCGTGTGCGCGCTGATGGTCGGCGGCATCGAGGCGAGCGGCAGTCTGCTGCAACGCCGCCTCGACCTGCCCGACGCCGCCACGCTCGTGCTGCAGGGCCTGCTTTTCGCCAACCTGCTCGCGTGGGAGGCGCTCGCGCCTCGCCTCGCCGCCTGGCGCGTGAAGCTGCAGGCCGCCGCGCTCGACGCCTCTTCCGTCTCGCTGGAGCGTACTCATCATGTCTAGCCTCCACTCGCCTGTCGCGGTGTTGCTGCTCTCGCTGTTCGCGGGCGCCATTCGCGTGAGCACGCCCTATCTGTTCGTGAGCCTCGGCGAGTGCCTGACCGAGAAAGGCGGACGCGTGAATCTCGGCCTCGAAGGGATTCTCGTCTCCGGCGCCATGTGCGGGTATGCGGGCTCGTATCTCTCGGGCTCGCCGTGGATCGGCGTGCTCGCGGCGGCGGCGGCCGGTCTCGTGCTCGGCTGCCTGCACGGTCTCGTCTGCTCGCTGCCGCGGGTGTCCGATATCGCATTCGGCATCGCGCTCATGCTGTTCGGCACCGGCCTCGCGTTCTATCTCGGCAAGCCGTTTATCGAGCCGCAGGCGCCGATGCTCCCGTCGATCGATCTCGGCGCGTGGGCGGCCTCGCCGCAAGTGCACAACGCGCTGCACATCAACCTGCTGTTCGTGATCGGCGTCGTGCTTGCGGTCGCGCTGCAGTGGGGCCTTCGCTCGATGCGCTGGGGCATGACGCTGCGGCTCGTGGGCGAGAACGCCGAGAGCGCCCGCGCCATGGGCTACCCGGTCACGCGCGTGCGCGTGCTGGCGACGGCGGTGGGCGGCCTCTTCGCGGGCGTGGGCGGCGCGTATCTCTCGCTCGTCTATCCCGGCAGCTGGAACGAGGGACTGTCGAGCGGCCAGGGCCTCATGGCCGTCGCACTCGTGATCTTCGCGCGCTGGCAGCCGCTGCGCTGTCTCTGGGCGGCGCTGCTGTTCGGCGCCGCCGGCGCGCTTGGCCCGGCCCTGCAGGCAATCGGCGTGACGACCGGCTACTACCTCTTCAACGCCGCGCCTTACGTGCTGACGCTCGCGCTCATGATCGTCAACTGCCGGCCCGACCGCACGCTGACCGGCGCGCCAGGCGAACTGAGCCTCACGCGCTGAGCGTGAACGCCGCCTGAACGGCCGGCCCGAATCGAGAATCGCGTGCGCCCGAAAGCGCACGCCCGGAGAACGAAAATGACCCAGTACATCGAAGCGCGTCCTTACCCCTGGCCCTACAACGGCGACCTGCGCCCGGACAACACGGCGCTCGTCATCATCGACATGCAGACCGACTTTTGCGGCTACGGCGGTTATGTGGACAAGATGGGCTACGACCTCTCGCTCACCCGCGCTCCGATCGAGCCGATCAAGCGCGTATTGGGCCTCATGCGCGAACTAGGCTTCACGATCATCCATACGCGCGAAGGGCATCGCCCGGATCTGTCCGATCTGCCCGCGAACAAGCGCTGGCGCAGCCGCCAGGCGGGCACGAATGGCGTGGGCATCGGCGACATCGGACCGTGCGGGCGCATTCTCGTGCGCGGGGAGCCTGGCTGGGAGATCATCGGCGAGCTGGCGCCACTGCCCGGCGAGATCGTCATCGACAAGCCAGGCAAGGGCTCGTTCTGCGCGACGGACCTGGAGCTGATCCTGCACACGCGCGGCATTGCCAACCTCGTGCTCACCGGTATCACCACCGACGTGTGCGTCCACACGACCATGCGCGAGGCGAACGACCGCGGCTTCGAATGCACCCTGCTCGCAGACTGCTGCGGGGCGACCGACAAGCGCAATCACGACGCGGCGCTCAACATGGTGCTGATGCAGGGAGGCGTGTTCGGCACGGTCTCCGATTCGGCGGCGCTCGTCGCCGCCCTGGAGCGCTGATCATGGCGAGCCCGGCGCGAGCGCTCGGCGTCGAGGTCATCGGCGCTACCAAGTCATTCGGTGCATTCCGCGCACTGGACGACGTCACGATCAAGGTGACGCCCGGGACCGTCCACGCCCTGCTCGGGGAAAACGGTGCGGGCAAGAGCACGCTCGTGAAAGGGCTCGTGGGCTACGGCGTGCTCGATCACGGCGCGATCCTGGCCGACGGACGCGAGGTGCACATTACGTCCCCGCGCGATGCCCAGGCGCTCGGCATCGGCATGGTCTACCAGCATTTCACGCTGGCGGCCGGGCTGAGCGTCGAGGAGAACCTGCTCCTCGCGCGCGGCAAGCTGCCGTGGAAGATCGACTGGGCGGCGCAGCGCAAGGCACTCGACGCGTTCATGCGGCGCATGCCGTTTCGCCTGGCGCTGGACGCGCCCGTGTCGTCCCTCGCGGCCGGTGAGAAACAGAAACTCGAGATCCTCAAGCAGCTGTATCTGGAACAGCGGTTCCTGATCCTCGACGAGCCGACGTCCGTGCTCACCCCTCAGGAAGCGGACGAAGTGCTCGGCCTCATGCGCAAGCTCGCCTCGTGCGGCGACCTCACGGTACTGATGATCACGCACAAGTTCCGCGAGGTAATGGCCTATGCAGACAACGTGACCGTGCTGCGCAAAGGACGCTTCGTCGCGACCTGCGCCGTTGCCAACACCAACCGCGACCAGTTGGCCGCCTGGATGATGGGCAGCGACGCGAGCCTCGAAGCGCGCGAAGGGGCCGCCGAAGACGCTGGCGAGGCGCGGCTTGCGCGCCGGACTCACTCGCCTGACGCCCCGGTACAGCTCTCGCTATCGAGCCTTTCGGTCGTAGACGACCGCGGCCACGCCGCAGTCCGCGAAGCCTCGATCTCGGTGCGGGCGGGAGAGATTCTCGGGCTCGCGGGCGTCTCCGGAAACGGCCAGAAGGAGCTGATCGAAGCGCTCGTTGGCCAGCGCAAGGTGGTCTCGGGCGAGATGCGCGTAGAGGGCGCGCCCTATGCCGCGACACGCGAGGAAATGACCCGGCTGCGGGTGTTCGCGCTTCCCGAGGAGCCGCTGCGCAACGCCTGCGTCGCGGGGATGAGCGTGGCGGAGAACATGGCGCTGCGCGATTTCGATCGCTCGCCGCTGCGGCGCTGGGGATGGTGGCTTGACCGTCGTGCGATGCGTGCGCGCGCCGAGCGGCTGATCGCCGAATTCAACGTGCGGCCGCCGCTGCCCGAACGCGCCATCGGCACGCTTTCCGGCGGCAATGTGCAGCGCGCCGTACTGGCACGCGAGCTAGGTCAGGAAGTGAACGTGCTGATCGTCGCCAATCCGGTGTTCGGACTCGACTTCGCCTCTGTGGCCGATATCCATGCCCGGATTCTCGCGGCTCGCGATGCCGGCGCGGCGGTTCTGCTCGTGAGCGAAGACCTCGACGAACTCCTGGAACTCGCCGACCGCATTGTCGTGATGGCCGAAGGCCGCCTCGTGTACGAGACGGCGGCAAGCGTTGCGGACCGCGTGGTGCTCGGGCGTCACATGGCAGGCCATGGCGACGAAGGCAAGCCGCAGCCGGCCGAGGCGACCGTGCTGCATGCAAGCGCCTGAGCCGACACTCGAACAACACACAGCACAAAGGGAGAAGGACAGCGATGACAACCATCGCCCGGGCCAAGCCCGTTCCGTTCACGTTCGACGCGCGCCACACGGCGCTCATCGTCATCGACATGCAGCGCGATTTCATCGAGCCAGGCGGCTTTGGCGAGGCGCTCGGCAACGACGTGTCGCTGCTTTCCGGCATCGTGCCGACGGTCGCGCGGCTGCTCGCCCACGCACGTTCCGAGGGCTGGCAGGTGGTACACACGCGTGAATCGCACGCACCCGACCTGTCCGATTGCCCACCGGCCAAACGCCTGCGCGGCACGCCGAATGCGCGCATTGGCGACGAAGGGCCGATGGGCCGCATCCTGGTGCGCGGCGAGCCCGGCAACGCAATCATCGATTCGCTGAGGCCACTCGATGGCGAACTCGTCATCGACAAGCCTGGCAAAGGCGCTTTCTACGCCACGCGCCTGGGCGAGGAACTGGCGATGCGGGACATCACGCACCTCGTGTTCGCGGGCGTGACAACCGAGGTCTGCGTGCAAACCTCGATGCGCGAAGCCAACGACCGAGGCTATGAATGCCTGCTGATCGAGGATGCAACGGCGAGCTACATTCCCGCGTTTCGCGAGGCCACGATTGCGATGATTCATTCGCAGGGCGGTATCGTCGGCTGGACGGCGCCGCTCGACGCCCTGCTGGAGGCAGCCCGATGACGCTCGAACTGAACCGGCCCGAAATTGTCGCGCAGGTGCAAGCGGCTTTCGAGGCTTACGAGCGCGCGCTTGTCGACAACGACGTCGAAACGATGAACGCACTCTTCTGGGACGCACCGGAAACCGTACGCTACGGCATCGCCGAAATTCAGCACGGCGGCGAGGCGATCCGCCGCTGGCGGGAGACCTGTGTGCCCGTGCCACGCTCGAGACGCCTGCATCGCACCGTGGTGACGACTTTCGGCGCCGACTATGCGACGGTGAGCACGGAGTTCACGAGCGACGCAACGCCGTTGACAGGCCGCCAGATGCAGACGTGGGCGCGGCTGCACACTCCGGACGATACGTTCGGCGGCTGGATGATCGTGGCGGCGCACGTGAGCCTCATCGAACCTGTCTAAGCGCGGATAATAAGGAACCGGCTTTCGGCGCCCGCGTTACACGGGCGCGCTGCAAAACTATCGACGTTTTCTACACCCGACTCATGAACGACTTGCCCGAAGCGGCCGCCGAGGCCTCCCCAGCATCTGGCGCGAAGATGGTCTATAGCGCGAACCCGCTTGCGGAACAGGTGTATCAGCTGATCAAGCAGGACATCTTCAACTTCCGCCTGTTTCCCGGCGACCGTTTTTCCGAAAACGACATCGCCCAGCATTACGGCGTGTCGCGCACGCCGGTGCGCGACGCGCTGTTCCGCCTGCTGCGCGAAGGGTATCTCGAGGTGGGATTCCGGCGTGGCTGGAAAGTCTGCGATATCGACTTCAACCGGCTCGACCAGCTCTACGACCTGCGCATCGTGCTCGAGCTGGCGGCGATCGAGCGGCTCCCTGGCGTCCCCCACCACGCCATGGACGCGCTGCGGGCCGTGTGGTGCATCGAGGAAAGCGAACGCGAAAGCGATCCGGCTGCCATGTTCGCACTGGACGAGGGCTTTCATCGCGGCCTCGTGAGCGCAGCGGGCAACGACGAGATGCTGCGCGTGCATAACGAGGTGACCGAACGTATCCGCATCGTGCGAAGACTCGATTTTCTCAAGGCGCATCGCACGAGCGCCACCTACGACGAGCATTCGACGATGCTCAATCTCATCGATCGCAGGAAGTTTGCCGAAGCGAGCATCCTGCTGCGCGCTCACATCACGCAAAGCAAGCTGGAGGTGCGAAAGATCACGCTGTCGATGCTCGCAACCGCACGCGATGAAAAGCTGCCTTTCGTGAGCTAGGCCAGCTAGGTTAGAAGTGCTTCGTATTCTTCGCGGAACTGGTTGAGCGAGCTTTCCACGACAGTCACCGCGCCGTCGATGAGACCGCAACGTCCGCTGCCCGGAAGAATGCGGCACAGGTTCTCCAGCGAATCGAGATCGGCGCGTACGCCGCGGCCCGTGTCGAGCCGGTTGAGAAGCCGCATCAACTGAAACGTCCCGCCCTTGCACGGCGGACACTGCCCACACGAGCCCTGGGCAAAAAAGCTCACATACTCCGCGACCTTGCGCACGATGCTGGTGCCTTCCGAAACGACGATCATCGCGCCCGTGCCAAGACGCGAGCGGCGTTGCCGGACCGAGTCGAAGTCGAGCGCAACATCGAGTTCGCGTTTCGTCAGCAGGGTGTTGGAGGGGCCGCCGGTGAAGACCGCCTTGAACTCCTTGTCCTGCAGCATGCCGCCGCCGCACTCGAAGACGAGCGCCGCGAGGCTCGTGCCCATCGGCAGTTCGTACAGACCGGGACGCAAGACGTCGCCCGAGAGCGAGTAAAGCTTGGTTCCCGCGGCATCGCCAACGCCCAGGTCCCGATACCACTGTGCGCCATGGCGCAATATTCCCGGTACGTGAGCCAGCGTCTCCGTGTTGTTGACGATGGTCGGTGCGCCATGTACGCCCTGTTGTGCGGGGAATGGGGGTTTGCGCCGTGGAAACGGAAAGCCGCCCTCAACACTGGCAATGACCGCCGTTTCCTCTCCTCCGATGTACAGCCCCGAACTGGCGAGAACGCAAAGCGAGACGGTCCTTCCGATCACCTGTTCGATCGCCGTGAATAGAGGATGCTCGCGCCACTGCCGCACGGCTTCGCGCGTGACCGCGAGTGCCTGTTGCTCATGCGGGTTCACATAAAGCACGACGTGGTTGGCGCGCGTGGCGAGTGCCGCGATGAGCGCGCCTTCTATCACCTGGTGAGGCGTATGTTCCAGCAGAAAGCGGTCCTTGAAGGTGCCGGGCTCGTCTTCGTTGCCATTGCAGATGATGTACTTGTCCCCTTCTGGGGCAGCGGCAACCGGCGTCCATTTTCGATGCGTCGGGAATCCGGCGCCGCCCATGCCGCGCAAATCCGCCGCGGCAATTTCCGCAATGATCGCTTCTGGGTCTTGCAGCGCCCTCTCGAGTCCTTCACCGCCGCCGCGCGCGAGCCAGCCATCGAGATTCGCGCCTACGCGGATCTCATCGCGCAACAGAATCTGATTGAGCTTGTCCATTGGCGCTCCGTGGATCGCGTTACCGGATGCTGCGGGCCGCGCGTGCGCGTGCATCCGGGCGCAGGCTGGCGTCGGCCTGCAAATCGAAATGCGCGTAGTCGGGGAAGAGCTGCGGCGCCCTCATGTGCAACGGCAATCCAGCCAAAGTGAGTTCGCGCTGCCACGCGTGAACGTGCCCGATGCCCGCGCGACTGGCCATCGTGCGCGCCTTCGACGCTGCCGCTCTCGCCCCAGCCCGGCGGCCCATGCTCAGAATGTCGAGCAGGGCATTGCCCATCAGCCGGTTGCGCCCGTGGATCCCTCCTGTGACCTCTCCCGCGCAGTACAGGCCGGGCACGCTCGTCGCACCATGCTTGTCTACTGCGACGCCGCCGTTCTGATAGTGAAGTGTGGGATAAACAAGAAACGGCTGCCGTGCCGGATCGATACCGCACTTGTGCGCAAGGTGGCGCAACGTGACGAGACGTTGCGCCAGAATGCCCGGATTCTCCATTTCGAGCGTCGGCGTGTCGAGGAACACCCCGACCTGACCGTCGTGCGTGATGCCGCGCCCTTGCGCGCATTCGCGCAGGATTGCCGACGCCACCACGTCCCGCGCCTTGAGCTCGTCGACGAAACGTTCGCCTTCGCCGTTGATCAGCTTCGCCCCTGCGGAGCGCGCCGCCTCCGAGATCAGGCCGCCCGCCATGTGGGGCGGCCAGGCCACCCCGGTCGGGTGATACTGGAACGAGTCGAGCTCACGCAGCCGCGCGCCGATTCGATACGCCAGGACGAGGCCGTCGGCGGTTGCACCGTAGTGGTTGGAGGTGGGAAAGGCATTCAAATGCAGCCGCCCCGCTCCGCCCGTGGCGAGAATCACGGCACGGGCTCGCACCAGCACGAAGGTCCGCCATTCGAGGTTGTAGAGCACGGCGCCCGCGCAGTTTCCGCGCTCGTCCGAGAGCAGTTCGACCACGGGACAACGGTTCCAGACCTCGATGCCGGCATCGAGGTCGACGGCCTCGCGCAGCACGCGCATCATCTCGAGCCCGGTGTAGTCCCGATACGAGAGAATGCGCGCCGCCGAGGCGCCACCGGGCTTCTTGCGCAACAGGTTGCCGCCGATCGGCCGGTCGTCCTCGAGATCGAACATCATGCCGAGCTGGATGAGCCAGCGAATCACATCGGGGCCGTCCATCACCATTTGCGCGACGAGCTCAGGGTCGCCGCAGAAGTGGCCGGCACGCAATGTGTCTTCGAAGTGCAGCTGGGGGCTGTCGTCCTCCCCCACGGCCGCCTGGATTCCCCCCTCCGCCATCACGGTGTTGCTGTCGCCCAGGCGCAGCTTGCAGGCAAGCATGACCTGCGCGCCCTCTTTCGCCGCGGTGAGCGCCGCAGCGCACCCTGCGCCACCGCCGCCGACGACCAGCACGTCGGTATGCACGAGTTGCGCGCCGGCCAGGTCGACGTCGTCGATCAACGCGTTGGCCTGCAACTGGCGCGCGAGATCCGGCTGGCAGGACTCGCCCCGGTTCACACCAACGGCCAGGGCCACGCGCGCATTCGGCCCGTGGTCGGGGTGATAGCCCTTGAGGAGATCGTCGACGGCTTGGCCGTCCGCACGCAGCACGGGCGCAACGCCGGCGCGGTAGCGCAGAAGCGCGTTTTCGTAAGGGATGCCGATAGACATGTTCGTAGGGAGCGGTCAACGCGGCGGCTGCGCGCCTGGTGCGTCGAAGTCGATCTTCATTTCGCCGCGTTCGATCTGCTGCAGCCTGCGGATAAGATTGGCCGGACGCAGCGAGTGAGCCGCAATCATGCGTCTCACGAACAGGCCGAGATGGTTGGGCCGAATGTGCTCGGGACAAGCGAGCGTGCAGAGGTTGCACATGACGCATTCGTCGAAAACCTGACTGGATGCGTCGAGCCTGCCCTCCACCGCCAGGTTCACACCACGCTGGACTTCGAGGCCTTTCGGACAGGCGCGATCACAGCCGCTGCAATGGCGGCAATGGGACGCTTCCGGGAATATTTCGGACATGGTGCGTAGCGCCTGCCAGCTATCGCCGAGGTCCTCCATGCGATACACGTGGCGCGCAGGCGTCGTCAGGTAATCGAGGAATGCGACCTGCATGCCTTCTTCGACCAGCGTCTCGCACGCGAGTACGGTCTTGACCTCCGGCTCACCGCTGCGCCGAACCATGACGCGACAGGACCCGCACACACCTTGCCCCATGCAACCGACGCCTTCGACGAGCGTCTGGCCAGCATGCACAAAGGCCTGCAGGATCGAGCAGGTGGCCGGCGCTTCCAGCTCGCGCCCCTCAATGCTCAGGCAAACCATATTCGGTCTCCTTGCGGCACATCGGCGCCGCACTGGCGAACCCACGGAAAACGTCATATGAACCTTAGCACAACGCCGGTTGTAGCCATGCGCAGGTCGCATGCGCGCGAGGTATCGATCTAAGTGACGACCTCCTCCGCCTCGACCGCCGACGAAGGCCGAACTTTAAGCGCGAGGACGACCCCGCAGACAATGGCTCCGACTCCGACTGCCTCGTTGAACGTCGGCCATCGGCGACTCGCCACCAGACCGAACGACGTGGCGAACACGGTTTCCGTGACGATAAGCTGACCCGCGAGCCCAATCGGAAGCCGCTTTGACGCAATCGTCCATGCCCACGAACCGGCAATCGACCCCACCGCGGCGAGCACCAAGGAGCTGAGGAGGATGATCCCGAACGCCGGCCATTGCAATCCGAGGCTGGCGAAGTTCAGTAGTGAAAGATGCGTGGCCACAGGAACGAATAACGCGATTTCGATTGCGCCACCGATCATCATCATCGCTGTCCATTTGCGCGGATCCATTGTCGGGCGTTTTTTGAGTGCGTTCCGATTCGACAGTGCGAACGCTGTCCACAGCGAGACTGCCCCGAATGAAATCGCGACTCCGGCGATCACGCTTGCCGACAAGCCGTTAAGTGCCGCGATGAGCCCGGGCCAGTTCACCATTACCAGCCCCAACGCTATGAAGCCTAGCGGCAGGCTCAACACTCTCCACGACGTGGCTTGTGGGCCCTGGTTGCCGGCGATGGCCAACACCACGGGCACAGTTGCGACGATGGCGGGCGGGATAATCGGGCCGGCGAACCGTACAGCTGCCATGATGGTCACGAAATAGCCAACATACCCGACGAAACCGAGCCACGCGGCGACCAGCCAGTCACCTGTGGCCGTGCGTGCGCCCCGATCCTTCACCGCCACGAACAACAGCAGGCCCAAAATTCCTGAGAGCAGGAAGCGTGTCACGGCCATGTCGTAAATGGTGTAGGGGCCAACGACATACGGGGCCACGAAATTCAGTGACCACGAGAAGGCTGCAAAAACGGCGGCCGCGACGCCGATCAAAAACTGCGCTTGCATACTTATTCTCCGAAGTCGCCTGTAACGAGGTTATCGACTACGGACCTGGCGGCATTCCAGAATAAGGCAGATAGTTGTCCAGGAACGACAACCAATTACAGCGCGTCCGCCGGAGTCCGCATCGGCTCATCACGCTGCTGGAACTGCTTCTTCGGCATCCTGAATACTCTCACCTATGCTGTCTTTTTGCCGAAATCGTGGCTGTCTGTTACGACCGGGCGCTCTCGCGCAGGCAAACAGCCTCGCGGCCAGCGCGCGACCTGCACCGCTCGCAAGTTCGAGTGCGAGTTGACAGCTCACCGAATTGTGGTGCGCCAAAACATGCAAGCTGCATAATGGCGATGGACGAATGCGCGACCAGGTGCACTGGCGCCTGCTCATTCGATGCCGGTTTACTAACGTCATTCGCGGCGGAGGTCTACAGATGACACCGTGCAGCTACGACGTCGTGATCGCGGGCGGCGGCCTTGGCGGCGCCGCGCTTGGCCGCGCACTGGCGGGCGCCGGGGCGCACACGCTCATTGTCGAGCGCGAAACGTTGTTCAAGGACCGCGTGCGTGGCGAAGGCATCTTCCCGTGGGGCGTGGTCGAAGCCAGTACGCTCGGGATTGAACGCCTGCTTCTCGACGATGGGGCGCACGTGGTGCCCTTCTGGAAGAAATACACGGGACCGGGTCATATGGATTGCCGGGACCTTGCCGCCACTACCCCCGCACACACTACGTGTCTGAACTTTTTTCACCCGGCGATGCAACGCACCCTGCTGGACGCGGCAGAAGCATCGGGGGCAATTGTGCTGCGTGGAGCCGAGGTGGTAGGCGTCGAACCCGGTGATGTGTCGGGCAAGGCGCCGGTTGCCGAGATACGCACGAACGACGGCAAACATTGGGCGAAAGCGCGCCTCGTCGTGGGCGCTGACGGTCGCAGGTCGGTAGTGCGCCGGACCGCGGGCTTTTCGCTTAATCAGGACGCCGGACGACTGATTGTTGCCGGGGTTTTGTGTGAAGGGCTGGATGCTCCAGAAGACGCGATCCACCACTTCCAGTGCCCGGCATTGGGACAGACCGCACTGATCTATCCAATCGGCCGTCAGCGATTTCGCACATATTTTGTCTCACGGGTCGGGCAGCTTGCGCGGCCCATCAGCGGAAACGGCCACATCGGCGAATTCGTCGATGCGTGTGTCGACACGGGCGTGCCGCGCGACTGGTTCGAACACGCGCGCGTCATTGGCCCGCTTGCCTCATATCCCGGTGCCGATAGCTGGGTCGATCATCCCTGCAACGGCGGCGTGGTGCTGATTGGGGACGCCGCGGCGGCCAGTGACCCGGCGTGGGGAGGAGGGCTGTCGTTGACGCTGCGTGACGTCAGGGTGCTGCTTCACCGTTTGCTTGCGGGTGATGACTGGGAAGCCGCTGCGCACGCATACGCTTTTGAGCACGACCGGTACTACGGCGCGCTGCACCGTGTGCACGATTGGCTCGCCCAACTGCTGTACGAACGCGGAAAGATCGCTGATGAGCGCCGCGCCCGTGTTCTGCCCTGTCTCGCGATGGAGCCCGATCGCATGCCCGATATCAGAGGGATGGGGCCCGAGGCTCCGTCGGACGAAACGGCGCGTCGGCGTTTTTTCGTCGAGGATGGCATCTTGCCGCGCGCTGAAAGGGGCACAGCCTGATCGGTACGGCAGCTGGCCAACGCTCATTCAAGCGGGCGTGCTGCTGATTAACCACATCGCGCCGGGCAACCGCACTCTCGCACCGTCCGCATAGGGCGCAAGCGCCTCGCGAACCGATGCGGTGGCGGCAGAGATAATCTGCGCTGGCTGATTGCGCAACCAACTATTCACCGCGCCGATCTGGGTTGACTGAACCACCGCCTCCTCCAGCCCACGGCCAGCGGCGATATCGAGGTCCATGTCGAGCTTCTCGAAGTGCGGCGGCGCCCAGCCGGCCGCCGTGGCAACCTCGGTCACGTGGTTCCGATCGGCGAAGGCGAACATTCCGGGCGCGTTGGGCACCGGCTGCGGCCTCGGCGGCAAGTGCCGCGCGGCCGCGGTCATCGGCACTTCCATCCACGGGTTTTCGGCCAGCGCGCGCCAGCACACGAGCGCCATGCGCGCGTCCGACGCGGCGGCGCGGCGCATATTGGCAAATGCCGCCACCCGGTCGCCGAAGAACATCACGCCGAACGCGGAAATCAGCAAATCGTATTCGTCCAGTGCGGCCGTTGCCGGATCCGTGTGCCGCCAATCGACATTGGCAATGCCGGCGGCGCTCGCGCGCCTTTTACCCTCAGCAAGCATTGGCCCGGAAATGTCCAACCCCGCCACGCGGCCGGACGAACCCACGGCGCGCGCGAATTCCAGCGTGGGCGCGCCACAACCGCAGCCGATATCCACCACCCGCTCTCCGGCATGCGGTGCGGCAAAGGCAAGCAAGGCGTTTGTCACCGGCGCGAGCGTGATGTCGGTGTGCGCCTGTCGCGCCACCCAGATGTCGCCGCCGTTCCCGTTCCAGAAGGCAAGCATGTCGGCGTTGATCTCTTCGGGCGAGGCCATCCGGGTTCTCCTACGGGGCGGGTGAGCACGTCGCGGCTTCGCCGAACGCCGGATTTTCTAGTATTCCTTAATTAACCGGGCCAGCGACTCTGCCTCTCGCGCAATGGCTTCGTCTGCCGATACGCCGTCATTGATCCATAGCTGGACGGTATCCACGAACGCTTTTTGTGCCGCGCCGCACAACTGGGTGATACGGATTCGATAAACGCCATCGAAGCTGAACACCTCCAGACGCCCTTCGTACTCACGCGCATAGAACTTCATCGTTCGCTCCTTGAGTCGCCGCCGTGCGTTCCTTCGATGCCGCGGGTATCGCCGCCGCGCCCGCGCGTCCTGCCGCCCATTCGTACGAGCACGAGCGCGCCCTTTCGTCGCGCGAGATCTGCACGCGAACGTGGGAGTTTTACCGCTACGTCGACATTCAATGCGCGGCGGCCCCGCACCGCTCACTCACGCGCGGCCACTCATGCCTCGCATGCGCCTTGCAAAATGGGCACGCTCCGCGTCGTCCATCAGCGCCAGAAACTCGTCCGCTTCCATATGAACCAGCTCTTCGTGATCGCCCGCCTCGAAGTAGATGTCCGGCTGCCCCGCCAGGTTCGCTTCGAGATAGGTTTTCATGCCATACGCCCCGCAGATTGGCGGCAATGCCCCAGCATCGCAGTCCTTGAACAGCTCGCGCAGGTCGGCTTCTGTCGCGAGGGCGAGCCTGCGGCCTGTCTTGTTCCAAAGCTCCGACAATTGCACAGCATAGGTCGAGGGCAGTACGACGGCCACATAGCCGTGCTCGTCTTCGAGCAGTACGGTTTTTGCAAGGCGGTCGCCGGGAATGTGCGCTGCCGCAGCGCTTTCCATGCTCGAATGACTGTATGGGTGGCGCACGATTTCGTAGCGTGAGCCCTTGCTGCGCAGGCGTTCCTGCAGAGTGGTCGACATCGACATGGCACACCTCCTGTCGAATGCGTAGAAGAAAACCAGCCGCTAGTCACCACTTCAGAATAGTTCACACGCGCGTGAATAGCACGCCGGCGCCGCCGCCGCAGATTCGCAGTACGAAGACCTGGCGGCGCATGGTGTGAAGTGACTATTTCGGCTTATGACCGAATAGGGAAAAGCGCGCTTTCCCTGCCTGCTGCGAGTCCGCACCGAGCACCCCAAACTCGACGGGAAACCGCGTGTAGAAGACGTGAACGTGCTCAGCTTCAACGGCGTCGAGCATGCGCTGCGCCTCGTCTTCCGTGACGGCGAGAATAACCTGCACCGGTTGGTCAGCGAGATTCAGCAGATGCGCCCCATGATGTGCGCCGGCATGCCCAGTCCCCTCCGCGCAGTTGATCACTGTGACGCCGTGGATTCCCAGGCGGCCCGCTTCGTGAAGCAGCCATTCGCACACCGTCCGATGTCCGTGATGGCGGTCATGTTCGGTGTAAAACGTAAGCTGAAAGCCGTTCATGCCCTCCTCCACGCGCGGGAGACCGCTGAGCAGAAGCTGCAGCCGGAAGGTCCTTCGGTGCCGACCCGGCACCGAAGGACCCTCAATCCATTCTAGTGCAAGGGTCTGGCGCCGACATGTGCTGCATTGCAGCGCACGCGCGCGACATAGGGCACAAGCTCAGCGTGTTCTGTCCTCAGTCCGCAGCTTTCGTTCCAAGCGTGGCGTATTCGATTCGCGTACGCGTATAAAAGAGGGGAACACCGCCGCCGTTGAGCGTGTCGAGCAGGTTGTCAATCTGCGCATCTCCGGCGATAAGGGTGACGGCGACCGACTGTTCCGCAAGCTCGAAAAAGCGAGCCGCATGATATTTTCCCTTGTGGTCTACACCTTCGGCTACCTCGACCACCGTGGCGCCATGAATGTCCGCATGCCTGGCTTCCTCAAGTATCCAGTCAACGACAGAAAGGTGCCGGACGCGATGACTCTGATTAGCCGCATAGATGGTCAGTTGACTACCTTGCATAAACACCTCCTGATCAAGTTAATGAACTGTGCCGGGCCAAAAGCCAGAGAAGCGACGACGCCCCGCTGGCTGCTGCCCTGGGGTCAAGCCTTAACGCGTGGCGAACGCTCCTGCCTATGCCCAGCATCGTCTGACTCCATGGCGTCTTCCTCGAATAAGGCGCGGTACAAGTCCTGCCCGAAACTCGTTTGCAGCGGCTCTCCCTGAATCAGGCGGAACGTGCGCTCGCCGTCTTCCCGGCGTTCGGCCCGCAGAAAGACTGCGGGAAACGCGCATTCAGTAGCGAGACCCTTTGCCAACGTGAACAGATGCGTGACAAGGCATATCTTTACGCGCGCCTCGAGCAGAGCCTCGATAATCGCTCTACCGACTTCCGAGCCCTCACGTTCGTTGGTCGATGCAAACGACTCGTTTGACAGGAAGAGCGCGTGAGGCCGGATATGGTCAACGACCTCGCTCATGCGTCTTAACTCTTCGTCGAATTTTCCGCTTTGCATCGTGACATCTTCCTCCCGCTTGTAGTGCGTGAAGATCCCGGTCGCGACGTTTGCTTCAAATGCCGAGGCGCCGACGATGCCGCCCGCCTGGAGCAGTACTTGTGCGATTCCAATACTACGCAAAAAAGTCGATTTCCCGCCCTGGTTCGCGCCGGTCACGACCATAGCATCCTTGCCGTTCGCGTCGACATCGTTGCCCACCGGTGCGTGCTCCACACGCAGTGCGAGACTGATGTCGTACAGCCCTGAGAAGCTGTGCCTGCGCTGCTCAACCGGAAAAGGCACAGGAAAACAGACTGGCAAACCTCGCTTTGCCAGTCTGTTGCGCAAATTCATGAAACCCAGATAGAGGCCAAGCTCCGCGCGCAACATCGCGAAGAAGCGCTTGATGTGATCAGCCGACTGGGCAAGCGCGTTTGCAACGTGGTTGATGCCGCGCGCTTCAAGTTCGGCGACCGCACGGGCGCCGTTCTCATCTCGCTCGGCAATGCGGAACGTGTATGAGCGTGGCCGCCTTGCGAATAGACGGCGAATCAGATTCGGGTCCGGCTCGTGGGGTCTGCGTAAAACGTAGCGGGTGCCCTTGTTGCCACGACCTGGTTGCGCACTCATCAGCACACCGCGGTTGAACCTGAGTTCCCTCAGGCAATGCTTAACAGCTGCGAAATAGTCATCCGGCAACGCTTCGCGCACCATCGCGAAGAACCGTCTGAACCCGGCCGATTCGAATGACGACGTTTCGTCGTCCGCGAGCTGGCGCAACTTCACCAACGAGGCGAAATACGCCTGCACGAGGTCTCGGGCCGAGTGCAGGACGCTGCTCGCCGAAGCCGTCAATCCCCAGTAGAAGCTCTTGCGCTCCGTCTCCTGCGCCTCCACGGCAATCGCATAGAGCCGCCGTACAACGGCCTCGTGGCTCAGACAATCCCTGAGCACGGCCTGTCGATAAAGAATGTCGCCAAGCTCATCCAGACTGACGGTCACGACCTTCTTCGCCACACCCTCGAGAAATTCGTCGCCCGCCCCCATCGCCGCAAAGACGGTGGCGAGTTCGAGATCCCGCGTGAGCGTGGTTTCGTTCCATTGTTCACCGCGATGCCAGTCGAAATCGCGCTGCGCATAGAGCAACCATGCTTTCATGATGCAAGGCGCTCCTTCAGGCGTTCATAGGTGAGCCCGTACTGCTCGGCCACAGAGACGGCGTATGCGCGTCCATCGGCGGGCTTTCGGCGAATACGGAACGTTCGCTGCGCCGGATTGGACGGGCAGATTTCACTGACCATGCTCACTGTCTGCGCGCCGAGCCGGGCCAACTCTTCGACAAAGGTCACGCATACGCAAAGCGCGTCGCGTTCCATAATCCGGTTGACGATCCGGCGGCAGAGAAATAGCGCATCGGCAAGCGTCGTGGAACTGAAAATCTCGTTCATCACGATGACGCTGCGGGGCGTGGCTCGCGCCAGGATGGCGTGCATGCGCATGAGGTCATCCTGCAACTTGCCGCGCATGTCCTTCGTATTCTCTTCACGCTCAAAATGTGCAAAGAGCTGATCGCAGAGATACAGGCGCGCCTCACTGCCGGGCACCGGGCAACCCAGCCTCGTGAGGTAGTGAAGTTGCCCGAACGCTCTGGCGAAAGTCGTCTTGCCGCCGTTGTTGGGACCCGAGACAACAATAATGCGCTCAGCACGCTCCAGCCAGAAGTCGTTGCGCACAACTGGAAGCTTGTCTGCACACAGCTTGTGCGCGAGCGCGAGGTCGAACGTATCGTGACAACGTTCGGCCTTGCTCGACGACGAAACCACCGGGAAGCAGAATGGAAGACCTTGCTCCCGGCAATTCTGAATATAGGCGTCGTACGCGATGTAGAACTGCACCTCGCGGTCGAATGAGGCGATGGTGGCGTCAAGGAAGTCAGTGTGATTGAGCTGGAAGCTGGCGAGCATCGCAAATGGTTGAGGCTGGAGCCTGGCGACGTAGTCCAGTATCTGTGCCTCGACGTGATTCATTTCCGGCCATTCCTTGACCTCGACACTGTGGTCCTTGACCTCACCCTGCTTGAATCGCTCGAAAATAGCCACGACGTATGCGCTGTAATCGCTCTCGCGGTCGTCATTCAGCACGGCCACCGCGTTGCCGTGAATGTGCACCGCGTATCTAACGGCTTCCAGCGCCGTCTGCAGGTCCACCACATCTCGCCTGAGTCCGATGAAGTCCTCGCCACGAAGATACCCTGCAAGCCACGCGCTGAACTCGCGCAAGCCTGCCGACTTCGGGTGAGTCTCATGTAGCGTGGCTTCTAACGTCCCAAGCGCATCGCAATACCGGAACGCAGCTTCGAGAAACCACCATTGTTTTTGTCGCGGATAGTAAAGCTTCTCTGCCTGTGCCAGCGCTGAGCGCATCTTGCGCATCGACTGCGCAAAGGCGTGAATACAGCGGGAAATCTCGTGGCTCCCGAGGTCGCGCATCACGTCGTGCCGGTACCGTATTGCACTCTCACGATCGAGCGCTGTACGAAAGAACGGCTTCAGGTCGTACTCGTCATAGCCTTGCGTGAGCTTCAGCTCAATCTGGTCGAGATTCAGGTCGCCAAAGCACTCCGGCTCGTGCACTTCGCCAGCAAGCGGCCCGTCTTCGGGTGTCTCAAACAGGATGCTGTGAAATCCCATTTCCAGTCCCTCGTCGCCACGCCTTTGGCAGAGCGCGACGAAACCCAAGCCCAACGAAGGTTGGGCTGTGACGATGTGAACCGGGAGATGCCGTCTTGACGGCACAGACACAGGTGGGGCCAGCGAAGAAACCGCATGCACCGACAGTGCCTGTTCCCAGGCCGGTAGGCATCATTAGCCCGTCGGGGCGGTTCCAGGAGAATGCCATCTCCTGCAACAACGTTACGCCTCTATCGCCAGCGCTGCAAGCCCCCAGGCGGGCGTACCCGGGCAGAACGCGGTGTGTGGCAGCTGCCGCATCGACAGCGTTCGAACGCGCCGCAGGCCGCCTGCGCGGGCATCGCAGTTGCGAAAGTGAGGGAGTCTCGGGCGTCCAGTCGCGGCCCGCGCGATAATGTGCC
The DNA here is from genome assembly GCF_905220185.1 of Paraburkholderia sp. J11-2. Classification (NCBI taxonomy): domain Bacteria; kingdom Pseudomonadati; phylum Pseudomonadota; class Betaproteobacteria; order Burkholderiales; family Burkholderiaceae; genus Paraburkholderia; species Paraburkholderia sp. J11-2. Next base: position 35,606 of record NZ_CAJMYY010000013.1, on the reverse strand, counting down.
ACGGCCCACATGAGATATGCGATGACAACCCCATTCGACGAGGCAACAACGGCGGCGATCGCCGCGTTTGCCCAACTGGACTTCTACACGGCTGTGCAGGCGATGCGCGCCGAGGCCGACTACGACCGCGAACGCGACCAGTGGATCTCGCACTACATCGACGAGCACGGCGGCGGCGTGGACGATGCGGCATACGACGCCTTGCACGCGCAGGCCCAGGCAACGCCGGAATACGCGCAGTTCGTCGATGCCGTTCGCAGGGAGATCCTGGAATACTTCGGCGTGACCGACGATCAACTGGACTGGATGGTCCTGCTGCGCGACGACGACAGCGATGCGCTTTGGGCGGAGGTCAACCGGCAGCGCAACGTGCTGGGCACCGGTGAAGTGCGCGGAGACCTCTGATCACCGCTGGGCGTCGGGGTGTGACCAGAGCGTCGCCCCCGAAAATCAGGCCGTACCCGCGAGAACGGCTAGAACAAATGCCTGATGCCCACACGCGACAGGAATTGGCTGTCTGTCGACGAAGTGCCGGCCAGCGCGATCGATGCCTTGGTGCTGTCCCCGAATGCTCGCTGCGCATGCACGTCGAGGTAGACATCTGTGCGCTTCGAGAGCAAATAGTCCACGCCGCATGAGAGCGTGAGCCAATGCGACGCATCGAGCTTGTCGTACGTGAGCTTGGTAGCGAGCACGAGATCGGGCCGGGGCCGATACTCACCGCCGACGTGAATCACCTGATCCTGTGCGCTGGCGTTTCCAAGTTCCAGATGGGTATTGGTATAAACCGCTGACACCCGCCATTGACCCGGTGTATAGGTCGCGCCAAATCCGAAGATGCGCTGCTTGTCGACGAGCAACGCGGTAGCGGGCGTGATCGGGCGCCCGAAGATTTCCGCCGCGCCAGTCATGCCGACATAGACGGGGGCGCCATTGATATCGGTGTAGAAGGCGCCTGCGGCAAAGGCGCTGCCGGCGTATTGCACCGTTGCACTCACCGCGCGACCGGCGTTTGTCGTCGTGCTGCCGGAACTTGCGCCGAAGCTGTACTGCGCGCCGGCCGAAAAGCCCGCAACCGTGCGCGACATGAATTGCACCGTGTTGTTCAACCGCTCGCCGGAAACGCGATCCAGGTCGCCGTTTTCAACACTGTAGATGCCACACGACAAGCACGGCAAATAGCGGATCATGGAGTACGCGAAGTCGTATTGACGCCCGAGCGTCACATCTCCAATCGACGCATCGCCCAGGCCGACATAAGCCTGCTTGCCGAACAGCAGTCCGCCTTGCCCCAACGTACCCGTGTTCACCGAATAGCCGTTTTCCAGCTTGAATAGCGCATGCTTGCCGCCGCCCAGGTCTTCGACACCCGTGAAACCTAGCGAGTTGCTCTTGTTGATGCCGTCTGCCATGGCGAAAGACGAACTGCCGTGGACGTTGCTCACGTAGGTCAGCCCTGTATCGAGGCTGCCGAAAATCGTCACGCTCGACTGCGCGTTCGCAGCACCGTGCATACCGGCCAGCACGAGGCCGGCGATCATGGTCTTTTTCATGTCTCGTTCTATTGTCTTTATGGTGAAAATGCAGGCGCGCGAGCGCCCCTGCCAGGCTTACGCCCGGCATGATGCGAAGGTGCGGTGAGTAGCTGGCCGGGCGCGGGCACTGCCGCGCACGGTGCCGAACGCTATCTGGACACGTCCACGTTGCGTGTTTCGGGAAGCATCGCCATGGCGGCAAGGCTCAGCACACTGGTCGCCACCATGTACCACGCGGGCGCCATCGGGCTTCCGGTCCAGGCAATCAAGGCCGTCACGGCGAACTGCGTGGTGCCGCCGAACAGCGTCGTGCCGATTGCGTAGACGAGCGACACACCCGTGCTGCGAAAGCTGGCGGGCAGCAATTCGGGCATGACCACCATCGCCGCCGTTGCGCTCATGGCCGTCAGCAACGCGAGAATCACCGTCACCAGCAGGAAGCTCGTTGCGCCCGGCGCGGCCTGCAGCCACAGGAACATCGGCACGCTCAACAGCATCAGCAGCACGCGCGGTGCAATCAGCACGATCTTGCGGCCGCGCATGTCGCACAGCCATCCGCCGGCCAGGCCGCCTGCAAACGTCAACAGGCCGCCGACCAGTGCGCTCGTCTGCGCGATCGTTGGCGGCAGCTTCAGCGTCTGGATGGCGTAGGTCGTCATGTAGTTGCCGATCTGCGAGGAGACCGCGCCCGAGAGCGTCATCAACACGCCCAGCACCAGGTAGCGCCGATGCGTACGCACGACGCCGCCCAATACCTCAGACGCCGTGCGAGCGTCGTTGTCCTCGAGCGTTTCGGGCAGACTCCGGCGAATATAGACAGCCACTGGAACGAGCAGCAGGCTCGCGATGAACGGAATACGCCAGCCCCATGCCGCCAGTTGGTCCGCACGCAATGTCATCGATACCAACACACCGAATACGCCCCCCACGGCGACTGCAATGCCCTGGCTTGCGAGTTGCCAGCTTGCATAGAGCGCACGCCGCCCAGGTGGCGCGGCTTCGATGAGAAGCGCCGTCGCCGGACCGACCTCGCCGCCTAGCGCAAAGCCTTGCAGAAGCCGGCACAGCACCACGATGAGCGGCGCCGCCATGCCGATGCTGGCATATGACGGCGTGGCGGCCATTCCCAGCGTGCCGACCGTGATCAACGCAACCGTGAGAATGAGTGCGGGCTTGCGGCCCGCACGATCGGCAAAAGCGCCGATCAGCACCGCACCTAGCGGGCGCGTGAAAAAGCCCACGCCGAACGTCGCCGCCGCAAGCAGCAGGCTCCCGTACTGGCCACCGACCGGAAAGAAAGCGTGCCCGATATAGACGGCAAAATACGCGTAAATCACGAAGTCGTAGAATTCGAGCGCATTGCCGGTCACGGCTGCCGCAACGGCCTTGCGGCTGATGACCGGGCGCAGGCCGCTGACGGTTCCGGCCGGCGCTGTGTTTGGGACGCCCTGGCAGTTGCCGGGTGCGTCGACAAGGGTAGATCGCATGATGTCTCCGTTATCGGGTGCGGTTCGTTCGCAGGCGCGTCAACCGGCCTCGGTCGCGTTCGCTGGCTCCTGCAAACCGCGCACGGTCTGCAGAAATACGTCGCGCCCCTGCTGCCAGATCGCGGCTTGCCAGTCGTCGGCCTGCGGATAGAACGCGTCCTTGAGCGCCTGACGAATCGACGCGGCCTGCGCCACGTCGGCGCCGCCGCTTCGGTGCAGCCAGTGCTCGGCGCGCATGGCGGGCAGCACGAGCGAAGGCGGATGCGTACCGAACTCCAGGCAGATATTGGTGTGCTCGGCCTGCGGGCACGCTTCGAACTGTCCGTACTGAATCGGGCCGGTCATCGGAATGCTGGTCGACGTGCCCTGATTCACCGAGGTCACATCGTCGCCCCACCACCGGCGCGCGCGCGCCAACGCGCCGCCTTCATCGAGACAGGCGAAAATCCGCTCGCCGTGGCCATAGGGACCGAGGCCCGTATGAATGTCGATCGAGCCGATGCGAAGGCAACGCTGGGCGTACTCGCGAAGAATCCGGCGAAACGTGCGATTGCTCCACGCCGGTTCGGCGCCGCCGTAGTGAAGACCGTCCGCGAAAACGTACTGACCCAGTCCGACTGCACGCTGAAAGCCGCGGGCACCCCATTGCCTGCGCAACAGGTCGAGCGTCGATTCGTTGTCGTCAGCGGGCGGCCACGTGGCCGGCAGCAGCAGGTCGTGGATTTGCGCGTAGCGTTCGTTCACCGGCTGCGCGGTGCTGAAGTCGACGAAGTTGCGGTTCAGATCGACGTTCTCGTGTGTCGCGCGACGTGAATGCGAAAAGCCGTACGGGTTGATGGCATGGATATGCAGCACGGCAGTGTCGGCGTCGGCGACACGCCCGAGACCGAGCACGCCGGTCTGGATCGCGGAACCGCAATAGCCTTCCACGCCGTGCACGCCGCTAATGAGGATCACGAGTTTCGCAGCCTCGCGCGGACCGTCGAGCACGACATCGGTCGCGAGCACTTCTCCATCTTTGCCTTCGAGCGGCAGGACATGCGAGTCGACGGCGAGGCCGCGTGCGGTGGCGGCATTGAGGAATTTGTCGCGCGCTTCAGCGTAGTTGCGACTGAACAGGGCGCGAAATTGAGTGTTCGACATGATTCGATGAGGGGGTTGCTGTGTCTCGCGGGCGCACGTCAAACGCGCGCATTGTGTGCGCGCGCGTCACGGCGCGAACGGCAGGCGGCACCAAAGGCTTCGAAAATGGCGAGCGACAGCGGGCTGTCGTCGATGCGCATCTCGGGGTGCCACTGAACTGCCAGCGCAAACTGCGGCACGCAGCCAATCGAGAACGCCTCGATCAGTCCGTCGGTTGCGACGGCCTCCGGGCGCAGCCCAGCGCCCAGGCGGTCGACTCCCTGGTGATGCAGCGAATTCACCTGCTCCACCGGGTTCGTGCCGATCTGGTCGAGCACACCGCCGCGCATGATCCGCACAGCGTGGCTGTCGTCGTACCAGCGTTCGATAGGCCGGTCGTGATCGCCTTCGCGATGATCGAGCCGGCCAGGCTGCGCGTGCACCGCGGCCTCGAGTGTGCCCCCGTACATGACATTGAGCTCCTGCAAGCCACGGCAAATGCCGAGCGTCGGGATGCCGGCCGCGATCAGGTCCGGCAACACGTCGAGAACGGCTGCATCGCGCCAGCGGTCCTGCCGTGTCGTTTCCGGCAGCGGCGAAGCGCCATAGCGCTCGGCGGCGACATTGGAAGGGCTGCCGGTCAGCACGATGCCGTCGAGCGTCGCGGCCAGCGTCTCGCCGTCCAGTGCCTCGGTGCAGGCCGGCAACAGCACGGGCAACGCGCGCGCGATCGTGGCAACGGCACGCACGTAGCCGTGCAGGACGGAATGCCCGCGATGCCCGTAGTGCTCGATGCTGTCGGAGATGATGCCGACAACAGGACGGCGCTGGCTTGGGGTCGTATCGAGAGGCATGGGCGTGAAGAGTGAGTCAATGCCCGCGCAGTCTAAGCAGCGCAGCGACTTGTGTACATTGCGTATTTCTGGGGGATACAATGCAGTTTCTGCAAGTGAACCCACGAAATGAACACCCGCCAGATCCGGCACTTTCTCGCCTTGCTCGACCACGGCTCGCTTGCGGCCGCGGCTGAAGCCGTTCATTTGAGCCAGCCCGCGCTTTCCCGCAGCATCCGCTCGATGGAAGACCTGCTGGGCGTGCCGCTCTTTGACCGAACCGAGCGCCGGCTGCGGCCGACGCCCTACGCACAGGCCTACGAGCCTCGCGCGCGGCGGATGATTCTCGACGAAAAGGAAGGCGCGCGCCTGCTGGCGCTGATGCAGTCGGGCGAATCGGGGTCGCTCGCGTTCGGAATGGGTTCGTCACTCGCGCCCATTCTCCTCGAGCCCATCGTGCTCGGCTTGATGAACGCATCGCCCGGCGTGAAATTGCATAGCGTGATCGAAACATCCGAACGGCTGGTGGCCGCGCTATTGGCCGAACGCCTGGACTTCTTTGTCGGCGATATTCGCGTTGCGCGCGAGCACGCCGATTTGCGCGTCATGGCGTTGTACCCATGCACCTTCGGCTGGTTCGCCCGGCGCGGACATCCGCTCGCGGGCCGCCGGAAGGTGACTTTCGACGATATGCGCGCGTATCCGCTCATTGCCGCCGGTTACGTCGAACCCTCGCTGGCCAGGCGCCTCGGCGACCTTTATGGCCTGAATGCGCCTGTCATCGACTATTTCTCCGTGACGACCGACGACGTCGGCACGGTTCACAGCATTCTGCAAAAGAGCGACGCCATCGTCGCCCTGACCGAACTCGCGATCGTCTCGAAACTGGAATCTGGCGATGCGGTGGCGCTCGCCGTCGATCCGCCATTGGTCATGGACCTGACGCTCGGCATCGTGCATCACGCCGAGCGCACGCTCGTGCCCGCTGCGCAGCAGGCATTCGAGATTGTTGCCGACTGTTTTTCCAGGGTCGGCGCGCGCATTGTCGCTGCTAAAGCCAGCGGGCCGTGAGCCGATTGCTTATTGAACGTGAACCCAATGCATTCGGTCTGCAGCAACGGGGCGCGTCGTCGATTTCCTTCAGTATCGATATCCGGATTGAGTTATGTCCCGTGCCGAACGTCTCCTTCAACTCCTGCAAGTGTTACGTCGTTATCGACGCCCTGTGAGCGGCCAGACCCTCGCCGACGAGCTCGGCGTGAGCATCCGCACGCTATACCGGGACATCGCCAGTTTGCAGGCGCAAGGCGCCATGATCGAGGGGGAGCCAGGCATTGGCTACGTGATGAAACCGGGCTTCATGCTTCCCCCCATCATGTTCCGCTCGGAGGAACTCGATGCCCTGGTGCTTGGCATGCGCTGGGTGGCCGATCGCGGCGACAAGACGCTATCGGCCGGCGCGCTCAGCACGCTTGCGAAGATAGCCGCTGTACTGCCCGCTGAATTGCGCCGCGAACTGGAGGAATCTTCGCTGCTGGTCGGCGCGCCGTTGACGAGACCGGCCCACATAATCTCGCCGGACCTTTTGCGTGCCGCGGTCCGTGCGGAACGAAAGCTCGAAATAACTTACGTGGACGGCGCTGGCATTCACTCCCGGCGTATCGTTTGGCCTTTTGCCCTGGTGTATTTCGACCAGGCGCGAGTCCTGATGGCGTGGTGCGAGATGCGAGCCGATTTTCGGAATTTCCGTTCGGATCGGATCTTGAGCGTCGAGCAGATGGAGGAGCGCTGCCCAAAGAGGCGCTCCACACTGCTTCGTGAGTGGCGCAAGCGCAATCAGGCCGCCAGCCGCACCATACTGCCAGAATCTGACAGTATCGATCAGTAGACTGAAGCTCCTTTCTTGGCGAGGAGTTCAAAATGAAGTTCGCATCGGTTCGCGTTGTGACCACGGATATCGAAAAGCTGGTCGAGTTCTATCAGAGGCTTTCCGGGATCGAGGCTGTCCGTCTGGCCGATGGGTTCGCCGAAATGCGATTCGAGGGCTCTACACTGGCGATATCATCTGAGCACCTGATCAAGCTATTCAATGTCGGCGCCGCCACTGCCGCAGCCAATCAATCGGCAATCCTGGAGTTCGAAGTGGAGGACGTTGACGCGGTGTTCGAACGGATGAATGCATCCGGAGCAACCATCGTGATGCCGACGACGTTGATGCCTTGGGGCAATCGCTCGCTCCTGCTGCGCGACCCGGATGGGAATCTCGTCAACCTGTTTTCTCGCCCCGGGCGTTGAGAAAAGCCGCCTTCCCGATGGCCCGCTGCTTCCCTGTTGCGGGTTATGACTTTTGCATGAGAGGCGGCGGGTGAATGCGGCGCGTCTCCTCGACCGGCAGAGCCGACAATCACGCAAGTCGCATCTCTCGTTGACCGGTCGGTCGCGATAGTGCACACATGGCCATGATTTTCGGCCTGGCTCTCACCAAGCCTATGAGATCATGCCAGGATTCACGTCTAATGCGGCAGGTCATGTCATCTTCCAGCGCAACGTCCGCCAACGCCCTTCCCCTGAGCAGCATCAGCAGCATACTCGCGTCCATGTTCTGCTTTGCTGTGGTGGACGCGCTGGCGAAGACGGTTGCGCTGCAATATCCAGCCAATGAGGTGACGTTCTTTCGGATGCTGTTCGGCTTGGTCCCCGCGGTGATGATGTGCTGTGTGGGACCTGTTTCCCTGACCAGGCGACTGGCAAATGTCGATCTTGGAGGGCAAACCGTGCGGGCGTTGATGCTTCTGGGCGCATCGGGCCTTTTCTTCGCGGGATTGCCTTACGTCCCCTTGGGTGAAGCGGTAGCGCTTGCCTATTCCGAGACGTTGATCGTTATTCTCCTCGCACCGTTGATTCTGCGAGAACGCTTGACGCTGCGTTCGATAGCGGCAGCGATCGTTGGATTCCTGGGCGTGCTGCTCGTGGTGCGTCCGGGCGGTGGGCAGTCGAGCTGGCTCGGCCCGGCTTTCCTTCTACTGAGCGCGGTCTTTGGCGCGTTGTCCATCTTGCAGATAAAGCGCATTCGCTCTACCGACGACTCGGAGACGACAGTTCTCTTCTTCACCATGGTGGGAACGGTCGTTACCGGATGCACACTTCTATTCAGCTGGCGAACACCGTCCGCCAGTTCGCTGCTGATTATGGCAATTCTCGGAGCCTTCGCGACAGCCGGGCAACTTTTAATGACGGTGGCTTTTCGTCAGGCGGACGCAGGCAGACTCGCACCCTACAACTACACAAGCATCGTGTGGGCGGCGGTGTTCGGTTACATCGTGTGGCATGAGACGATGCAACCGCTGTCCCTCTTCGGAATAGCGTTGATTGTCGGTAGTGCAATTGCCGTCGCCGTAAGCAGGAAGGATACCGAGGGTCCGCTTGCGTGATGCAGCGGTCTTTTGCAACCTCGCGGCTTCTCCGTGCGGCCAGAACCCGACGCTCAGCCGGATTTTCGTAACGGCCGATCATGCGCGTCTAGGGATGAATGGTTTCGCCGCGATTCAGCATGCCGATGAACTCCTCGATCTTGCGCACCCGTGTTGCGGGCTTTTTGGCATTCTGTATCCGAAACAGGATGGCGTAGCGGTTTCGGCCGCTCAGCGTCGCAAAGAACGCGCTGGCCTTGGGATTGGCATCCAGTGCGGCCTGCAGGTCGTCCGGCACGACCGAGTTGCTGGCCGAGGTATAGGCGGCCTCCCAACGGCCATCCCCTTTGGCCTTCTCGACTTCTCGCAAGCCCGAAGGAAGCATTCTGCCTGCCGCGATCAGCGCTTCGGCCCGGTCTTTGTTGAGTTTGGACCAGATACTTTTCGCGGAGCGCCGGGTGAAGCGTTGCAACCAGTATGCTTCACATTCTGTCTGTTTCTGGCCGTCGATCCAGCCATGACAAAGGGCGCTTTCCAGCGCCTGTTCGTAGGTCAAGGTTGGCTTCCCGGCACCCTTTTTGGCGAGGCGAAGCCAGATCCCGGTCGCGGTCGCGCCGTTTTGCGTCAACCAGTTTTCCCATTCATTCTGGTCAAGGAACGTCAGACGAGGCTCAGTCATGGAGGATCCGAATGGTTGCAGTCAGGCAGCGAGGCATTTTCGTTCACCAATACCTCGCAGATTACCGATTTGCGCGAATTTGGGAATACCCGATTGATCGACGATTCAGCGTGTACCCTTCGGGAATCCGGACAGCAAAGACATGATGTTTCAAATCGATCAGCAATAGTCTGAGGGTCGCGTCTCGCTAACGCAAACGAAGCGATAGCACTCGCAAATGAGTAGGATTGCTTATTTCCACAACGAATGGCCCGACAAGATTTCATCCTTGTTTCGGGCAGCGGGTGTCGGCGGTGCCGCGCATCGCCGCCTCGTAGCACAGCTTGCCAGCGCGGCGCGATCAGCCGGTAACCGCTAGAATTGCGGTTTTAGCCCGGAATACGCCAATGTCTTTTGCCTCGCTTGGCCTGATCGATCCCTTGCTGCGCAATGTGCAGGACCTCAATTACCAGACACCTACGCCGGTGCAGGCCAAGGCGATTCCTGCTGTCCTCAGTGGCCGTGACGTCATGGCTGGGGCACAAACCGGCACTGGCAAAACGGCGGGGTTTGCGCTGCCGCTGCTGCAACGGCTGGTGCAACACGGACCGGCGGTGTCGAGCAACCGCGCGCGCGTTCTGGTGCTGGTGCCCACGCGCGAACTGGCTGAACAGGTGCTGCAGAGCTTCATGGCTTACGGCAAAGGGCTCGACTTACGACTTCTGGCCGCCTACGGCGGTGTGAGTATCAACCCGCAGATGATGAAGTTGCGCAAAGGCGTGGATGTGCTCGTTGCCACACCGGGCCGTTTGCTCGACCTGAATCGACAGAACGCCGTGCAGTTTGATCAGGTACAAACGCTGGTGCTGGACGAAGCCGACCGCATGCTGGATCTGGGCTTTGCGCGCGAACTCAACGCCGTTTTTGCCGCCTTGCCCGCTCAGCGCCAGACGCTGCTGTTCTCTGCCACGTTTACCGACGATATCCGCGCCATGGCGGCGAACATTCTGCGCGGCCCGGTCAATATCAGCGTCAGCCCGCCCAACGCAACGGCCAGCAAAATCAAGCAGTGGGTGGTGACGGTCGATAAAAGGAACAAGCCCGACCTCTTCATGCACCTGGTGGCCGAGAACCACTGGGAGCACGCGCTGGTGTTCGTCAAAACCCGCAGTGGCGTGGATTACCTGGCGGCCATGGTGGAAGATGCGGGCTATGCGGTCGACACCATCCACGGCGACAAACCGCAACCCGCGCGTCTGCGGGCGCTGGAGCGCTTCAAGACGCGCGAAGTCCAGATGCTGGTCGCCACCGACGTGGCTGCGCGCGGGCTGGATATCGACGACCTGCCGCTCGTGATCAACGTGGATCTGCCGATCGTGGCGCAAGACTATGTGCACCGTATTGGCCGCACCGGCCGCGCGGGCGCCAGCGGCGTGGCGGTGTCCCTCGTGTGCGCCGATGAAGCGCCGCAACTGGCCGCGATCGAAGCGCTGATCCGGCAAACGCTGCGCCGTGAAGAAGAGCCGGGCTTTGAAGCCGAACACCGCGTGCCGGAAACCAGCGCGACGGGCCAGATCATCAAGAAACCCAAAAAGCCCAAGAAGCCCAAAGTGCCGCAAGCGGCGACGGGTGCCGTGCAGGCGCCCGGCAAAAAACCGCGCCCGCAAAATGGCGCAAACAAACCCAAGCCTGCAGCGCAGCGCACGGTGGCCGCGGGCAAAGGCACGAGCCTGACCAGCGGTAGCCCATTCAGCGTGCAAAAGCCACGCGGCAAACCCGCCAGCAAGCCGGCTGCGGGTTCACGTAAGCCAGCTGGCAAACCCGCGGGCGGCCGCGGCAAACGCCAACCCTGATCCGTGGGGATGCGTCACGTCAGCCCTGGAACAGGCTGGCGGTTCGCGGCCGGCATTCATCCGAGCCTGTCCTTTGGGGACAGCACAGCATCGACTCTATGTTGACGGGAGCCATATCCCTGACTAAAGTCAGAGATATGAGCGCAGCCGACATTCTCCAGATTCGACGCTTTAACCGCATCGTCGCCGAAAGCATCGGCGCCATCGACGATCATTTCCTCGGACGCGGCCGCCCGATGGGTGAATCACGCCTGCTATGGGAGATTGGTGTCGACGGTGCGGACATTCGCGCGCTTCGCGCGCGGCTAAACCTTGATTCAGGCTATGTCAGCCGGACCCTGGCGTCTCTTGAGCGACAAAACCTTGTTGCCGTCCTCACTCATCCGAACGACCGGCGCGTACGCCGGGCCTGCCTGACTGCACAAGGGCTCACCGAAAGGGCCGAACTCGAGCGGCTCTCCGACGCCGTCGCTTCACGTGCGCTCGAGCCGCTCAGCGATGAGCAGCGACGCAGACTGGTCGCAGCCATGTCTGAGGTTGAGCGTTTGCTACAGGCATCCCTTGTGCAATACGTGCTTGAGAAGCCGGATAGCGATGATGCGCAGTGGTGCTTTGAGCAATACTTCGGTGAGCTAAACGAGCGCTTCGAGGCGGGATTCGACCCGTCCATGAGCCTGCCCGCAGATGCTCATGAACTGACGGCGCCGGAAGGCGCGTTGATCGTCGCGAGACTCCATGGAAGCCCCATAGGCTGCGTCGCGCTGAAGTTTCACAAGAAGTCTCCGGCCGAACTCAAGCGAATGTGGGTGAGTCCCGCCGCCCGTGGTTTGGGTGTAGGCCGCCGGTTGATTGTCGAGGCGGAGAAGCGTGCCCGGCAGGCCAAAGCGCGCGTGATTCGCCTGGAGACAAACCGCGCTCTGCGCGAAGCGATTTCGCTATACCGGCAATCCGGATACATCGAAGTCGATGCGTTCAGCGCGGAACCCTATGCCCATCACTGGTTTGAAAAGCGACTGGTTTGAACGGCCTCGCCGACATAGGGCGCTGCTCGTGCACAATCGCACAATCGCACGATAGCGGCGAGCGAATCACGGCGACTGAGGATAGTGAGGAATTGTCTGACTAAGGCAAACCCACGGTTGGGCGCTCGATGTCCAGATATCCACCATCGGCTGAAACTCCGACGAATTGTCGAGCGTAGGGAAACGGACGGACATGACTTCTGGTGCAGTCTCGCCATAGGTGAACAGAGGAGAGCCGCAATCGGAACAAAAGCTGCGAGTCGCGAGCCGGCCACTGCCGGCGCGGACCGAGTACGTCTTCGGCGTCCCCGTGATCGTCATGTCCGAGACCCGGACGATGAAGCCGGAAGCAAAAGGAGCGCCGCTTGAGCGCTGGCAGTCCAGACAGTGGCAGTTTAACGTCGCAATTGGCGCGCGCGAGCATACGTAACGGATCGATCCGCATGCACAGCCGCCGGAAAATGGAGCAGTCACGTTACTGTTTCCTCCTTCGCCCTAACTCGTTTTCACCGGGATCTCGCAGATCCCTCACTGGAGGCTTGCCACCAGGCGCCGCCTCAGCGCGGGCGCAGTGTAACGCCACCCACATTACAAGGCAAATAGCCGGTTTCACCCTTGCGAACGTCCTGTTAAGGTAATCGTGACTGTCCGCCACGGGTCGACTCGCGCCAGCGCGGGCGAACGCGGCTGCGTGTGCTACCGCTCTATACTTCCGTCACACGCGGCCCGGCGGGTCTGGCCGAGACATGCGCGAACCCAGGGGAGAACATCATGGCCTTCCATACCACGCGCGAAGCGCTGTCTCGCATTTTCTACCAGCGCTGTTTCTGGCTGTTTGTCGTGCTGCTCGCGCTCATCGGCGCGGTTTCGTTTGTCCCGGCGAGCGATAGTGGCCGCCTGTTCCTGAACGTCGTCAATATGTTTCTTCTGATCGCAACCGTGGCAGCGGTCGGACGCACGACACTGTCGTTTGCGATTGCGCTTTTGCTTGCCATTCCGGCCATGTGGTTCCAGTACCTCGGCCTTTGGCACGACGACGATAGCAGCCTTGCCGTATCCTGGTTGTTCTGCGCAGTGCTCTATTCCATCACGGTTGCCTATCTTCTGCGCTACGTTTTCCAGCCCAGGATCATGACGCCTGACAAGTTGTTTGGCGCGGCGGCGGCATATCTGTTGATTGGCGTGCTTTGGGCGTACATATACGCGAGCATCGGATTCTTCTATCCGAAGTCATACATGATCGTCGGACAATCGGGGCGGCTCGTTTATGCCGACGCGCTTTACTTCAGCATCACCGTCCTCACAAGCACCGGCTTCGGCGACATCACGCCACTCACGCGCCCGGCGCGCGGCATGTGCATGGTGGAACAGATCACCGGCAGCTTGTTCGTCGCGATCCTGATCGCGCGCCTCGCCGGTGTGTACCCTCCGCGAGAGAGTTATACCGACGGCAAATCATAGGCAGCGCGACGTTCAGTCGTGCCTGCGTGATTGCCGGCGCGCACGGTTGCTGCTCGCCAGGTGCGAGGAGGTCCGCAGGGCCGCCGGGGCATCTCACCCGGGTTGAACCTGTTGGCAATCCGTCTGGAACCAGTGGTCGACCAGCCGCTGCGCCGCGTGTAGATCATCCGGGTAGTTTGGGTCGTCGTTCCAGGGCGCCGGGTCGTAGCCCGCCTTCCTCAACGCCGAAAGCTCGCTTTGGCGTTGCGCCTTCGTTGGCGACGGGTTGCTTTTCAGCGCGGCCAGGTCACGGCACTCCGTAGGGCTCAGATGCGGCCCGCTTTGTGGCGCGCCTGCGGTGACGCACCCCATCAGCATGAGCGCCAATGCAGCAAGCGTCGCGCAGTTTCTCGGGAGGGTTTTCATAGCGTATCTCCACGCGTCCGATAGGCACGACTCACGCGGCGCAACGCCGCCGGTCGCACTCGACTTCCGCGCATAGATTGCATTAGCGTGGCGACGCGTAGTGAGGCGGCCGGCGTCGATCGCGGCTTCTCCTGAATTGCACCTGCGTCGGCAGCGAGCAGGTCGAATGCAATCAGACTGTTGTTACGAGCAGTATATGAAAGAGTCGACCGTTCGGTTCCCTTATTTTGACGGACCGGGAGCGCCGGGGGTGGCGTTCGAGGCCCGAAGCCGACTGGAGACAGCGGGCTGCCAAATGACGATTGTGCGCCCTGCAGGCTCACCGCCACGCTTTCGCCGCTCCGCATTGGGCCGCAACCGATGGTGTTCTCGCCCGGCCAAGCCGATGCGCGTGCGAATTCACCAATCAGGAATCCAAATTAACAGACAATCATCGCCGCCCCGGACAATCGCAGGCGGGCTTCGTCATCAACTAACGCCGCTGGCTCGTTCGAACGCCGAAAGACCGCACGCACTCGTTGCCTGTCCTTATGCGTCGCAAACTTCAACATCGGCTTTGCCTCCATTACAAATACCCAACACACCTTCACACCAAACAACGCCGCCCGCGTTGCATCAGAGAACCCCACCCCGCTCGTCAGACAAATTCCCAACGCCCGTAAGCTAGCGGTAGATATGCGCGACAACTGGAAGCACCAGGTTCATCACCTAGATAAATCTGATTGACGATTTCGATGTCGTCTGACAACAATATCCATGGTGATCGGCCAGCCGCTCCTGTTCGATCTCTCTTCGCTGTAACCGTGCCTCTCCCGTTCGCAATAGCGTCGTCACGCGGCCCAAAGGCCGCCGAAGTCCAGCCACCCTGTCAGCGAAATAAATCAGCGAGATAACATAGGATAACGAACCAAATGACAACACAAGGCAAAGACGATCCCCTGCTCTCCGAAGGCTGCACCAACGCCCCCGCCTCGCCCAAACGGCGCGCGTTCATGGCCTTTGCCGGCGCGTCCGCAGGCGCAAGCCTGCTCGCGGCCAGCCGCGGTGCGGCAGCAGCAGACTCCATGTTCCCCACGCCTGCCACCTTCGGCGGGCACCTTCCTCAGCCGCCCGGCCACGCCGCCGGCGACCCGATCTGGGGCCCGGACGGCCAGGCCACGGCCATCATCAGGAGGCTCGCTCACGTCGATCGCTCGCTGTTCAACCGCGCCGAATTTCACGTGACGAGCTACGGCGCGCGCACGCTCCCCGCCTCCGCGCTGATCACGTCGACCGCATGGCCGAGCGGCAAGATTCCATGGGTGACGGGCGGCACGGAGCAGACCGCGCATCCGACCAGCGACCTGCAAAGCCCGGGCTCCGGCGTGATGGTCCCGTGCGACTACACGGGCACGCAATACGACTCGTGCAGCGCATTCAACACCGCAATCGTCGACGCGAGCCGCGCCGGTGGCGGCCGCGTGGTGATCCCGGCCGGCAACTGGTATTGCGGCGGCCCGATCGTGCTGCTGAGCCATGTGAATCTCCACCTGGAGTCGGGCTGCACGATCTATTTCAGTCCGAACCCGGCGGACTACGCGAAGAATGGCCCGTACAAGACGGCGAACGGCAATCTGTACCACACGCGCTGGCAGGCGAACGACTGCCTGAATTTCGGCTCGCCGATTTACGCCTTCCGCCAGACCAACATTGCCGTCACCGCCGACGACAACACCTGCGTGCTGAACGGTCAGGCGATGACGCCCATGCAACCCAGCACCCAGGCGCCAACCTCCTGCTGGTGGACCTACAAGGGAAGCAGCAACACGTACGGTTGCGCGGGCTCGTCAACGCCCTCGCAGGCTTATGCGAATCCGAACAACGTCGCGCTCACCAGCCTCCCCGCCGCGCAAATCCAGAACCCGCAGGCCAACGTCTCCTTCACGAATCAGTACGGAACGACGACTACCCTAATGGGCCTGCTCACGGGCACGGGCTGGAACCAGGACCAGAACTATCTGCCCGCGCTTTCCGAATTGCGCGTGCCGGTCGAGAACCGCATTTTCGGCAACGGTCACTATCTGCGTCCGTGCATGAT
The DNA here is from genome assembly GCF_905220185.1 of Paraburkholderia sp. J11-2. Lineage (NCBI taxonomy): Bacteria > Pseudomonadati > Pseudomonadota > Betaproteobacteria > Burkholderiales > Burkholderiaceae > Paraburkholderia > Paraburkholderia sp. J11-2. The sequence continues at coordinate 19,743 of NZ_CAJMYY010000013.1, read as the reverse complement.
CGAGTTCATCGGCTGCACAAATGTGTATTTGCAGAACTATCACACGCAGAACACGCCGTTCTGGCAACACCACCCCACCGACTGCACGAACGTGGTGATCGACGGCGTGTTCGCCGACAGCGTCGGGCCGAACAACGACGGCTTCGATCCGGACGCGTGCAACCACGTGCTGGTGCAGAACGTTCAGTTCAACACCGGTGACGACTGCATCGCGATCAAGTCCGGCAAGTACCTCGACACCGAGTACGGCCCGATGCAGAACATCGTCGTGCAAAACTGCACGATGCAAAGCGGGCACGGCGGTCTGACGATCGGCAGTGAAATGAGCGCGGGCGTGCGCAACGTCTATGCTCGCAACCTGACGATGCAAAACGAGAACTGGGCGAGCAATCCGCTGAATATCGCGCTGCGGTTCAAGAGCAACATGAACCGCGGCGGGTTCATCAACAACGTGTGGATCAACGGAGTGACGCTGTCCAACGGCGTGAACCTTGCCGGCAAGTACGGCGGCGGGTCGCTCGGCGCCGCGATCAGCAAGATCACGGGTACCGGAACGACCGGTCTCGCGACGAACCCGTCCACGGGCCAGGGCGGCCTGATCACGTTCGACTGCGATTACAGCCCGTCCGGCGACGCAGTACGCTGGAGTCCGTCCGTGATCAGCAACATCAACATCACGAACGTGAACGCGAGCAACGTCTCGGGCGCGGTGTCGTACTCGATGCCTTCGGGCTTCGCGGCCGGGTCGAACTCGTGCTTCCAGGCGCTCGTCATGCAGGGCCCCGAGGCCGTCGATTACAACGGTCCGCTGCCGGTGCCGACCGTGAGTCCGATCAGCGGCGTCACGATCTCGAACTGCAACCTCGGCAATCCGGTGTGCACGGGCGCGGCGCCGACCACGCCAGCAACGTCCGCGTCGGCCGCGCCGGGTCCGGTCTTCGCGAGCAATGTGAGCGGCATTACGCTGACCAACGTGGTGATCGCAGGCACCACGTACAACACGTCGCTGACGGCACCGGCAACCTGATGCCAACGCACACGGACGCGGGCAACCGCGTTCGTGTGCGTGGCGTTCGCGCAGTCAACGCCGGTCGTCAGTGTGGTTCCTTGCCGGTCGTTGGCTGCCGGGGTTGGCGCTTCGGCTCATCCCCCGATTGAACCGGCTCGCGCGTACAGGCGTCCGGTGGCATGACAAAGGGAATGTCGTCGCGGCAACACGCATAAACCGGAAACCCGTAAGCGTTTGTACCGACGATGGTCGTTGGCCCGTGCAGCGGGCACACCGCCTTCATGGCGCCTCCTGAAACGCATTGATCAACTGCTTGCAGCGTGCTCCTCGCGGCGCATAAGTCAAGCCTTCTTCACGTAGGCGCCGCACCAGCCTTTGGCGTCGACGATCTTGCCGCCATAGGTCGCGCACGGGCCATTCGGTGCGCCCGGCTTGCCCTGATACAACTGACAGTTCGCACAGGTCTGCCCGACCTGGAACTGCGGGAACTTCGTCTTGTCGACTTTGCTCGCGTCGGCTTTGTAGCCGAGCGCCATGGCGGTCGGATCGCTCTCGGAGAGCACCGGCGCGTCGGCGCGTGATTCGTTGGAAAGCACTGCCGTGGAAGCCACGGAGGCGGCGAGGATCATGAAGCGACGACGGGAAAGCGGCATGGTGGGGCTCCTGAGCATGGAACGTACCCGGCTCTTGCTATTCGCCGATTTGTCGATCGACTTGTTGGGCCGATTCGTTCGCAGAATTTCCGTGTGCTACTTATTTATATATCTTCGTGTTGCGTTGTAAAGAACGGAAACATTACGCATCGCATACCGCGTCAATTAATTCGGTATCCAAATCACTTTTTACGACGATCAACAGTACGGCGCCAAAACGGCGCCGCATTGCCTTCACCACGCCGCGCACACTTTGCCGAAATGCGCCCCGGCCTGCTGATGACGAAACGCATCGGCCAGTTCGTCCAGCCCGAACGTGCGGTCGAGCACGGGGCGAATGCCGGCCTGGTCGAGCGCCGCGACGTACTCTTGTTGCTGGCGCCGGCTGCCCACGATCAAGCCTTGCAGGCGCGCCTGTTTCGCCATCAGTACAGAGGTCGGCACGGTGCCTTCGCGTCCGGTCAACACGCCGATCAGCGCGATATGGCCGCCCACGCGCACCGCGTCGATCGACTGCGCGAGCGTGCCTGGCCCGCCGACTTCGATCACGTGATCCACGCCCTTGCCGCCTGTGATGTCGCGCACGAGCGCGCCCCACTTTTCGTGCTGCCGGTAGTTGACCACGTGGTCGGCGCCCAGCGCTTTCGCACGTGCAAGTTTGTCGTCCGACGATGAAGTGACGATGACCGAAGCGCCCATCATCCGCGCGATCTGCAGCGCCGCGATCGATACGCCGCCGGTGCCGAGCGTCAGCACAGTGTCGCCCGCCTTGAGGCCGCCGTCGGCCACCAGCGCGCGCCATGCCGTGAGCCCCGCCGTCGTGATGGTGGCGGCCTCCGCGTGGGTCCAGCCGCGCGGCGCGAGCGTGAAGGCACTCGCGGGCCGCACGGCGTGCAAGGTCGCGAAGCCGTCCGCGCCGTCGCCGGGCGTCTGCGCGAAGTTGCCCACGGCTTGCCACGGCGCGCCGTCCGTCCATTGCGGAAAGAAGCACGACACCACGTGGTCGCCGCGCTTGAACTCCGTCACGCCCGCGCCCACGGCCGACACCACGCCCGCGCCATCCGACATCAGCACGCGTCCGTCCGCTGTGGGGATGGCGCCGTTGGCCACCAGCAGATCGTGAAAATTGAGCGATGTGGCATGCAGCTCCACGCGGATCTCGCCGGCGGCGGGCGCGCCGGGCTCGGGGATATCGCGCAGCTCGATCTGGTCGAGGCCACCCGGCGCACGCAGCACGGCGGCCTTCATGACCGTGCTCCCTTGGCCTTGCGCGCGGCGTCGACGAGACCGTCGAGCCAGTCCTGATGCCCGTTGATCATCGGATTCGGGCGCGTTTTCGCCAGCTCCACGGCGGGCTTGCCCTTCTGCGATTCCTGCGTGAGTACGCGCACGCGTCCGCCGGAAAGGTCTTCGATGAGCCATGCGTGTATCACGTCGAGGCGCGTTTCTTCGTCGCCCTCGGCCCAGCCGTGCCACGCCACGCGCGCGGGCTGGCCTGCTGCAGGCGGCGCGTACTCGGTCACTTTGGCCTGTACCGGAAAGCCGAAGGTCTTGAATTGGAAGCGCGCGCCCGCGCTCAGTTCGGGGCCCAGGCCGTCGTGAAAGCCGACGTCGGCGGAATTGCTGTAATAGCTCGGCCACGCGGTCGCTTTGTTGAGCAGCGGCCAGACGTCGGCGGTGGACAGGCCCGCGACGATCACTTCGTTGGAACAGAAGTTGTCGGTCGTGCCGGGCAAATAGTCTTCGGGCCAGAAAATCTCGTTCATGTTCGTTACCTTTCGATGCTGTCGGTTTGGGTGCGGTGGACACGAGACATCATGCGGGCTATGCTGAAATAAATCCAATCGCGGATCATTATTTTCACCATAAACCGTGTTGATATCAGAATGCTCGATCTGAACCTCTTGCGGGCGCTCGACGCCCTGCTCGACGAACGCAACGTCACGCGCGCCGCGCAGCGCTTGTCGCTCACGCAGCCGGCCGTGAGCGCGATGCTGACGCGTCTGCGTGAGAGTTTCGGCGATCCGCTGTTCGTACGCTCGCAACGTGGCATCGTGCCGACCGAGCGCGCGCTGCAACTGGCTGCGCCGCTCAAGCAGGTGCTGAGTGAAATCGAGCAGATGCTGCAGCCACAGGCCTTCGCACCGGCCGAGGCCGAGATGACGCTCACGCTCGCCTCGACCGACTACGCGCTGCGCGCGGTGGTCGTGCCGTTTCTCGCGCGGCTGCGGGAAAGCGCGCCCGGCGTGCGGGCCGTGATCGTGCCGGTGCAGCACGAGCGCCTGCAGGCGCAACTGGAAAGCGGCGATGTGGATATGGCCCTGATCACGCCGGAAAGCACGCCAGCCGACTTGCACGCGCGGCGCCTCTTCGACGAGCGCTACGTGTGCGTGATGCGCGTGGATCACCCCGCTGCCGCGCGGCGCCTCACGCTGGAGCGGTTTTGCGCGCTCGATCACGCGCTGGTGTCGTATGCGGGCGCAAGCCTGAGCGGTGTGACCGATGAGGCGCTGGCGCGCGTGGGGCGCGCGCGCCGCGTCACGGTGTCGGTGAACAGCTTTCTCGTGCTGCCCGACATTTTGCTGACGAGCGATCTGATTGCGGTCGTGCCGTCGCGGCTCGTGAAGGATGCAAGGGGAAGCGCGCAAGGGCTCGCCGTGATCGATCCGCCGCTCGAGATCCCGGGGTTCACCAAGACGCTCGCATGGCACGAGCGCACGCATCGCTCACCCGGGCATCAGTGGGTGCGCGCGCTGTTGTTCGAGACATGTGAGGCGTTGGCGGGCGCGACGCCCCGGTGATGCCGTCACATATCGGCGCCCACCTCCCCCAACTCCACCCGCACTGCGCGCCCCAAGGTCTGCGCCACCGGCGATTGCGCCACGGCCGCTAGCACGATCTCGCGCGCCGCTTCGGCGAATGGCGCTTCGCAGTGCACGGCAACGCGAAAACAGGTTGCTTCGTCGCTGCGCTCGACATCCACCTCGACAGTCGGCTTCGGCACGCTCACGCCCGCGCGCGCCGCCGCCATCTCGATCGAAATGCACACGCAAGCCGCCAGAGCGCTTTCTAGCAGTTCGTGCGGACGCATGCCGGCCGCGCCGCCCTGGCCATTCTTGTGCGTATCGGCGTGCAGTTCGACGCGCCCGTTGCTCACCGCCACGCAATACGGTTCACCGCGCCTCGTTGCCTTGACCATTTCGCTCTCCCCGTTCCGTATCGAAGGAGCCAAGCGTAAGCGCAACGCGGCGCGCGAAAAAGACAAGCGCGGCTACCAGTATCGGCGCCACCCGGCTACGCGTTCGAAGGTGACCCCGGTAGATCAGCAGGACGGGCTGCCGTTGGCCGTGCAGAAAGCCGCGGGCGCACCCGCGATCAGGGGAAGCGGCATAACGGGCCGCGGAGGCGGCGGCGGAATCCTCACAGCGCCGCACCACGAGTTCGCGCTGCGCTCTGCATTGGGCAGGCAAGGAGCGAAGCGCTCGTGCAGATCTTCGGCGGCCTGCTCGTTGCGCTCACGCGCCTCGAGCGCGGGCTGCAGTTGTCCGCCCAGCCAGGACGCGAACGTGATGACGCAGCCCGCCGCGACGGCCAGCAGCACCAGCCTGGATTTGTGGTTGCGCAGCGTGCTGAGCAAGCGCAGCGCCGCCGGGCGGCCTGCGATGGGCGTCTCGCGCCCGGCGGCGGCCCGCACTGCCGCTCCTTCGATGATTCTCGTTGCCACTGTTTATTCGTGTTGCTCTTGTGATTGCACCTGGCGCCCGTATAGAGGCATACGGGTTAACGGCAGGCCGAAGCAATTCGAAAGGGGACAGAGAAAAATATTTGAAGGGCTCAGCCGCCCTCGCGCGAACGCTCCACAAACGCAAACACCGTTTCGCGAAACCGCTCCACCGCCGGATTGCGCACGGAGGGTTGGGTCACGAGATGAAGCGGTGCGCGAAACGCCTCGTCCCCGGCCACGCGGCAGTAGCGCACGCTCTCCTGCTGATAGCGCCGCATGGAAGCCGGCACGAGCGTCACGCCGCCGCCCGCGGCCACGAGATTGATTGCCGTGACCATGCGCGGCACCTCGTCGACCACGCGCAGCTCCACGCCCTGGGCTTCGCAGGCGCGCACGAAATCGGCGTACATGCCGGGCGCGCCTGGCCGCCGCACGAAAATGAACGGCTCGCCCGCGAGGCGCTTGAGCGACACCGCACGCGGACCCGCCAGCCTGTGCCCCACCGGCAGCACGAGCAGCATGTGCTCCTGGTCGATGCGCTCGAAGCGCAACTGAGCGGGCGTCTCGATCGGCTTGCGCAGAATCGCGACGTCGACATGCCCGTTCATCATCATCTCGATGATCTCGGCCGCGTTGATCTCGCTAAGCTCGATGGCGATGTCGGGATGCCCTTCGCGATACGCGCGGATCACGGCTGGAGCTAGCGGATGAAACGCGGCCGAACTCGTGAGCGCCACATGAAGCTTGCCCACCTGCCCGAGCGCCACGCGCCGCGCATGCGTGACGCCCTGCTCCAGCGTACGCAGAAGGTTGCGCGCGCAATCAGCGAACGCCTCGCCCGGCGCGGTCAGCTCCACGCCGCGCGGCTGCCGCGTGAAGAGCGCAAAGCCCAGCTCCTGCTCGAGCTCCTGGATTTGCTGCGAGAGCGGCGGCTGCTGCATGTGAAGGCGCGCTGCCGCGCGCGTGAACTGGCGCTCTTCGCAAACCGCGAGGAAGTAGCGCAGGTGACGTAGCTCCATACGACGCTCCGGTATAGGTATTGAATATGGCAACCCCATTCGATATGTATTTTACATTTGCCGCGCAACTCCCTAGTCTGTGAGGCAAAACACCGACGACGACATCCGGAGACCCATGCAATCCATTCTCGAAGCCGACCCGGCCGCGCTCGACGCGCCCCACCTCACCACCTCGCAGGTCCGCCGCGCCGTGCTCGCCTCCGTCATCGGCAACGGGCTCGAGTGGTTCGATTTCCTCATCTACGGCTACTTCGCGAAGACCATCGCGCACGTGTTTTTCCCCGTGCAGAGCAGCTTTCTGTCGATCACGCTCACGCTCGCGACCTTCGCGATCGGCTTCGTCGTGCGGCCGTTAGGCGGTGTGGTGATCGGTGCGTTCGCCGACCGTTACGGGCGGCGCCGGACCCTTTCCGCGCTGATCGTGCTGATGGCGGCGAGCACCCTGCTCATGGGCGTCACGCCCGGCTATGCGTCGATCGGCATTGCCGCGCCGCTCATCGTGCTGCTCGCGCGCATCCTGCAAGGGCTTTCGGTGGGCGGCGAGTTCGCCACCGCCGCCTCGATGCTCACCGAGTACGCGCCGCCCGGCCGCAAGATGTTCTACGGCAGCTTTCAGATGACGTCCCAGGCCGTCGCGCTGCTGCTGTCCTCCGCGTGCAGTTTTCTGCTCACCACGCATCTCACGCCCACCGCGCTCGCCGCATGGGGCTGGCGCGTGCCCTTCCTGCTCGGTGCGCTGGTCGGGCCGGTGGGCTTCTATATCCGTCACAAGGTCGCCGAATCGCCGGAATTCGTGCAGTTGCGCGAGCGCCTCGGCCACGCGCCGCGCCAGTCCTTGCGCACGTTCCTGCGCGAGCGCGGCGACGCGGCGCTGTGCGCCGTGGGCGTGATCGCCGTGGGCGCGGCAACCAACTATCTCTGGCATTCGTATATGCCGCTGTATGTCGAGCGCCAGTTGCATCTGCCGCTCAAGAGCGCATTGCTCGGCACGGCGGCGTCGGGCCTCATCGGCATCGTCGGCTATCCGCTCGCGGGCAAGCTCGCCGACCGCTTCGGCGCCTACCGGCTCTTCCTGCCCGTGACGCTCGTCTGGATCTGCGCCGCCTGGCCGCTCTTCGCGTGGGTGCTCGCCGCGCCCACACCCGAGCGCGTATTCGCCGCGCAAATGGTCGCGACCGTCGTGCTGAGTCTGATGTCCGGCGCGCATCCCGGCATGCTCACGCAGCTTTTCCCCACGTCCACGCGCTCCACGGGCGTCGCGCTCTCGTACAACATCGCCGTCACCTTGTTCGGCGGCATGGCGCCGCTCACGGTTTCGACGCTGATCGGCGTGACCAGCTCGCGCATCGTGCCGGCGTGGTATCTCATCGTCACGGGCATCGTCTCGCTCGTGCTGGTCTTTGCGAGCGTGTCGGGCCGGCGCCTGCTGCGCGAGCCCAACGCCTGGCCAGCGGAGTCGGAGTCGTAATGATCGAGCCGTCCATCGTGAGCAATGCGAGCACCGCAGGCGATGAACGCCCGCGCAACGAGTACCCCGTGCGCGCAATCGGCGATGTCCTCTTGCCTGTCGTCACGGCGCAAGGCAGCGGCACCGTGCCGATGTTCGTGGGCGGTTGCACGGCGAGCGAGCGAGCCACGCGTGCGCTTGTCGTGCTGCACGGCCGCCTGCGCGACGCCGACGCCTACTTGCGCTCGACACTGCGCGCCCGCGCCGCTTCGTCCGCGCATGACGACGCCACGCTCGTCGTCGTGCCGCAGTTCCTCGCAAGCGCCGATGTCGAACACCACCACCGCGCGCATGCGAACTTCCTGCACTGGGAGTGGACCGCGTGGATGGGCGGCGCCGATGCACGCGGCCCGGCGCCTTTGAGTTCGTTCGACGCCCTCGACGCGCTCGTCGCACAGCTTGCCGATCGCTCGCGTTACCCGGCGCTGCGCGAGATCGTGATCGCAGGGCATTCGGGCGGGGCGCAGGTCGCGCATCGCTATGCCATCTTGAGCGCCGCGCCCGAGCCATGTGCACGACTCGGCGTGCCCCTGCGCTTCGTGATCGCGAATCCCTCTTCCTGGGTGTATTTCGATTCGTTGCGCCCGCAACCCGACGGCGGTTTCGGTCCCGCGGATCGCGCCGCGTGCCCCGACCTCGACGACTGGAAGTACGGCATGCGCAAGCTCCCGCGCTACGCGGCGGCCACGCGCGATGCCACGATGCTTGAACACCGCTATATCGGCCGGGAAGTGGTCTATCTGGCAGGCGAACGCGACTGCGACCCCGCGCATGCGGCGCTCGACCGTTCCTGCGCGGCCAACGCGCAGGGGCCGCACCGTCTCGCGCGCGCCCGCGCCTACTACGCCTACCTGCGCGCAAGACATCCGCAGTTGCGGCATACGTGGTTCGAGGTGCCGGGTGCGGGTCACAACGCCGAGGCCATGTTCCTCTCGGAGCCCGGCATTCGCGCCCTGTTCGGTGCACACGCAACGATCGATGCGGCGCGCGCAGCAGACCAGTCGCGAGGCGCAGGCGGCGCGGACGATTGAAACGGGCGGCCGTCGTATCATAGCGGCTCGATTCCCGCCGGATGCACGTTCCGCCCGGCCGCCCAACGACCGCCATGAGACGCCTTCCCCCGCTCAACGCCCTGCAAATCTTCGAAACGGTCGCCCGCTACGGCAGCTTCACGCGCGCGGCCGAGCATCTTTGCCTCACGCAAGGCGCCGTGAGCCGGCAAATCCTCACGCTCGAGCAGTATTACGGCCTGCCGCTCTTTCGCCGCTCGTCCAAGGGGCTCACGCTCACCGCAGAAGGCGAGCAGCTGCTGCCCGCCGTGCGCGACGGCTTCGGGCGCATCGAGGAAGCCTCGCAACGCCTCACGCGCCAGCGCACCGAACTGGCGCTCAAGGTGCCGACCTGCGTGATGCGCTGGATGCTGCCGCGCATCATGCGCTTCCAGAACGAGCATCCCGACCTGCAGATCCAGATCACGACCACGTGGGGGCACGAAGTCGACTTCCAGGCGGAGCCGTTCGACGCGGCGATCATCTACGGCTCGTCGCCCGGCGCCGAGGTGCACGCGGTGCCGCTCTTCGACGAATACCTCACGCCCGTCTGCACGCCCGAGCTGCTCTCGCGCCGCCCGCTCGTCAAACCCGACGACCTCGCGCACCAGACCCTGCTGCACCCTACGCGCGACCACGCCGACTGGCGCCTGTGGCTCGCGCGCGCGGGCGCGAAAAAGGTCGATGCCGATCTCGGCCCCACGTTCGAGTCGCTCGATCTCGCGGCCACTGCGGCCATGCAGGGCTTTGGCGTCGCCATAACCGACCGCACGCTCGTGCGCGAGGATGTCGAGACACGACGCCTCGTCATGCCGTTCGAGCTCGCCGTGCCCACGGGCTCGCGCTACTATTTCGTGTACCCCGAGTGCGTGGCGCAGCAGAAGAAGGTGCAGTTGTTCAGCGAGTGGATCGAACAAGACCGCGCAGCGCCGTAGTGCGACCGTCCATGCCGCCGTCCATGCCGCCATGAGCGCCGTGCATGGCGGGCATGAGAATTAATCGATTGCACACGGGGCGCTCTTTCGGCGTAATGGGCCGCTTCGTGCGAGGCACACTCAGTGCGCGGCCTTGCACCTTTCAAGTCACGCGGCCGCGCGCCGCCCGAAGGGAGACCGACCATGCAGAGCGCTGCCCAGCCCCGCTCGAAGCTGCCCGATGTAGGCACGACCATTTTCACGGTAATCGGCCAGCTTGCCGCCGAGCATCAGGCGCTGAACCTCTCGCAAGGCGCGCCGAATTTCGACCCGAGCGCGAAACTCGTGGATGACGTGGCCGCCGCCATGCGCGCGGGCCACAACCAGTACGCGCCGATGGCGGGTCTCGGTGACTTGCGCGAAGCGCTCGCCGCCAAGTTCGAGACGCTTCACGGCGCGCACTACGATCCGTCGAGCGAAGTCACTGTGCTTGCGAGCGCGAGCGAAGGCCTCTACTCCACGATCAGCGCGCTCGTGCATCCCGGCGACGAAGTGATCTATTTCGAGCCCTCGTTCGACAGCTATGCGCCCATCGTGCGCCTGCAGGGCGCAAAGCCCGTGGCGATCAAGCTCGCGCAGCCGCATTTCCGCGTGGACTGGGACGCGGTGAGCGCGGCCATCACGCCGCGCACGCGCATGATCATCGTGAACACGCCGCACAATCCCACGGCCACGATATTCGGCGAGGACGACATCGCGCGGCTCACGGCGCTCACGCGCAACACCGACATCGTGATTCTCTCCGACGAAGTGTACGAGCACGTCGTGTTCGACGGCGCGCCGCACCGAAGCATGGCGCGCTACCGCGAGCTTGCCGAGCGCAGCGTGATCGTGTCGTCGTTCGGCAAGTCGTATCACGTCACGGGCTGGCGCGTGGGCTACTGCCTCGCACCCGCCGCGCTGATGGACGAAATCCGCAAGGTCCACCAGTTCATGGTATTTTCCGCCGACACGCCCATGCAGTATGCGTTCGCGCAAGCGCTTGCCGAGCCGCAAAGCTATCTGGGCCTCTCGGCGTTCTACCAGAACAAGCGCGACCTGCTCGCACGCGCACTGGAAACCTCGCGATTCGAACTGCTGCCGAGCGAAGGCAGCTTTTTCATGCTCGCGCGCTTTCGCGCCTTCTCCGAAGAGCGCGATAGCGACTTCGTGCTGCGGCTCATCCGCGATGCCCGCGTGGCGACGATTCCGCTCTCGGCGTTCTACACCGACGGTACCGACGAAGGCATCATTCGCCTGAGCTTTGCCAAGGATGACGAAACATTGCTCGAAGGCGCGCGCCGCCTGTGCGCGATTTGAGGCAACGGCGTTCGGAACACAACGAAACTCTTAGGCAAACTGATAGGCAATGATAGGCAAGGAGATCACCATGAAGCGACTCAACGCGCTCCTCGCGCTCGCATGCGTGTACGGCGTGCTCGGCCCGGCATCGGCGTTCGCGGACACAAACCTGTTGCGCTTCGGCGTAGAAGCGCAGTATCCGCCTTTCGAAACCAAGGCCTCGGACGGCACGCTGCAGGGCTTCGATATCGACATCGGCAATGCCGTGTGCGCGAAGGCGAACATGACCTGCAAATGGGTCGAGACGTCATTCGACGGCCTGATTCCCGCACTGCAAGGGCGCAAGTTCGACGCCATCAACTCGGCGATGAACGCCACCGAAAAGCGCCGCGAGGCCATCGACTTCACCACGGTGATCTATCGCGTGCCGAGCCGCCTGATCGCGCGCAGTGACAGCGGGCTCGTGGCCACCGCAGCGTCGCTCAAGGGTAAGCGTGTGGGCGTGCTGCAATCGTCGATTCAGGAAACCTACGCAAAGGTGCACTGGGAGCCGGCGGGCGTAACGGTCGTGCCCTACCAGGACCAGAACCAGATTTACGCGGACCTCGGCGCGGGACGCCTGGACGCAACGCTCGTGCTCGCGCCCGCTGGCCAGAAAGGCTTTCTTTCGCAGCCAGCAGGCAAAGGCTTCGCGTTCGTGGGCGAGGCCGTGCGCGACGACAAGATTCTGGGCAGCGGCGTGGCGTTCGGCATCCGCAAGGGCGACACGGCCTTGCGAGATCGCCTGAACGCGGCCATCGCGAAGATCGAGTCCGACGGCACGGTCACGTCGCTCGCCCGCAAATACTTCGGCGATATCGACGTTTCGCCGAAGTAAGAGCGCGCACTCAGGGGCAGGCGCAAGCGCTTCAGCGGTCAGCGCCGCCCCTGTTGCGAATTGCGGTTCACGTGAGCGTCGTTCTTGGTGCGCTCCTGGTGGGCGTCTGCGCCCCAGCGGTCCGTGTCCTCCTGCCCGCTTTCCACGTCGCTATACCCCTGGCGGCCCACCGAGCGCGGCTCATGCGGGTGACGCCGCGCCAGCGGCTCACTGCTTTCGTGCTGCGGATGCTTGACGTGCGTGCCGTCGTCGTTCGGGCTCTCGTGATGCTTCATGGCTGCCTCCTTGCCGGCGCAATACGCCGCTTGCCAGCTAGCGCATCGGGCGTGCCCGGACAATGGAACGCAGCTAGCCCGCCGCTGCCGCCGAGCGCTCCAGTCGCGAGCGCGACGAGGCGTGCAGCCCGACGTTCGCCGCCAGAGCGATCAACGCCGATCCGCTCACGTACCACGCAGGGGCCGCGAGTGATCCGCTCATGCGCACGAAGGCCGCGCAGAGCAACGGCGCAAAACCGCTGAACACAACCACCGAAACGTTGTACGCAAGCGCAATGCCGCTGAAGCGCACCTGCACCGGAAAGAGGTCGGCAAGCACCGAGGCCCACGTGCCGCTTGCGAGCGAGAACACCAGCGCAGCGAGCACGAACAGCACGACCACGTTCACGCTGTGCGCCGCAAGTGCCGTATAGAACGGCCACGCAAGCGCGGCGAGCAGCACGCACGAAACGCGCAGCAAGTACCGGCGCGGCACGAAGTCGCCTGCCCAGGCCGCCGCGAGCAGTCCCACCGAACTCACGAGCAAATACGCATTCTGTGCGAGCGCTGCGTCGCGCGGCGCGTAGTTCAACGTCTGAATCAGATACGCGGGCATGTGACCGTAGAGCACGCCGTTGAAACCCGCCATCACCGCGATCGAGAGCGCACCGCCCACCACCGCGCCGCGATGATGGCGCAGCGTTTCGCGAAACGGCTGCTTCACCACCGCGCCCTGCATCTGCTTGAACTCGGGCGACTCGTCGAGATTGCGGCGCAGCAGATACGAAACGATCCCGCACACACCGCCCACGAGGAACGCAATGCGCCAGCCGTAGCTCGCGGCGTCCGCAGGGCTGAGCGTGGACTGCACGGCGAGATTGACGATCGTCGCGAGCATCACGCCCGTATTGATCGCGCAGACGATCACGCCCGCCGCGAGGCCCGCGCGGCGCGGCGCCGCCTCCACCGCATAGGTGATCGCGCCCGGCATTTCGCCGCCCACGCAAAAACCTTGCAGCACGCGCAAGCCAATCAGCGCAATCGGCGCGGCAAAGCCCCAGTGCGCGTAATTGGGCAACAGGCCAATGCAGATCGTCGCTACCGTCACGACGACGATCGAGCCCACGAACACGGGACGTCGGCCAATGCGGTCGCCAAGGCTGCTGAGCACAATGCCGCCGAGCGGCCGGATGATATAGCCGATGGCAAGCACCGAAAACGTCAGCAGCATGCTCACGAGCGGGTCGCTCGCCGGAAAGAATTGCGCGGCGATCGAGTGGGCGAAGAAGCCGTAAATTACGAAGTCATAGAATTCCAGCGAGCCGCCCAGACTCGCTATGAGGATCATCTTCCATTGGGCGCGGCTCAGGCCAGGCGCGGCGGCCTGCGACACAGGCAGTGAGGGGGTCGTCTCCATTTGCTCTCCTTAATGATTTGACATGGCGGCGCTTTTGGGCTGCTAGCGGATCTTCGTCCTGCGCCTCTTTCTTCAAAAACGTCGGCCCGGGCGGCCGCGTTCCCTTGCGGGCCGCCCAGAAGCCTGGTCAAGCCGGATCAAGCTGCCGCGGCCTCGCGCGGCTGCGGCGCACGCGCAACGCCTGCGCGTTCGAGCAGTGCATCCAGTTCGCCCGCGTCGCGCGCCACGCCGCCAACGTAGCGGTCGGGCCGCAGCAACACGGCGCGCCCGCCGGTTTGCGCGAGCCAGGTTCGAAGCGACTCGTGCGAAGCGGGAACGATCGCCACCCGCTCGCGTTGTGCCGCGTTCGCAAGCGCGTCTCGTGCGTGCACCGCCAGCACTTCGTCAGCGATCAGCGCGAAGCGATAGCCCACTGCGTCGTCAAGACGCGTACCGTCGTCGAACACGGGTTGCGGCCCGATCTCGCCACCAGCCTCGCTTGCGTGCCAGCCCGGCCCCAAGCGCGGTTGCGGCGTGCGGAACTCGCGAATCGCCGCCGTCATCTCGCGGTCGCGCGCGGCCACAGCGTTGCTGTCGGTGGCCTGAATCACGCCGCCTAACTGCACCGCCGTTTCGATGAACGTGCGCACATGCGGCTCGCGCTCGCTCTCGTAAGTGTCGAGCAGCGTTTCGGGCAGCGCGCCTTCGATCACGTCGGCGAGTTTCCACGCGAGGTTCGAAGCGTCGCGTATGCCCGCGGCCATGCCCTGCCCCATGAACGGCGGCGTCTGGTGCGCCGCGTCGCCCGCGATCAGCAGCCTGCCGCGCCGCCAGCCCTGCGCGATCACCGAATGGAACGTGTAGATCGCCGAGCGTTCGAGTTGCGCGTGCTCGGGCGTGATCCATCGTGCGAGGCGCTCCCAGATCCATTCCGCCGTGCCGACGCGGCGCTCGTCGTCGCCCGGCATCACCATGATTTCCCAGCGGCGGCGGTTGTGCGGTCCGCGCGTGTAGGTGGTCGGGCGCGCAGGGTCGCAGTACTGGATCGAGTAGTCGCCGAGATCGGCGCGCTCGCCCGCGAGCAGCACGTCCACTACGACCCAGCGCTCGTGCGATTTCAGATCGGCGAGTTCCGTGCCGATGAAGCGGCGCACCGTCGAGCGCGCGCCGTCGCAACCCACCACGTAACGCGCTGTCGTGTGAGCGAGTCGCCCTTGTGCCGTATCTTCGAAGCGAATGCGCACGTGGTCGTCGCGTTCGTCGAGCGCGAACACCTCGTGCCGCAAACGCACGTCGGCCCCGCCGCGCGCACACAGTTGCGCGCGCAACGCCCGTTCGAGATCCGGCTGATGAAACTTGTAGCTTGCGCACCAGCCCTGAGGGCCGATGCCGCCGGGCCGGCTCCAGTCGATCATCAGTTCGCCGCGCGCGTTGACGAACTTCATGCCGGGCCCGACGAAGAGGTTCGGCAGCAGCGTTTGCGCAATGCCGACAGTCTGAAACACGCGCATGCATTCGCCGTCGAAGTGCACGGCGCGCGGCAGCTGGAACACGTCCTTGTCGCGCTCGAACACCACGACCTTCAGGCCGCGCAGCGTGAGCAGATTGGCGAGCGTCGCGCCGGTCGGCCCGAAGCCGATGATCGCGACATCATAGTCGGGCGCCGGATTTGCTTTGCATACCGAATTGTTTACGACATCCTTCATCCCATTCACCTGATACATGGCTAACTGCATGGATAATTGCGTGGATAGCCGCGCCGCCCGCATGGTGCGGGCGGCGGCCTGCAACTTACGCTTCGTCCGCGACGGGATTCCTGAGCGTGCCGATGCGATCCACCTCGACCTCCACCACGTCGCCATGCTTCATGAAAAGCGGCGGATTGCGCTTCGCGCCCACGCCGCCCGGCGTGCCGGTCACGATCACGTCGCCGGGGAACAGCGGCGTGAAGGTGGAGAGATACGCAATCTGCTTCGCAATGCCGTGAATCAGCATCTCCGTGGTCGCGCGCTGCACTTCCTGGCCGTTCAGGCGCGTGACGAGCGTCATCAGCGCATTCGGCTCGATCTCGTCGCTCGTGATCATCCACGGGCCGAACGCGCCCGTGCGGTAGAAGTTCTTGCCGGGTCCCCATTGGCCCGTGTGGCGCTGCCAGTCGCGCACCGAGCCGTCGTTGTAGCAGCTGTAGCCCGCGATATGACGCCACGCGTCGGCCTCGGCGATGCGCCGGCCGCCCTCGCCGATGATCACGGCGATCTCGCCCTCATAGTCGAACTGCGTGGACTCGCGCGGACGCAGCATGGGCTCGCCCGCGCCCACCTGCGATGCCGGCAGACGCATGAAGATCACCGGCTGCTCGGTGGTTTCGCGGTTGGTCTCCTTCACGTGCTCGGCGTAGTTCAGGCCCACGCAGAAGATCTGCTGCGGATTCGCAATCACAGGCTCGAGCGCGACTTCGGCGAGCGGATAGTCGCCCTTGCCAACGCTTGCGGCCCGCTCGGCTTCTGCAAACGCGCCCGCCGCGATCAGCGACTTGAGGTCTGCATAGCGGCCGCCAAGCCGCTTTTTGAGGTCGAACACCGCGCCGTCGAGCACAACGCCGAACGACGAACCTTCATGGGTAGAAAAGCTGGCGAGTTTCATGATGCTCCGCTGATAAAGAGTGGATTTTCCTTGGAATCGAAACGCGTATTTCTTGGTGCGTTTATCGTATTTTGAGAATACACTACGAAAAACGCGCCACACAACTTGATTTTTATCAGGGTTTATCACTACGACTGGAGACAGCATGACTGTGCCGAACACCGAACCAACCACGAAGCGAACCGGCCTCACGCTCAGCCACATGGGCTTTTTCGTGACCGACATGGCGAAGGTCGAAGACTTCTATACGCGTGTGCTCGAATTTACGGTGACGGACCGCGGCACGCTGCCCACACCGCGCGGCGCGGTCAGCCTGGTCTTTCTCAGCCGCGATCCGCGTGTGCATCACCAGATCGTGCTGGCGAGCGGCAGGCCCGAGCAGTTGCCGTTCAATCCGATCAACCAGATTTCACTGGAAGCGGACAGCCTCGCCACGCTCAAGCGCTTTCACCGGCGCTTCGTGGAGGAAGGCATGGAGGAAATCGTGGCGGTCACGCACGGCAATGCGATCTCGTTCTATGCGCGCGATCCGGAGGGCAACCGGCTGGAGATTTTCATCGACACGCCGTGGTACGTGGATCAGCCCATGCGTGTGAGCGTGGACTTCACGCTGCCCGACGAGGCGTTGCTGGCCGAAGTCGAGCGCCATGCGAGCACGTTGCCGGGTTTCCGCCCGCGCGCGGTGTGGGAAAGGGAGATGGCGGCGCGTATGGGCGTAGCGTGACGCCGCACCGCGGCTTTATGACTCGATCAACGCACGCACGCGCGTGGAAATGCGCGCGGCGGCGTCCTTCACGGCCTCGACCACGCGTTCCAGGTTGAAGAACGCGAGGCGTTGCTCGGGCACGACGAGCGCGAGCGAGGCCACGGCTTCGCCGGATGCGTCGGTAAAGAGCGGCGAAGCGACGGCGGACATGCCCGCTTCGAGTTCGCCCTTCGAGAGATAGAAGCCCGCGCGGCGGATCTTGAGCAGACTCGCGCGGAATTCTTCGAGCGAGTTGCCCAGCCCGCTAGCCGCGATGTCCTCGGGGTACTGCTCGAACAACGCGGCGAGCTTCGCCTTGGGAAACGTGGAGAGGATCGCCTTCGGTGCCGCGCCAAGAAAGAGCGGGCGCGGACGGCCGCGTCCATAGCGCAGGTCGAACACGGCGTCGTGCGATTCCCGATGGGTATCGACGAGCTCGTTGCCATACCAGCGCGACATCACGGCGTCGAAGCCCGATTGCTCCGCCAGCTCGCGCATGACCGGCTGCCCCGCCTTGAGCAGCGGATCGGAAATACGCAGATGGTAGTCGAGCGTGATGATGCGCGGGCCCAGGCCATATTCGCCGCCCACGAAGCGCAGCAGCATGCCGGTATCGACGAGTTCACGCAGATAGCGGTAAGCGGTCGGCACCGAGCATTGCAGTTCGGCCGCCACCTGTTCGGCGGAAAGAAAAGGCCGCGCCTCGGAAAAGAGTTCGAGGATGGACAGCAGTTTCGCAATGCTCGACAAAGGCCGGTCTCCGGTCACGCTTGGGGTGGCCAATTATAGCGGCACCCCCGACCGCGTTCGTGCCCCGCAAACCGGGCGCCACATGCAAAACCGCCGCATTGCACGGCGCGCTTTATACGTGCCCTGCAATGCGGCGGTCGGTACGCGTTACCGGGGCCCGCGGGTGCCTGGCGGTGCCTGCCGACGCGACATGCGCCGCGCATCCATCAGGCGAAATTCGCCTGACATCATTCATGCGCGGTACATGTTTGGCATAGCGTTACTGCATGTGCTGGCCACCGTTGATAGGAATATTTGCGCCGGTCACGAAGCCCGCTTCGTCCGAGCACAGGAACAGCACGAGCGCCGCGACTTCACCCGGGTTGCCAAGGCGGCCCATGGGAATTTGCGGCAGGATCTTCGTGTCGAGAATGTCCTGAGGAATGGCGGTCACCATTTTCGTGGCGAGATAACCCGGCGAAATGGTGTTCACGGTCACGCCCTTGCGCGCCACTTCGAGCGCGAGCGACTTCGTGAAGCCGTGCATGCCGGCCTTCGCGGCAGCGTAGTTGGTCTGGCCGACCGAACCCTTCGAACCGTTCACCGACGAAATGTTGATGATGCGGCCCCACGCGCGCTCGACCATGCTGTCGCACAGCGGCTTCGAAATGTTGAAGATCGAGTCGAGATTCGTGCGCAGCACGGCGTCCCAATTGACCTTGTCGAGCTTGCGGAACGTCATGTCGCGCGTAATGCCCGCGTTGTTCACGAGAATATCGACGGGGCCGATCTCGCTCTGGATCTTCTGCGCGCCGCGCTGGCACGAGTCGTAGTCGGCTACGTCCATGCCGTACGCGTGGAATTCGCGGTCGGTCTCCTTCATGCGCGCCAGCCAGTCTTTGGCGCCCGCGTTATCGGGCGAATGCGTCACGACGACGCGATAGCCCGCATCATGCAGCTTCACGCTGATGGCCTCGCCAAGGCCGCCCATACCACCTGTCACCAATGCAATACGATTAGTCATCCTATATATCCGCGAGAGTTGAGCGTCAATCAAACCGTGGCGTCACGCATCATGCGTGCAGGCGCCACATGCACTGTTGCCCCGCTTCGTCTTTCCACCCAAGACGAGGACAAGGCGAATACCGCGCGGCTTCTGATTAATTTCTGGTATTGCGCGTGGTTGCTACTACTGGCGGCTCGCCGCTGCTTGCGCGTGCGACGAGCCGCTTGCTGCCTGGTTACTACGCTGCTTATTGCCTTAAAAGCGCAATCAAGCGCGCTCGAGCGCGAGCGCCACACCCATGCCGCCGCCGATGCACAACGAGGCGAGACCGCGCTTGGCGTCGCGGCGCTGCATTTCGTGCAGCAGCGTCACGAGAATCCGGCAGCCCGACGCACCAATCGGGTGACCGATCGCAATCGCCCCGCCGTTCACGTTGATCTTCGACGTGTCCCAGCCCATCTGCTTGTTCACGGCCAGCGCCTGCGCGGCAAAGGCCTCGTTGATCTCCATGAGATCGAGGTCGTTCACCGACCAGCCCGCGCGCTCCAGCGCACGCTTCGAGGCCGGCACCGGGCCCATGCCCATGATCTTCGGGTCCACGCCGCCGCTTGCGTACGCCTTGATGCGCGCGAGCGGCGTGAGGCCCAGCGCTTCGGCCTTCTTCGCCGACATCACCACGACCGCTGCCGCGCCGTCGTTCAGGCCCGAGGCGTTGGCCGCCGTCACCGTGCCTTCCTTGTTGAACGCCGGCTTCAGGCCCGCGAGCGACTCAGCCGTCACGCCGTGGCGCACGAATTCGTCGGTCGCGAACTGCAGCGGCTCGCCCTTGCGCTGCGGAATCGCCACCGGCACGATTTCCGCGTCGAAGCGGCCCGCC
>NZ_CAJMYY010000012.1:0-253408 GCF_905220185.1 Paraburkholderia sp. J11-2 | reverse complement strand
ACTGGGCGCGACGACCGACGCATCGGGCAACATCACGAATGCGTTCGTGGCCTATGACGACACGTCGAAGAGCAAGGTCACGCTGGGTGGTGTGGATTCGGGCACGCCGGTGGCGCTGACGAACGTGGCGAACGGCGCGTTGAGCGCTGCGAGCGTTGATGCAGTGAACGGTTCGCAACTGTACGCACTGGGCGCGACGACCGACGCATCGGGCAACATCACGAACGCGTTCGTGGCCTATGACGACACGTCGAAGAGCAAGGTCACGCTGGGCGGTGCAGGTTCAACCACGCCGGTGGCGCTGACGAACGTGGCGAACGGCGCGTTGAGCGCTGCGAGCGTTGATGCGGTGAACGGTTCGCAACTGTACGCACTGGGCGCGAGGACGGATGCATCGGGCAACCTGCTCAACGCCTTCGTGGCATACGACGACACGTCGATGAACTCGGTCACGTTCGGCGGTTCGGGACATGCGCCAGTTGTGCTGCACAATGTAGCGAACGGTGTGGACTCGAACGACGCGGTGAACGTCGCACAGCTTGAAGCGATGGGCGCGAACATTGATACGTCGGGCAACGTGACGAACGCGTTCGTGGCGTACGACGATACGTCGAAGACTGTGATCACGCTCGGCGGCGTTGGCTCGACCACGCCGGTCGCGATTCACAACCTTGCGGCCGGCGCCGTTTCGGCGAGTAGCACCGACGCCGTGAATGGCGGCCAGCTCTATGGCCTCGCCTCGAGCACGGCCAGCTCCCTTGGCGGTGGTTCGACTGTGAACACGGATGGCTCGATCTCGGCGCCGACGTACAACATCGGCGGCAACACCTACAACAATGTGGGTGGGGCACTCACCAACCTCGACGGCCGTGTGACGAACATCGAGAACACGGTGACCAACATCGCTGGCCAGGTGGCAAACGCCGTCCAGTACGACTCCTCTGCACACGACAAGATCACGCTGGGCGGCACGGGCACCACGACAGCCGTCGCGTTGACCAACGTGGCCAATGGCACGTTGAGCGCCGATAGTCTCGACGCGGTAAACGGTTCGCAGCTGTACGCAACGAACCAGGACGTCGCAAATCTGACCACGCAGATTCAGAACATCAATGTCAACGGTTCTGAGTATCTGTCGACCAACACGACGAGCGGTGCGGCCTCGGCCACAGGCACGAACTCGATCGCGGCGGGCGGCGGTGCGATTGCTTCGGGTGCGAATTCGACGGCGATTGGCGACAAGGCTTCGGCCACGGGCAGCAACTCGGTCGCGCTGGGTGCGAACTCGGTGGCGGACGAGGACAACACCGTGTCCGTGGGCTCGCAAGGCAACGAGCGCCGTATCACCAACGTCGCGAATGGCGTCAACCCGACCGACGCTGCGAACATGGGTCAGCTCCAGAGCGGCTTGAACGCGCTCCAGAGCAACGTCAACTCGGTGGCGCGCACCGCGTACAGCGGCGTAGCGGCGGCAACGGCGCTGACGATGATTCCGGACGTCGATCAGGGCAAGACGATCGCAGTTGGCGTCGGTACGGCCAACTTCCAGGGCTATCAGGCCGTGGCGCTGGGTGCATCGGCTCGTATCACCCAGAACCTCAAGGTGAAGCTCGGCGGTGGTTACGGGTCGAGTGGCGGCGCCACCTTCGGCGGCGGTATGTCGTACCAGTGGTAAGCGTTTGAGGCTCAACCGGTTGCGGAGCGGTATGGCCGCTTCCGGTAAGCCGCGCTTTTCCTGTTGGTCGGCCCCGTAGTTCGGGCCAAAACGCAAGGCGGACCCCTCGGGGTCCGCTTTTTATTTTGTAGCGAAGTCTGCTGCGGGCCGCGCCATATGAGGCGCGAACGCTCAGCCTTTCTCGTCCAACCTTCGCCTCGCGATGATCTCCTTCGCGTCCGCAAGCTTTTCCGCAAGCTCCGGCCCCCGCTGCAGTGCCACGCCCACCGCGAGTATGTCGCCGATCGCGAGATGCGAGGTGCGCGAGGTCATCGGCGAAAAAATGTCGGTGTCCTCATCGACGTTTGCGTGCAGCCCAACGCTCGCGAGGCGCGCAAGCGGCGAGGTGCCGTGGGTGATCGCGATCACCTTCGCGCCGCGATCGAGCGCCGTGCGCGCGGCGTCCACAATGTCTCGCGTGCGCCCGGTGTTCGAGATCGTCACGACCACGTCGCCGGGACCGAGCAGCGCCGCCGACATCAGAAACGTATGTGGATCGGAATACGCGACGCTCGGCATGCCAAGGCGAAAGAACTTGTGCTGCATGTCCTGAGCGGCGATGCCCGAACCGCCCGCGCCATAGAACTCGATACGCGAAGCGCGCGCGAGCAGATTGATGGCGGCGGCGAGCGAGTCGGTCGAAAGGTTGTTGCGCACTTGAACGAGCGCGCCGATCGTCCGATCGAGCACTTTGGCCGCGACACCCGGCACCGGTTCATCCGGGCTCACGTCGCGGTAGACGGCTGGATGCTCCGTCGGCAGGTCTGCGGCGACCGCTTGTGCCAACCGGATCTTGAACTCCCGGAACCCCGAGAATCCGAGCGCGTGGCAAAACCGCGCGATGGTCGGCTGGCTCACGCCCGCGCGCTCGGCGACCTCGGTCATCGAAAGATCGAGCACTTCGCGCGGGGCTTGGACAACGTAGTCGGCGAGCTTGCGCTCCGAAGGACGCAATTGCTCGCGCATGGCTTTCACCTGGGACAGCAGCATCAGGAAACTCGCACTATGCTGAAAGATCCGTGGACTATAGCGGATCGGAGGTTATGTACAAAAACTACAGGATCGCCGTTTGCTTCTTTCCGGGCTGGCTGGTGTCGTTCGCTGTGTGGCCCGCCCATAATGAGACTAGGCGTTCGTTTAATGCTACGTTCCCAGGGTCTTTCCGGGATTGTCGGCTTGTAGTTTTTCTACTAACATCGCGCCATCGCTGATCGGACCGTCGAAAACACGCCCGATCCGGCCCCGAGCGTCCCCGCCGAGACAAGAAGGAAGGAGATTCGATGGTTTCCCCGCATTCTCAGTTGATGAAGGTCACGCAACGCGTGATCGAGCGCAGCAAGCCCACGCGCGAGGCCTATCTGGCGCGCATCGCGGCGGCTCAGGACCGGTTCCCGGCGCGCGGCGCGCTCTCGTGCGCGAATCTCGCGCACGGCTTCGCCGGCCTCGAAGGTCGCGACAAGATCGCGATCAAGTCGATTCGCGAACCGAACATCGGCATCGTCTCGGCGTATAACGAGATGCTCTCGGCGCACGCGCCGTACAAGGATTTCCCCGACATCATCAAGAAGGCGGCGCGCGAAGGCGGCGGCGTCGCGCAGTTCGCGGGCGGCGTGCCGGCGATGTGCGACGGCGTCACGCAGGGCAACGCCGGCATGGAGCTGTCGCTCTTTTCGCGTGAAGTGATCGCGATGAGCACGGCCGTGGCGCTCACGCACAACATGTTCGATGCGGCGCTGTGCCTGGGCGTCTGCGACAAGATCGTGCCGGGCCTTCTGATCGGCGCGCTGCAATTCGGCCATTTGCCCACGATTTTCGTGCCCGCCGGTCCGATGACGAGCGGCATCACGAACGACGACAAGGCCAAGGTGCGCCAGCAGTTCGCCACGGGTCAGTGCGATCGCGCGGCGCTGCTCGAATCGGAGGCGGCCGCCTATCACGGCCACGGCACCTGCACGTTCTACGGCACGGCCAACAGCAACCAGATGCTCATGGAGATCATGGGCCTGCATCTGCCGGGCTCGGCCTTCATCCACCCGCATACGCCGCTGCGCGACGAACTGACCGCCGCCGCGGCTCGCCGCGTGCTCGAACTCACCGTCGAGCGCGGCAACTACACGCCTATCGGCCATGTGGTCGACGAAAAGGCCGTGATCAACGGCATCGTCGCGCTGATGGCAACGGGCGGCTCGACCAATCACACGCTGCACCTCGTGGCGATGGCGCGCGCGGCGGGCATCATCATCGACTGGAACGACTTCGACGTGCTGTCGGACGCCGTGCCGCTGCTCGCGCGCGTGTATCCGAACGGTAAGGCCGACGTGAACCACTTCCACGCGGCGGGCGGCATTGCGTTCCTCGTGCGCGAACTGCTCGACGGCGGCCTGCTGCACGAGGACGTGAATACCGTCGCGGGCCGTGGCCTGCGTCACTACACCGAGGAGCCGAAGCTCATCGACGGCAAGCTCACGTGGGTGCCGGCTGTCGAGAAGAGCGCCGACGAGTCCGTTCTGCGTCCGCTTCCGACGCCGTTCCAGCCGGACGGCGGCTTGCGCCTGATGCAGGGGCGTCTGGGCCGCGGCGTCATCAAGGTTTCCGCTGTCGCGCCGGAGCGCCGCAAGGTGCGCGCTCCCGCCATCGTGTTCGATTCGCAGGAGGCCGTGCAGGAAGCGTTCGACCGCGGCGAACTCGAGCGCGATTTCGTGGCCGTCGTGCGCTTCCAGGGCGCGCGCGCCAACGGCATGCCGGAACTGCACCGCCTCACGCCGCTGCTCGGCGTGCTGCAGGACAAGGGCTTTCACGTGGCGCTCGTGACCGACGGGCGTATGTCGGGTGCATCGGGCAAGGTGCCCGCCGTGATCCACGTTTCGCCGGAAACGCTGCTGCACGGCCCGATCGGCAAGGTGCGCGACGGCGATACGATCGTGATTGACGCGGTGGAAGGCGTGCTCGACATCGAAGTGGAGGATGCCGAGTGGGACGCGCGCCCGGTCGCGCAGCCCGCGCATCAGGAACTCAACGAAGTGGGCTTTGGCCGCGAGCTGTTCGGCGTGTTCCGCGCCACTGCCGCGCCTGCTGAACTGGGCGCGACGGTGTTCGGTCCGCTCGTGGGCGAGCAGGCCGAACCCGCAGCCGCCGCTGCGGCCGCCCATGCGCCGGCACACGCCGCGAACTGAATTCATCATCAAGGAGCCTGAACATGGCAAGTAACACAGTCGCCGATATCGTCCGCCTGGGTCCCGTCATCCCGGTGCTCGCATTCGACACGCCGGAGCAGGGCGAGCACGTTTCCCGCGCGCTCCACGCGGGCGGCGTGAAGGTGCTGGAAATCACGCTGCGCACGAAGGCCGGCCTCGAAGCCATCGAGCGCGCCGCGAAGATCGCGCCGGACATCGTCGTGGGCGTGGGCACGATCACGAAGCCGGAGCACTGCGCGCTCGCGAAGAAAGCCGGCGCACAGTTCGGTGTTTCGCCGGGCCTCACGCGCGAGATCCATCAGGCTTCGCTCGACGCGGGTCTGCCGCTGCTGCCGGGTGTGATGACGCCGACCGACATCATCGTCGCGATGGAACTGGGCTACGAGATCGTCAAGTTCTTCCCGGCGGTTCCTGCCGGCGGCCTGAACATGCTGCAAGCGTTCCACGGCCCGTTCCCGACGCTCAAGTTCTGCCCGACGGGCGGCATCAGCGCCGAATCGGCTCCGACTTTCCTTGCGCTGCCCAACGTGGTGTGCGTGGGCGGTTCGTGGCTCACGCCGAAGGTGGCGATCGCCGCGCAGAACTGGGACGAAGTCACGCGCCTGGCGCACGCCGCGAGCGAGCTTTCGCGCCCGGTGCGATAAACGCGCGCTTCTGCTTGACGCACGCGCCGTATGTTGCGGCGCAACGATGACTGGAATGCCGCACCCCCCGCGTGTACGAGGGGTGTGCAACGAGCCGCGCAAACGGCGCCTTTCAGGCGCACGCTTTGCGCGGCTCGCTCGTCTTTCAAGCACGCCACACCAAAAGTCGTTATAAGCTCTACAATCGCCGGCCCGGCGACGGCCGGCCCCCTTTCGCCCTGCGTCTGGTTCGACGTGTGCGCGGCCGCAACGCGCAAACACGTGGTGCCGGACAGGCTGAAAGGACTTCGAACAACTACCTGGAGAAGAGCCTCATGGGAGTGGCCCACGGCAGTTCGCTGCTGATCTACGCGCTCGTCGCGATTGCCGCGCTGATCTTCATGATCACGCGGTTGAAGGTTTATCCGTTTCTCGTCCTGATCATCGTTTCGCTGCTGCTCGGTCTCGCCGTCGGCATGCCGATGGATCAAATCGTCAAGTCGTTCGAGACCGGCAACGGCAACACGCTTGGCCACATTGCCATCGTGGTGGGCCTTGGCACCATGCTGGGCAAGATGATGGCGGAATCGGGCGGCGCCGAGCGCATCGCCACGACGCTCATTCGCTGGTTTGGCGAGAAGAACATCCACTGGGCGATGATGTTCGTCGCGATCATCGTCGGCCTGCCGGTGTTCTTCGAAGTCGGCTTCGTGCTGCTCATTCCGATCGCGTTCAACGTCGCCAAGCGCACGGGCAAGTCGCTGCTGCTGATCGGCTTGCCGATGGTGGCGGGGCTCTCGGTCGTGCACGGCCTGATTCCGCCGCACCCGGCCGCGCTGCTGGCCGTGCAGGCGTATCACGCCGACATCGGCCGGACCATCGCTTACGGTCTGATCGTGGGCGTGCCCACGGCGATCATCGCCGGGCCGCTTTTCGCGCTCTTCATTCACCGCTTTATCAAGCTGCCGGAAAGCAACCCGCTCTCCGAGCAGTTCGTGAGCAAAGCCGACCCCAAGCCCGATAGCGAGCTGCCGGGCTTTGGCATCACGCTCTTCACGATCCTGCTGCCGGTGATCCTCATGCTGGTTGGCAGCTGGGCCGATCTCGTGTTCACGCCCAAGACGTTGCCAAACAATCTGTTGCACTTTATCGGCACCTCCGACGTCGCGCTGCTGATCGCCGTGCTGGTAAGCTTCTGGACCTTCGGCGCGCAACGCGGCTTCACGCGCGAGCAGATCCAGAAGTTCTGCGGCGACTGCCTCGCGCCGATCGCGGGCATCACGCTGATCGTGGGCGCGGGCGGCGGCTTTGGCCGCGTGCTGATGGACAGCGGCGTGTCGAAGCAGATCGTCGAGCTGGCGCAGAACGAACATCTGTCGCCGCTTTTGCTCGGCTGGCTCGTCGCCGCGCTGATCCGTCTCGCAACGGGCTCGGCCACGGTCGCCATGACCACGGCCTGCGGCATCGTCGCGCCGATCGCATCGGCCAGCGCCATGACGGTGAAGCCGGAACTGCTCGTGCTTGCCACCGGCTCGGGTTCGCTGATCTTCTCGCACGTCAACGACGGCGGATTCTGGCTGATCAAGGAATATTTCGGCATGACCGTGGGTCAGACGTTCAAGACCTGGTCGTTGCTCGAAACCATTATTTCGCTGCTGGGGCTGGGCCTCACGTTCGTCCTGGCGGCGGTGTTGTGAAACTGGAGCAGTAAATGATTCTGATAGCGATGGGCGTGTCGGGCGCGGGCAAGACACGCATCGGCGAATTGCTCGCCGAGCGCCTCAAGTGCACCTTCACGGATGGCGACGCCTTCCACAGCGAAGCCAACAAGAAGAAAATGCACGACGGCATTCCCCTCACCGACGAAGACCGCTGGCCGTGGCTGCGCACGATTCGCGCGGCGATCGAGGAGAAGCAGCGCGCCCACGAAACGGCCGTGTTCACCTGCTCGTCGCTCAAGCGTTCGTATCGCGACATCCTGCGCGGCAACGATCGCGACGTGTGCTTCGTCTACCTGAAGGGCTCGTTCGAAGTGCTGCACGAGCGCCTCGCCTCGCGCACCGGCCACTTTTTCGACCCGTCGCTGCTGCAAAGCCAGCTCGATACGCTCGAAGCGCCCAGCGCCGACGAGGCGATCGAGGTGAGCATCGAGCTCACGCCGGAGCAGATCGTCGACGAAGTGATGAAGCAGATGGAAACGCGCCGCAATCAGGCCTCCTGAAATCGCGGCGGTAAACGAAAAAGCGCTCGATTCAATCGAGCGCTTTTTTTGGGCCTTGCGGGGTTGCGATTACGAAATCCGCTTCGCCAGTTCCACTGCCTTGCCGACGTACGACGCGGGCGTCATCTCGAGCAGACGCTGCTTCGCGTCTTCAGGAATCGCGAGACCGCTGACGAACGTCTGCAGCGCTTCGCGCGTGATGCCCTTGCCACGCGTGAGTTCCTTCAGCTGCTCGTACGGATTCTCGATGCCGTAGCGGCGCATCACGGTTTGCACCGGCTCGGCCAGCACTTCCCACGTGGCGTCGAGGTCGTCGTTCAGGCGCTGCGGGTTCACTTCGAGCTTGTCGAGACCGCGGATCAGCGCGTCGTACGACAGCAGCGAGTAGCCGAACGCCACGCCGATATTGCGCAGCACCGTCGAGTCGGTGAGGTCGCGCTGCCAGCGCGAAACGGGCAGCTTGTCGGCGAGGTGGCGCAGCGTCGCGTTCGCGAGGCCGAGGTTGCCTTCCGAGTTTTCGAAGTCGATCGGGTTGACCTTGTGCGGCATGGTCGACGAGCCGATTTCGCCGGCCTTCGTCTTCTGCTTGAAGTAGCCGAGCGAGATGTAGCCCCACACGTCGCGGTCGAGGTCGAGCAGGATCGTGTTCGCGCGCGCGACGGCGTCGAACAGTTCCGCCATGTAGTCGTGCGGCTCGATCTGGATCGTGTACGGGTTGAACGTGAGCTTCAGGCGCTGTTCGACGACTTCCTTCGAGAACGCTTCCCAGTCGAATTCCGGATACGCCGAGAGGTGCGCGTTGAAGTTGCCGACCGCGCCGTTCATCTTGCCGAGCAGTTCGACCTTCTCGATGCGCTGGATCGCGCGAGCCAGACGCGCGGCGACGTTGGCGATTTCCTTGCCGAGCGTCGTGGGGCTGGCCGGCTGGCCGTGCGTGCGCGAGAGCATCGGCTGCGCGGCATGCGTGTGCGCGAGCGTGACGAGGCGTTGATGCACCGAGCGCAGCGCCGGCAGGATCACGTGCTCGCGGGCGCCCGCGAGCATCAGACCGTGCGACGTGTTGTTGATGTCTTCCGAGGTGCAGGCGAAGTGGATGAACTCGCTTGCGCGCTCCAGTTCCGGCTGGCCCTTCACCGACTCCTTGAGCCAGTACTCCACGGCCTTCACGTCGTGGTTCGTCACGCGCTCGATGTCCTTGATGCGCGCGGCGTCGTGCGCCGTGAAGTTCTCGGCGAGCTTGAGCAGGAACTGCTCCGACGCTTGCGAGAAGCGCGGCACTTCAGCGAAGCCGGCTTGCGACAGCGCGATCAGCCAGTGAATTTCCACCGTCACGCGGTTGCGCATGAAGGCGGCTTCCGAGAGCCAGTCGCGCAGCGCTTCGGTTTTCGAGGCGTAGCGGCCGTCGAGCGGGGAGAGCGCGTTGAGCGCGAAGAGGGTATCGGGACGAGTGTCGGACATGATGGGGACGTAACGTGGCGCGTTACGCTCAGTTGGCAGTCGGTTGCAGTCAGATTCGAGACGGCGTGAACCCAAGATTTTATCACCTTGCCGACAGGGGCCGACGCCGGCGCTGTCAGCGGCAGCCGAGCGGTGGGATGCGATGTTCCCCTGAGGCCTGATGTCGCGCCCGCCAGTTAACGGGAATTGGAGTTTTGAGACGGTTATAGAGTGCGTTCACATCAAAAGTTTGCGCTTAATCAAATATTTGCCGCCATGACCACCGATGCCCCCACTCTCTCTTCCGACGAGGCCGCTGTGCTGATCGAAGCCGGTCTTGCTTGCCACCGCGCGGGCCGGATCGACGACGCCCATGCCCACTATCAGTCCGCGCTCGCGGCGCATCCCGAACACTCCGGTGCACTGCACTACCTGGGCGTGATTGCGCTCGGCCGCGACCAGCTGAAGGAAGCCGCGGCACTGATCGACCGCGCGCTCACGACGGCGCCCGACAATGCCGAATATCTTGCCAACCGCGGCGTGGTCGCGACCCGCCTGGGCGACCACGCGGGCGCCGCCGCCTGGCAGCGCAAGGCGCTCGCGCTCGCACCCGAATTTGCGAACGCACACAACAATCTCGGCAATGCGTTGATGGAGCTCGGCGATATCGCGGGCGCCTCGCAGCACTATCGGCGTGCGCGTGCGCTGGCGCCGCAATCCGCACACTTCGCGTTCAATCTCGGCCGCGCACTGGAGGCCGAAGGCGCAAAAGACGCAGCACTTGCGGAGTTCCGCGCCGCCGCGGCGCTCGATCCCCGTGATCTGAAAGCGCTGATCCACATGGGCCGGCTGCTGCGCGCTAAAGAGAAGCACGCCGAAGCGGCCACCTGCTTCGAAGCCGTGATCGCGCGCGAGCCTGACAACGTACTCGCGCTTTTCGAACTCGGCTATGCCTACGACGCGATGCATCGCTATGAAGAGGCGATTCCGCTTTACCGGCGTGCCGCGCAGCTCAAGCCCGATGGCGCGGGCATCATCAACAATCTGGCATTCGCGCTGACTGCGCTCGCGCGCTACGACGAAGCGGAGATCGACTATCGGCGCGCACTCGAACTGAACCCGGACCTGCCTGAATCGGGTTTTCAGCTCGGCATGCTGATGCTGCGGCGCGAAGACTACACCGGCGGCTGGCCGCTCTTCGAGAACCGCAAGCTCACCTCGACCGCCAAGGCCAACTACCGCAAGCCGCCGTGCCCCGAGTGGCAGGGCGAGCCGCTCGCTGGCAAGCGCTTGCTGATCTGCCGTGAGCAGGGTGTGGGCGATCAGATCCAGTTCGTGCGCTATGCGGGCCTGCTGGCGCAGATGGGCGCGCAGGTTCACGCGTGGGTCGCGCCGGAACTGGCGTCGCTCGCGGCGACGGTGCCGGGTGTCGCGCGCGTGCTCGACGCCGCGCCGAGCGACGAAGTCATCGCCTCGGAATACGACTTCTGGTGCGACGTGATGAGCCTGCCGCTGAAGTTTCGCGGCCGGCCGATTTACGCCGACACCCCCTATATGCACGCCGATATCGTGCAGGCCGCCGCCTGGCACGCACGCGTGAACGCGCTGGCCGGCGCCGCGCGTCGCCGCATCGGGCTCGTCTGGGCGGGTAATCCGCGCCACCATTTCGACGCTTTCCGTTCTGTGCCGCTCAAGTCGCTTCTGCCGCTCTCCGCACTCCCTGGCAACGCCTGGTTTGCGATCCAGAAGGGCCCGGGGGCCGCGCAGCTCGCACCGGTCGCGGGCCGCTGGCCGATGGACGCGCTCGGCGACGAGTTGCACGACTTCGCGGCCACGGCGGCGCTCATCGAGGCGCTCGACCTCGTCATCACGGTCGATACGTCGGTCGCGCACCTCGCCGGCGCGCTCGGCAAGCCGGTGTGGGTGCTGCTCGCCGCGCAGCCCGACTGGCGCTGGGGCAAGGATCGCGCGGACTCGGTCTGGTATCCCTCGGCGCGCGTGTTTCGCCAGTCCACGCTCGGCGACTGGAGCGGCGTGGTCGCCGAACTGGAAACCTCGCTCACCGAGCTGCCCCGCTAATGGCATCTGGCCGGCGCGGCGCGATATTCGCCGCGCCGGCGCCCAGGCAAGCGCCCGCAGGCCTAGAATGCGGACTTCTCATCCGCTCGCTGGCCCCGCATGGAACTCAAATGGCTCGAAGACTTCGTTTCGCTCGCGGAGACGCATAGTTTCAGCCGCTCGGCCGAGCTGCGCCACGTGACGCAGCCGGCTTTCTCGCGCCGTATCCAGGCGCTCGAAGCGTGGCTGGGCACCGAGCTGATCGATCGTTCGGTTTATCCGACGCGCCTCACGGCGGCGGGCCAGGTGTTCTACGAGCAGGCGCTCGCGATGCTTTCCCAGTTTCACGAGGCGCGTACCCTGTTGCGCGGCCACACGGCCACGCCCGCCGCGACGATCGAGTTCGCGGTGCCGCACACGCTTTCGCTCACGTACTTTCCGCGCTGGCTGCAGCGCATCGAAGCGAAGCTCGGCCGCATCCACACGCGGCTGCGCGCGCTGAACGTGCACGACGCCGTGCTGTCGCTCGTGGAGGGCGGCTGCGACCTCGTGATGGGCTATCACCACCCGAGCCATCCCGTGACGCTCGACCCCGCGCGCTACGACACGCTAACGCTCGGCATCGAGTCGATCAGCCCGTACTCGGCGGCGCAACGCGCGGGGCGCGCGCGTTATACGCTGCCCGGCACGCCCGATGCGCCCGCGCCGTATCTCTCCTACACGCCGAACGCGTATCTCGGCCGCATGACCGAGGTGATCGTTGCCAACGCTCCGGCGCGGCTCTATCTGGACCGCGTGTACGAAACCGACATGGCAGAAGGGCTCAAGGCGATGACGCTCGCGGGTCACGGCATCGCCTTTCTGCCGCACAGCGCAGTGGAAGACGCCGTAGCCCAGGGGGAACTGATCCGCCTCGACCGGGGCACGCGCGGCGTGCCGGAGGGCCAGTTCACGCTCGACATGGAGATCCGCCTCTATCGCGACAAGTTCGCGACGCAAGGTGACGACGCACGCCAGGCGCTCGTGCGTGAATTGTGGGAGGCGGTGAGCGAGGAGCTCGCGCAGGGCAAGCGCTGACACAGCATCGGCCCGGCGCGCAAACAGTCAGGCTATTTCAACCTGTAAGGCTTGCAATACGAAGCCCGCGACACGTTTTTACGACTTCGGGGACGTTATGCACGAAAAGCATAACGGGATGATCAAACGGCATTGGATTTCACGTGGGCGTTTTCTGACAATGGCACCACTTGTTCGATCGGAGCGTTCATGTCATCCCAACTGCAGTCGGTTCCTTCCTATCTCCACGCCGATGATCTCGGCCCCTGGGGCAACTATCTTCGTCAGGTCGACCGCGTGGCGCCGTATCTCGGCTCGCTTTCGCGCTGGCTCGAAACGCTCAAGCGTCCGAAGCGTATCCTGATCGTCGATTGCCCGATCGAACTCGACAACGGCACCGTTGCGCACTTCGAAGGCTATCGTGTCCAGCACAACGTTTCGCGTGGTCCTGGCAAGGGCGGCGTGCGTTATCACCAGGACGTTACGCTCTCCGAAGTGATGGCGCTTTCCGCGTGGATGTCGGTGAAGAACGCTGCAGTGAACGTGCCGTACGGCGGTGCGAAGGGCGGTATCCGCGTCGACCCGCGCACGCTTTCGCGTGGTGAGCTCGAGCGCGTCACGCGCCGCTACACCAGCGAAATCGGCATCATCATCGGGCCGAACACCGACATTCCCGCGCCGGACGTCAACACGAACGAGCAGATCATGGCGTGGATGATGGACACCTACTCGATGAACCAGGGCCAGACGGCCACGGGCGTCGTGACGGGCAAGCCCATCTCGCTCGGCGGCTCGCTCGGCCGCCGCGAAGCCACGGGCCGCGGCGTGTTCGTCGTCGGTTGCGAGGCGGCGCGCCGCACGGGTCTGTCGATCGAGGGCGCACGCATTGCCGTGCAGGGCTTCGGCAACGTGGGCGGCATTGCTGCCCGCCTGTACCAGGAAGCCGGCGCGAAGATCGTCGCCGTGCAGGACCACACCGGTTCGCTCTACAAGTCGAGCGGCATGAACGCGGAAGCCCTGCTCGAGCACGTCGCGAAGACGGGCGGCGTGGCGGGTTTCGCCGGCGCCGAAGTCATGCCGAACGACGAATTCTGGACCGTCGAAACCGACATCCTCATTCCGGCCGCGCTGGAAAACCAGATCACCGAGAAGAACGCCGGCAAGATCCGCACGAAGATCATCGTGGAAGGCGCGAACGGCCCGACCACGACGGCAGCCGACGACATCCTGCACGACAAGGGCGTGCTCGTGATCCCCGACGTCGTGGCGAACGCGGGCGGCGTGACGGTTTCGTACTTCGAGTGGGTGCAGGACTTCTCGAGCTTCTTCTGGACCGAGAACGAGATTAATGAACGTCTCGAACGCGTGATGCGCGAAGCATTCACGGCGGTCTGGCAGGTCTCGAGCGAGCAGAAGGTCTCGATGCGTACTGCGGCGTTCATCGTTGCATGTAAACGCATCCTGATGGCGCGCGAAATGCGCGGCCTGTACCCCTGATCGCACGCCCGGCGCGCTCGCGCCGCAAGGTGACGGAACCATGACGGCGCAGTGACCGGGCAGTGACACGTTTTTGCGCTGCACATCAAGGCGCATAGAAGGCGGATGTTCTCCACAAGGGAGCGTCCGCCTTCGCACATCCAGCGTTGCGCCAGGGTCACCCTTTATTCTTTCAGAATAATTACTTTGCTAAACTGACGGCGGTTCTTGTACCGGAGAAAACAATGCAAATCAAAAAGACCGCCTCTCTGCTCGCACTCCTTGGTTTCGTCGCCACCAGCGCTTTCGCGCAGGACGCGGGCACGCTCAAGAAGATCAAGGACACGGGCGTCATCTCGCTGGGGCACCGCGAATCGTCCATTCCTTTTTCGTACTACGATGACAAGCAGAATGTGATCGGCTACTCGCAAGACTACGCGATGAAAATCGTCGAGGCGGTCAAGCAGAAGCTGAACATGCCGAACCTGAAGGTCAAGATGGTGCCCATCACGTCGCAGAACCGTATTCCGCTCGTGCAGAACGGCACGGTGGACATCGAATGCGGCTCGACCACGAACAACGCCGAGCGTCAGCAGCAGGCCGCCTTCACGAACACGATCTTCGTGATCGGCACGCGCCTCATGACGAAGAAGGATTCGGGCATCAAGGACTTCGCCGACCTCAAGGGCAAGACCGTCGTGACGACGGCTGGCACGACGTCCGAGCGGCTCCTGCGCAAGATGAACCAGGACAAGAGCATGGGCATGAACATCATCAGCGCGAAGGACCACGGCGAGTCGTTCATGACGCTCTCCACGGGCCGTGCCGTGGCGTTCATGATGGACGATGCGCTGCTCGCGGGCGAGCGCGCCAAGTCGAACAATCCGGGCGACTTCGTGATCGTCGGTCAGCCGCAATCGCGTGAAGCGTACGGCTGCATGATGCGCAAGAACGATCCTGAGTTCAAGAAGGTCGCCGACGACGCCATCGCCAAGGTCCAGACCTCGGGCGAAGGCGACACGATCTACAAGAAGTGGTTTGAATCGCCGATTCCGCCGAAGGGTCTTAACCTGAACTTCCCGATGAGCGACGACATGAAAGCGCTGTTCAAGAATCCGAACGACAAGGCGATCGATTAATACGGCCTTGGCCGTTCGACCCGCATTTAGCGTTTAGCACGGAACGGAAGAAGCGCCGCTTCTTCCGTTCTTTTTCTTGGAGTCTCTTGATGTCCTATCACTGGAACTGGGGCATTCTGCTCAGCCCGGTCTCGACGGGCGAACCCACCACGTATCTTGGCTGGATCCTCTCCGGCTTCTGGGTGACGATCTCGGTGTCGCTGTGCGCGTGGGTGATCGCGCTCATCGTCGGATCGTTCTTCGGCGTGTTGCGCACGGTGCCGAACAAGTTTCTCGCAGGCGTCGGCACGGTGTACGTGGCGATCTTCCGCAATATTCCGCTCATCGCGCAGTTCTTCATCTGGTACTTCGTACTGCCGGAAATCGTGCCGCAATCGCTCGGCAATGCGTTCAAGCAGTCACCACCGGGCGTGCAGTTCTTCACGGCTTCGGTCGTGTGTCTCGGGCTCTTTACCGCGGCGCGCGTGTGCGAGCAGGTGCGCTCGGGCATCAACGCGCTGCCGCGCGGCCAGCGCGCGGCCGGCCTCGCAATGGGCTTCACGCAGTGGCAGACGTACCGCTATGTGCTGCTGCCGGTTGCGTACCGCATCATCGTGCCGCCGCTCACTTCCGAGTTCCTCAACATCTTCAAGAACTCTGCGGTCGCCTCGACGATCGGCCTGCTCGATCTGTCGGCCCAGGCGCGTCAGCTCGTCGATTACACGGCGCAGACCTATGAGTCGTTCATCGCAGTCACGCTCGCTTACGTGCTCATTAACCTCGTCGTCATGGCGCTCATGCGCTGGGTCGAGGCGAAGGCGCGTCTGCCCGGCTACATCGGAGGCAAGTAATGCATCACTTCGACTGGAGCGGCATTCCGGGCGCGCTGCCCACGCTGTGGACGGGCGCGATCATCACGTTCAAGATCACGCTGTGCGCAATCGTGGTCGGCATTCTGTGGGGCACGCTGCTCGCGCTCATGCGGCTTTCCAGCGTGAAGCCGCTCGAATGGTTCGCCAAGGGCTACGTCACGGTCTTCCGCTCGATCCCGCTCGTGATGGTCCTGCTGTGGTTCTTCCTGATCGTGCCGCAGGTGCTGCAAAATGTGCTGGGTCTCTCGCCCGACATCGACATTCGCCTTGCTTCCGCGATGATCGCGTTTTCGCTCTTCGAAGCCGCGTATTATTCGGAGATCATTCGCGCGGGCATTCAGGCGGTGCCGCGCGGGCAGGTGAACGCGTCCTTCGCGCTCGGCATGCGCTACGGCCAGGCCATGCAGTACGTGGTGCTGCCGCAGGCGTTCCGCGCGATGGTGCCGCTCTTGCTCACGCAGGCCATCGTGCTGTTTCAGGACACCTCGCTCGTGTACGTGATCAGCCTCGCCGACTTCTTCCGCACGGCCACCAATGTCGGCGACCGTGACGGGACGATGGTCGAGATGGTACTGTTCGCGGGCGCGTGTTATTTCGTGATTTGCGTGATCGCGTCGAGCCTTGTGAAAGGTCTTCAGAAAAAGGTCGCAAGATGATTTCAATTAAGAACGTTTCGAAGTGGTACGGCCAGTTCCAGGTGCTGACCGACTGCACGACGGAAGTGAAGAAGGGTGAGGTGGTGGTGGTGTGCGGGCCCTCGGGCTCGGGCAAGTCCACGCTCATCAAGACCGTCAACGGGCTCGAACCGTTCCAGCAGGGCGAGATCCTCGTGAACGGCGAGTCGGTTGGCGACAAGCGCACCAATCTCTCGAAGCTGCGCTCGAAGGTGGGCATGGTGTTTCAGCACTTCGAGCTGTTCCCGCATCTGTCGATTACCGAGAATCTCACGCTCGCGCAGATCAAGGTGCTCGGCCGCGGCAAGGACGAGGCTACGCAAAAGGGCCTCAAACTGCTCGACCGTGTGGGCCTGCGCGCGCATGCCGACAAATTCCCGGGCCAGCTCTCGGGCGGTCAGCAGCAGCGTGTGGCGATTGCGCGCGCGTTGTCGATGGACCCCATCGCCATGCTGTTCGACGAGCCGACCTCGGCGCTCGACCCCGAGATGATCAACGAGGTGCTCGACGTGATGGTGGAGCTTGCGCAGGAAGGCATGACCATGATGTGCGTGACGCACGAAATGGGCTTTGCCAAGAAGGTCGCGCACCGCGTGATCTTCATGGACCAGGGCGCCATCGTGGAGGACGATCAGAAGGAAGCCTTCTTTGCGAGCCCGAAGTCGGACCGCGCGAAGGACTTTCTGGCGAAGATCCTCCACTGAGATTGCGGGGTCGCCCGCTTGCAGAAAGCAAAAAGCCGCGCTCGATGCGCGGCTTTTTTCGTTTCGGGCGTCACCCGGCTTACTCGCCCCAGGTTTGCAGTGCGGCCACGGCTTCCGCGTCGATCTCGCCCGGCTGCGCGACGCACGGCGAACTGGCCGAGGCGTCGAGCGAAGGGTTGGCGAGCTTGTCGAGCACCCTCTGCGGCACCGGCACGCTCGTTTGGGCGATTACGTCGCCGTGCTGGAACATCAGCAGGTCGCCGGGGGCGAAGCGTGTCCAGACCTCGTTGTCGGTGAGCGGCGCGGTGGCGATCACGGCCACGCGGTCTTCTGGCGTCGTGTACTTGGCGAAGTCGATGGAGACGTCGGCATCGACGAGATGCGCGGTCGAAAACGGCCAGCGCCGCACGAGATAGTAGAGATGCGTCGAGCAATGCGCGAACAGGGCCTGGCCGTTCGACATCAGAAAGTTGAAGACGCCGAACTGCGTAACCTCGCGCGTGAGCGACTCCAGCGCGGCGAACAGTTCGTCGAGCGGCGGCTGCGCGCCCGGGAACGCCTTGCGCAGGCCTTGTAGCAGCACGCAGAACGCGCGCTCGCTATCGGTCGTGCCCACTGGCTGATACACGCCCGACATCACCGGATTGAAGTCCTGCAGGTCGCCGTTGTGCGCGAAGATCCAGTGCCGGCCCCACAGCTCGCGCTGGAACGGATGACTGTTCTCGAGCGCGCAGCTGCCTTGTGTGGCCTTGCGGATATGGGCGATGGTGTTGCGCGACTTGATGGGGTAGTGCTTGACCATCTCGGCGATCGGTGAGCGCGCCGAAGCCTCGTTGTCGATGAAGAGGCGGCAGGCCTTGTCCTCGAAGAACGCGATACCCCAGCCGTCGGCGTGGTGATCGGTGGCGCCGCCGCGCGCCGCGAATCCTGTGAAGGAGAACGTGACGTCCGTCGGCGCGGCGCAATTCATTCCGAGAAGTTGGCACATGGTGCTGATGGTGCGTAATGCGACTGAGACGGCCGGGACGACTGAGGCGGTGGCTGCAGTGCCAGGCGGGACCCGCCGTCGACCCGTTACAATATGATTTTCCAAGCATATCACCGGCCTGCGGGTCGCCAATACGAATTTTGTCGGATGCATTGCAGGCTTGCGTAGAAGGGCGCGTGCCGGCGTCGATGCAGCGCAATTTGTCGTGTGTACGCGACGGTGCGGGCCATGCGTGTGTTGGACTCGCATTGGTCGACGCCTCGCTTTTTCCCCTGATATGCCCGGAATTTCCGGCGGCCTGAGCGCGTTCGAGTGAACGCGCCGGCGATTCCGCTTGACCTATTACTGCGCCTGACTCTAGCCATGAACGCCTCTTCCCTCACGACTCTCACGCTCGCCCGCCCCGACGACTGGCACCTGCACGTGCGCGATGGCGCGATGCTCGCGGCCGTGCTGCCGCACACGGCGCGCCAATTCGGCCGCGCGATCATCATGCCGAACCTCAAGCCGCCGGTCACGACGACGGAGCAGGCCGCCGCCTACCGCGAGCGCATTCTCGCGGCGCTGCCGGCGGGCTCGACCTTCGAGCCGTTGATGACGCTCTATCTCACCGACAACACGCCGCCCGAGGAAATCCGCCGCGCGAAGGCGAGCGGCTTCGTGCACGGCGTGAAGCTGTATCCGGCGGGCGCGACGACGAACTCGGACGCCGGCGTGACGGATATCCTCAAATGCGCGAAGACGCTCGAAGCCATGCAGGAAGTGGGCATGCCGCTGCTCGTGCACGGTGAAGTGACGAGCGCCGACATCGATCTGTTCGACCGCGAGAAGGTCTTCATCGACCGCGTGATGACGCCGCTGCGCCGCGATTTCCCGGCGCTCAAGGTGGTGTTCGAGCACATCACGACGAAGGATGCCGTCGACTACATCCGCGACGATCACGCCGCGCCGGGTCTCCTCGGCGCGACGATCACCGCGCATCACCTGCTGTACAACCGCAACGCGATCTTCCAGGGCGGCATCCGTCCGCATTACTACTGCCTGCCGGTGCTCAAGCGCGAGACGCATCGCGTGGCGCTCGTGGAGGCGGCGACCTCGGGCGACCATCGCTTCTTCCTCGGCACCGACAGCGCGCCGCACCCGAAGGGCCTGAAGGAGCACGCGTGCGGCTGCGCGGGCTGCTACACGGCGCTGCATGCACTCGAGCTCTACGCCGAAGCGTTCGACAACGCAGGCGCGCTCGACAAGCTCGAGGGCTTCGCGAGCTTTTACGGCGCGGACTTCTACGGCCTGCCGCGCGCGACCGAAACGGTCACGCTGCGCCGCGAGACCTGGACGCTGCCCGCTGAAGTCGAGGCCGGCGACACGCCCGTCGTGCCGCTGCGCGGCGGCGAGACAATCGGCTGGAAGCTCGCTTGAGCGAGGCGGGGCACGGTGTGGCTGCGGGCGCAACGATTGGGCTGAGTGGGGCAGCCGATGCGCACGCACCGATGCCCGCGCGCGAACCGCGCCGGACCATGCCGTTAGGTAGCTTCACCGACATCGACTGGTCCCGCCCCTGGTTTGCGCAGCACGAAGCGCGGGGGCGGCGCTGGCAGCAGGCCGCGCTGGCTGGATACGCAGCGTACCTCGATGAACTGAACGCCGACGCGCTCGCCGCCGCCCAAAGCACGGGCCGCGGCAAGCCGCTGCGCTTCATTGCCCAGGACGACCTGCCCGATGGCTCGGCCTACGAGGCGCATATCGCGGCGACGGGCTGCGTGCCGACGCGGCACAATCTCCACGACTTCTTCAACGCGCTTGCCTGGTTCGCGTTCCCGCGCATCAAGGCGACGCTCAACGCACGCCAGGCCGCGGCGATCGACGTACTGGGCGTGGGCCCCACGCGCGGCGGCGTGCGCGACGCGCTCACGCTCTTCGACGAGAACGCGGTGCTCTATGCCTCATCGGACGCGGCGCTCATCGCGGCGCTGCGCGGCTTCGACTGGCGCACGCTGTTCGTGGCGCAGCGCTCGAGCTGGGAAGCCGCGTTCGAAGAGACGATTGGCCAGGCGCGCTGCGAAGTGCGCGTCTTTGGCCATGCGCTGCTCGAAAAGCTGATTTCGCCCTATGCGGCGTGCACGGCGCACGCATGGGTGGTCGAGGTGCCGCAAGCCTATTTCGCGTGGTCGCGCGCGCAACGCGACGCGTATCTGGACGAGACAGTGAGCGTCACGCTCGCCTCCGACGCCGCACTCAACGGGCGCAGCTTCGCACCGCTGCCTGTACTCGGCATCCCGGGCTGGTGGGCGCATAACGAAAGCCCGTCGTTCTACGACGACGCCACCGTCTTTCGCGGCGGCCGCCGCGCTCGCTAAAAGGCCGGCGGGCAGCAATCGATCCGGCCCCCGGCGCGGCGCCTCTGGCCGTGCTAATATCACGCCTCGCAAAGCAGGCCAGGCAGTCGCGGCCCCGAGATTTCGGTCGAGGGGGCGAGGAAAGTCCGGACTCCACAGGGCAGGGTGATGGCTAACGGCCATCCGTGGCGACACGCGGAACAGGGCAACAGAGAACAGACCGCCGATGGCCCGATTTCGGTCGGGATCAGGTAAGGGTGAAACGGTGCGGTAAGAGCGCACCGCGTCTGCGGTGACGTAGACGGCACGGTAACCTCCACCCGGAGCAATTCCAAGTAGGCAGGCGCGCATCTTCGGGATGCAGGATGGGGCCCCCATTCCGTCTGCGGGTAGGAAGCTTGAGCGCGTCAGCAATGGCGCGCCTAGAGGAATGGCTGCCACGCGCGGCGCGTCTTCGGACGCGGCGCGTGCACAGAATCCGGCTTATCGGCCTGCTTTGCAGCCCAAATTTGCCAATGCGCATGCAAAAAGCCGGCGCGGTTCTTCGATGAACCGCGCCGGCTTTTTCTTTTGCCGCCAATCTTCTGCCGCAGATCTTAAGCCGCGACGATCTCGAACGAATGCGTGATCTCGGCGGTCTTGCCGATCATGATCGACGCCGAGCAGTACTTGTCGTGCGAGAGGTTGATTGCGCGCTCGACGGTGGCCGGGTTCAGACTCTTGCCGGTCACGGTGAAGTGGAAGTGGATCTTCGTGAAGACCTTCGGGTCCTCGCTCGCACGCTCGGCCTTGAGCGTCACGCTGCAGCCGCTCACTTCCTGGCGGCTCTTCTTGAGGATCAGCACCACGTCGTAGGCCGTGCAGCCGCCCGTGCCGAGCAGCACCATTTCCATCGGCCGCGGCGCGAGGTTGTGGCCGCCGCCTTCCGGCGCGCCGTCCATGTTGACGAGATGGCCGCTGCCCGTTTCGGCTGCGAACGCCATGCCGTCTTGTCCCATCCAGCTAACTTTGCATTCCATGTGCGTATGCCTCTGCGCGGTTTCTTGATTCAGACGGCATTGTAGCCCGCGCCTTACTGGTATGTCCGGGGGGACACGGCCGCGCGCGCCTTATGCCTTGTGCTTGAATGTTGCGGCGCGATATCCTGGCAACAAGGCGGATTTCCACTAAGCAATTAGGGGTTTCGCTCTAGTGATCCCCCATGCTTTTCGCGTGACTAATTCTCAATGGACTGATTTTTAAGGATTTTTCTCTCGGTGCGCTAGTGCCACGATATTTCATATTGTGGTGTCGTATTTCGCAATGCAAATCCTCTTGCGTCGCACAAGGCCCATCCGTATAATTCGTCTCATTGGTTGTCGTGCTTCACGACACCTCAACATGTCTCCTCCACCCTCCTCCAAAGAGTGGATTAAGCCCGAACAACGCGTTCGGGCTTTTTTTCGTCCGTCGCCCTCGTTTCGCCCCGTCTCTGCCTCAGTGCAAGCAATTTTTTGACTTGCAGCCAAATTTCCTTTTATAATCGTGGGTTTCCCGCATCCATGCCCGCGGGGAAAATGGGGAAACCCAGACAGGGAGAGCCTGCGCCGGCGCCAACGAGCGTCACCATACAAGCAGGACCAAAACAGGGCACAAGTTATTTTTTGGATCGATCATGAAGACTTTTTCCGCCAAGGCACATGAAGTGCAGCGCGAATGGTACGTGATTGACGCGACGGATAAGGTTCTCGGCCGTGTCGCCAGCGAAGTGGCACGCCGTCTTCGCGGCAAACACAAGCCTGAGTTCACCCCGCACGTCGACACTGGTGATTTCATCATCATCATCAACGCCGGCAAGCTGAAGGTCACGGGCAACAAGACCACCGACAAGAAGTACTACCGTCACTCGGGTTACCCGGGCGGTATCTACGAAACGACGTTCGGCAAGATGCAAGAACGCTTCCCGGGCCGCGCGCTCGAGAAGGCCGTGAAGGGCATGCTGCCGAAGGGCCCGCTCGGCTACGCGATGATCAAGAAGCTGAAGGTCTACGCTGACGCAACGCACCCGCACTCGGCACAACAGCCGAAGGCGCTCGAGATCTAAGGGGAGCCCACATGATCGGTAACTGGAATTACGGTACGGGCCGCCGCAAGAGCGCAGTCGCTCGTGTCTTCATCAAGTCGGGCAAGGGCGACATCATCGTCAACGGTAAGCCCATCGCTGACTACTTCTCGCGCGAAACGTCGCTGATGATCGTGCGTCAACCGCTGGAACTCACGAACCACGGCACGACGTTCGACATCAAGGTGAACGTGACGGGCGGCGGCGAAACCGGCCAGGCCGGCGCAGTTCGCCACGGCATCACGCGCGCGCTGATGGACTACGACGCAACGCTCAAGCCGGCACTGTCGCAAGCTGGCTTCGTCACCCGTGACGCACGTGAAGTGGAACGTAAGAAGGTCGGTTTCCACAAGGCACGTCGCCGCAAGCAGTTCTCGAAGC
Organism: Paraburkholderia sp. J11-2; assembly: GCF_905220185.1. Taxonomy (NCBI): domain Bacteria; kingdom Pseudomonadati; phylum Pseudomonadota; class Betaproteobacteria; order Burkholderiales; family Burkholderiaceae; genus Paraburkholderia; species Paraburkholderia sp. J11-2. The sequence goes on along the minus strand of NZ_CAJMYY010000012.1, from coordinate 230,455 downwards.
GTTAATTTCGCATTGGCGCTTTGGCCTGTGCTCCTTGCGGAGCACAGCGCTGCTGCAAAAGCCGTCCGCGCTCACTGCGCCGGGCGGCTTTTTCGTTTTTTGTCGGCGCGTCGCACGCTTGGCGCGCAGGCTGCGAAAGTTTGGAGAAACCCTTGATTTTGTGGGCTTAAGCACGATCTCGGGAAGAGCCCTACAATAGCGGCTAGAAGCTTTTTTGGAGAGTTCGAATGAGCGCTGTCACCGAAACTACCGCGACCGAAATGCCCGGTCCCTTCGTTTTCACCGAAGCAGCGGCTGACAAGGTCAAGCAACTGATCGACGAGGAAGGCAACCCGGAGCTGAAGCTGCGCGTATTCGTGCAAGGCGGCGGCTGCTCGGGCTTCCAGTACGGATTCACGTTCGACGAGACGGTCAACGAAGACGACACCGTGATGAACCGCAACGGCGTCCAGCTTCTGATCGACTCGATGAGCTATCAGTACCTCGTCGGCGCCGAGATCGACTACAAGGACGATCTCAATGGCGCGCAGTTCGTCATCAAGAACCCGAACGCGACCACCACGTGCGGTTGCGGCTCGTCGTTCTCGGTTTGATCGATCGACTGCAGTAAAAGAAACGGGGCTTCGGCCCCGTTTTTTATTGGTGCGTGCTCATTCAGCGCGCTCAGTCAGCGGGCCTGGTCAGCGCGGATAAATCGCGCCGAGCACGCGCTCGCCGGCCGCGCCGGTGACGGCGGCAAGATTGCCGGGCTCGCGCGCTACGCAGCGCATGGCGAGCCACGCGAAGGCAAGCGGCTCCACCTGGTGCGGCGGCACGCCTAGCGCCTCGGTGGTCATGACCGGCACACCAGCCACACCGCCCGTTTCGAGCGCCTTCTGCAGCGCCGCCATCAACGCCGCGTTGCGCGCGCCGCCGCCGCAGACGTACACGGCGCGGCAGTCGCTCGCGTGACGCTCGATCTCGCGCGCCACGCTCACGGCGGTCAGCGCGACTAGCGTGGCTTGCACGTCGGCCGGCGTGAGCGACTCGAAGTCCTTGAGTTTGTCGTCGAGCCACTGGGCGTTGAAGAGATCGCGGCCTGTGCTCTTGGGCGGCTGCTGCTCGAAGAACGGTTCGTCCAGCAGGGCGTTCAAAAGCGGCTGATGCAGATGGCCGCTCGCGGCGAACTTGCCGTTCTCGTCGTAGGGCTTGCCCAGATGGCGTTCGGCCCAGAGGTCGAGCAGGGCGTTGGCCGGGCCACAATCGAACCCACGCACGGCACCCGTCGACGAAAGCACGGTGATGTTGCTGATGCCGCCCAGGTTGCAGACCACGCGCGTTTCTTCCTGCGAGCCGAACAGCGTCGCGTGGAACGCGGGCACGAGCGGCGCGCCCTGGCCGCCCGAGGCGACGTCGCGGCTGCGGAAGTCGGCGATCACGTCGATGTGGGTGAGTTCCGCAAGCAGCGCCGGGTTCTGTATCTGCACCGTGTAGCCCTTCTCCGGACGATGCCGCACGGTCTGCCCGTGAGCGCCGATTGCGCGCACATCGCCGGCGGAAACATTGCCCGCGCGCAGCAACTCGTGGCAGCACACCGCATAGCGGGCCGCAAGTGCGTTGCCGGCGAGCGCCTCGCGCTCGATCTCGTTCTCGCCTGGCTGCTGCAACGAAAAGAGCGCTTCGCGCAGCCCCTGTGCGAAACCGACGAAGGCCTCGGCCAGCACCACTGGCCGCTGGCCAGCCTCGAAGCGCACGGCAATGCCGTCCACGCCATCCATGCTCGTGCCCGACATCAGGCCGAAATACACGCCGTCGGCGGCGTGTGCGCTCTCGTTTCGTGCGTCGCGTGGCGCCACGTTGTGCTCCTTGATTAAGACAATTCAGTGTCCTGCGAAGGAATTATCGGCGCAATGCCGTTCGAGCGTAAGCCGAACGGCTGACTGTTGGCTGCCTTCGCGACATGCGACGCTCATCTTCGCCGCTCGAACCCGGGCGGCACTGGAGCCCTGCGCGAAATCAACTTCCAGAAGTCTGAGGGTTGACTGCGCAATGTGTGATCCGTATAGTGAAACTATACGCTATACGGGAGGGCGCGTATTGACCCGATCCTGGCTCCAGACCTATCCATGTTCGTTCTGCTTAGTCTGGAGAATCATGATCAAGTCGTGGAATCACAAAGGGCTGAAGGCGTTCTTCTTCACTGGCAGCAAAGCGGGCATCCGGCCCGATCACATCCCGCGCCTGCGGCGTCAGCTGGCGCGGCTGGACGAGGCCGAGTCGCCGCGGGACATGAACGTGCCACGCTGGCGCTGCCATGCGCTGGAAGGCCGTCTCGACGGGCACCATGCGATTCTCGGCAATGGCAACTGGCGCCTGACCTTCGCGTTCGAAGGCCGCCACGCGGTCCTTGTCGACTATCACGACTACCACTGAGGCATGAGCAAGATGAACGACACGATACGCATGCATAACCCGCCGCACCCCGGCGAAACGCTGCGCGAGGACATTCTTCCCGAACTGGGGCTCACCGTGACCGAAGCGGCTGCGCAACTCGGCGTCACGCGCGCCGCGCTCTCGCGCGTGCTGAACGGCCGCGCCGGTATTTCGCCGGAAATGGCGCTGCGCCTCGAGGCGTGGCTTGGCGAGGAAAACGGGGGCCGCGCCGACCTGTGGCTCGCCATGCAGGCCGCCTACGACCTTTGGCAGGCGCGCGCGAAGGGCATCCCGCGTGTGGAGCGCGCTGCCGCCCGTTCCTGAGCATGAGGCTCGGGGCGCGATGCGAGTCGCCGCAGCGTGCGCGACCCGCAAAGAGCCGCAAAGACCTGCAAAGCGCCGCAAACCTCAGCCTGGCCAGTCGAATCACGTAAAATTGCGGTCTAGACCCAGACTTAACGACAGAACCGATCGAAGCATGAGCAACGAGTCCAACTCCAGCAACGGCGCCAGCGCCGCCGCAAAAGACGCCTTTCCGGTCACCGACGAAGTCCGTCACGCGCTTGCCGTCACGAAGCGCGGCGTCGACGAACTGCTGATCGAAGAAGAGTTCGAGCAGAAGCTCGCCCGCAGCGCGGCCACGGGCAAGCCGCTGCGCATCAAGCTCGGCCTCGACCCGACCGCGCCCGACATCCACATCGGCCACACGGTCGTGCTCAACAAGATGCGCCAGCTTCAGGATCTCGGCCACACCGTGATCTTCCTGATCGGCGACTTCACTTCCCTGATCGGCGACCCGTCGGGCCGCAATGCCACGCGCCCGCCGCTTACGCGCGAGCAGATCGAATCGAACGCGAAAACGTACTTCGAGCAGGCCGCGCTCGTTCTCAACCGCGAAAAGACCGAAATTCGCTACAACAGCGAATGGTCGATGCCGCTCGGCGCCGACGGCATGATCAAGCTCGCGTCGCGCTACACGGTCGCGCGCATTCTCGAGCGCGAGGACTTCACCAAGCGCTTCCAGGGCGGCGTGCCCATCTCGATCCACGAGTTCCTGTATCCGCTCATGCAGGGCTACGACTCGGTCGCGCTCAATGCGGACCTCGAGCTCGGCGGCACGGACCAGAAGTTCAACCTGCTCGTTGGCCGTGAACTGCAAAAGCAGTACGGCCAGGAACAGCAGTGCATTCTCACGATGCCGCTGCTCGAAGGCCTCGACGGCGTCGAGAAGATGTCGAAGTCGAAGAACAACTACGTTGGCATCAGCGAAAAGCCCAACGACATGTTCGGCAAGCTCATGTCCATTTCGGACACGATGATGTGGCGTTACTTCACGCTGCTCTCGTTCCGTCCCATGGACGAAATCGAGGGCTTCAAGCGCGAGATCGAAGCGGGCCGCAACCCGCGCGACTTCAAGGTGCTGCTCGCGCAGGAAATCGTCGCACGCTTTCATTCGCAGGCCGACGCCGAGCGCGCGCTCGAAGACTTCAACCACCGCGCCAAGGGCGGCGTGCCCGACGACATTCCGTCGATCACGCTCGCAGGCGCGCCGCTTGCCATCGGCCAGTTGCTCAAGCAGGCGGGGCTCGTGCCCTCCACGAGCGAAGCACTGCGCAACATCGAGCAGGGCGGCGTGAAGATCGACGGCGCGACTGTGTCCGACAAGGGCCTCAAGGTCGAGGCGGGCGAGTTCGTCGTGCAAGTGGGCAAGCGGCGCTTTGCGCGCGTGACGCTCACCGCATGATTGCCCTGATCCAGCGCGTGCGCCGAGCGGAAGTACGCGTGGCGCAAGGTGGCAGCGAACGCGTGACCGGTGCGATCGGCCAGGGGCTGCTCGCGCTGGTGTGTGCCGAGCGTGGCGACACCGAAGCCAACGCCGACAAGCTGCTCGCGAAGCTGCTCGGCTATCGCGTGTTCAGCGACGCGGCGGGCAAGATGAACCTGAGCGTGCAGAACATCGACGGCAATGGCGCTCCCGGCGGCTTGCTGCTCGTCTCGCAGTTCACGCTTGCCGCCGATACGAACAGTGGCCTGCGCCCGAGCTTCACGCCGGCCGCGCCGCCCGAAGAGGGGCGGCGTCTGTTCGATTATTTCGTCGCCGCCGCGCGCGAGAAGCATCCGACCGTCGAGACCGGCGAGTTCGGCGCCGACATGCAGGTGTCGCTCGTCAACGACGGCCCCGTCACGTTCTGGCTGCAAGTGCGCAACTGAACCATGAACACGCAGATCCTCTTTATCCGCCACGGCGAAACGGACTGGAATCGCATCAAGCGCATCCAGGGGCATATCGACATTCCCCTCGCGCAAAGTGGTGTGGTGCAGGCGCAGCAGCTCGGCGCACGGCTCGCGAAGGAAGTGCAGTCGGGCGCGCGGATCGATGCAATCTGGTCGAGCGACCTGTTGCGCGCGCAACAGACGGCACAGCCCGTTGCGGAAGCCCTGGGTTTGCCGGTGCAGCTCACGGCAGGGCTGCGCGAACGCAACTATGGCGCGTTCCAGGGCCACGACAGCGACGAAATCGCCGAGCGCTTTCCGGACGAGTACGCGCACTGGCAAACGCGCGACCCCGGCTTCGCGCCGCCCGAGGGCGAGTCGCAGCGCGAGTTGTATCACCGCGTGTTGCACGCGCTCGAGCCGATCCTGGCCATGCATCCGGGCGGGCGCATTGCGTGTGTCGCGCACGGCGGCGTGCTCGACTGCGTCTACCGCTTCGCGAACGGCCTCTCGCTCGACGCGCCGCGCGCGTGGCCGCTCCTCAACACGAGCGTGAACGTCGTCGATTTCGAACGCGGCGACTACGTGATGCAGGCGCGCGTCGTCGCATGGGGCGACGTGGCGCATCTGGGCGGCGTTAGCGCCGACGATGGCTTCAAGCGCACGCCGGAGCCGGGCCGCTAATCTGTTTCCTCACACAGCGCGGTGGGCCGCCGCGCTGTCCTGTTTCTCCAGCCTTTCCCTTCCCCGCGTTGATCCCAGTCCCGTCTGACTCCAGGCTAAGGCTCCAGCTATCTCCTTTCCGCTCGCTTGCGGATTCCTTCCAAAGCCCAACCACAAAGTTAAGCGTCCTGCTAACATTTGTCCGACCTTTGGGTGCTCTGGCCACCGGGCTCCTGGCCCGGCTCCGCGTTGTAGAGGGACGCGCGCGCATGGCAGGCGTGAAGCCGCGCGCCCAAGGTTGTTATACGAACGGGTATTCCCAGAAAAAAACGCAGGAGAAAGTTCAATGACGTTCAAGCTTCACAAGCTGCTGCCGGTGAGCGCAGCGGTCATGGCGCTCGCAGCGCTCTCGGGCAACGCGGCGGCCGACCAGGTCGTCAAGATCGGCCACGTCGGGCCGCTCACGGGCGGTTCGGCCCACCTCGGCAAGGACAACGAGAACGGCGCGCGCCTCGCCATCGAGGAAATCAACGCCAAGGGTCTTACGATCGACGGCCAAAAGATTACGCTCTCGCTCGACGCCCAGGACGACGCCGCCGACCCGCGCCAGGCCACCCAGGTCGCGCAGAAACTCGTCGACGACAAGGTCGTTGCCGTGATTGGCCATCTGAATTCGGGGGCATCGATCCCGGCTTCGAAGATTTACAGCGACGCGGGCATCGTGCAGATCTCGCCGTCGTCGACCAATCCTTCGTACACGCAGCAGGGTTTCAAGACGACGTACCGCGTGGTCGCGACCGATGCCCAGCAAGGCCCCGCGCTTGCCGACTACGCAGCGAAAAGCCTGAACGTGAAGACCGTGGCCGTGGTCGACGACTCGACCGCGTATGGCCAGGGCCTCGCCAACGAGTTCGAGAAGACGGCGAAGTCGCTTGGCATGAAGGTGCTCTCGCACGACGCGACCAACGACAAGGCCGTGGATTTCCGCGCGATCCTCACGAAGATCAAGGGCGAGAACCCGGACGCGATCATGTACGGCGGCATGGACGCCACCGGCGGTCCGTTCGCGAAGCAGGCGAAGCAACTGGGGCTGCGCGCGAAGGTGCTGTCGGGCGACGGTGTGTGCACGGAAAGCCTCGCGGAGCTGGCGGGCGCGGCGACCGACAATATCGTTTGCTCGCAGGCGGGCATGGCGGTCGAGCGCATGAATGGCGGCGCGGCGTTCGCGGCGAAGTACCAGAAGCGCTTCGGTCACCCGATCGAATTCGATGCGCCGTTCACGTATGACGCGGTGTACATCGTCGTCGATGCGATGAAGCGCGCGAACTCGACTGATCCCGCGAAGGTCCTCGCGCAGATCCCGGGCACGGACTACAAGGGCGTGATTGGCGAGACCACCTTCGACGCGAAGGGCGACCTCAAGCACGGCGTGATCTCGCTCTACAACTACAAGGCAGGCAAGAAGACGCTGCTCGACGTGGTGAAGATGTAAGCACGCAGGCGCCAGGTCATCTCGGCGCGCTGCAAACGGAACGGCCAACCGGCGCGAGCGGGTTGGCCGTTTTGCTATTGCGCAGTGCTTATTGCGCGGGTTTGGCCGCAGCCCGCCGCCGCGCGCGTTTGGACACGCCATTGACGAGCGCCCAGCGCAATACCGGTGCGACCGCTCGCATGCCAGGCTGCACGAGCGCGCGGCGCGCAAAGGAGAAGGAGTCGAAGCCGAGCATCTGCTGCGCGAAAGGCGGCAACAGGTCGATGCCCGCATTCCTGATCAGCGCGCCAGCAGGGCGCATTCCCGGTCGCGGCGCCGGCGCATCCATGAGCACGCGCACGACCTCGAACGTGCGCTCGCTCGCGACGAGTTCGGGCTGCATCGACTGCAAATACGCATCGACTTCGGCGCGCGAGCGTGGCACGTTCGCAGCGCCCAGCAGTTCGGCAATGCGCGCGACTTCGGCGTAGTACTGATCCTGCATCGCACCGGGCAGCGCGGGATTCACGAAGCGCAAATACGCGCCGAGAAAGCTCGATACTTCGGCCACGTGCACCCACGTCAGCAATGCGGGATCGCTCGCGCGGTAGGGGCAGCCATCGGGCGCGGTGCCCGTCACGGCGAAGTGAATCGTCTTGACGCGTTCGATCAAGGCCAGCGCGTCGGCGCGGCTGCCGTATGTCGTGCCCGCGATGAAAGTCGCGGTGCGCCGCAGCCGCCCGAGTATGTCGATGCGAAACGTCGAATGGTCCCACACGCCGGCGAGCGCATGCGGATGCAGCGCCTGGAGCAGCAGCGCGCTCACGCCGCCCGCCATCATCGCGGCGAAATCGGCGTGGACTTTCCAGCAGACGGCGTCGGGGCCGAAGAGGCCCGGGTCGCCCGGCGGATGCGAGTAATCGAGTCTCGGGCCGCTGCCCGTGGTTAGATGCGTGATGCTTTCGGCGAGCGTCATGCGCAGGCGGCGCACGAGTTGACCGGCAAGGCCGGTCGGCTCGGGAGCGTTGGGAGGCAGGCCAGCATGATCGGACATCGTGCTCTCGCTCGCGCTGCGTTGAAGTGCGTTGAAGGTGTGCCGCGCAAATGTACTGCGGCTTACGACGCGTCCGGTTCCCAGTCGCCGCCCGTCGATGCGTCGTCTGGCACCGTGAGGCCGAAGTGGCGATAGCTCAGTTGCGTGGCCACGCGGCCGCGCGGCGTGCGCTGCAGATAGCCCTGCTGGATCAGATACGGTTCGAGCACGTCCTCGATCGTGTCGCGTTCCTCGCCGATTGCGGCGGCGAGATTGTCCACGCCCACCGGGCCGCCGTCGAACTTGTGCAGGATGGCTTCGAGCAGCTTGCGGTCCATCAGGTCGAAGCCCACGGGGTCGACGTCGAGCATGCGCAGCGCGGCGTCGGCGACCTTGGCGGTGATCGCACCGTCGGCTTTCACCTCGGCGTAGTCGCGCACGCGGCGCAGCAGACGGTTCGCGATACGCGGCGTGCCGCGCGAGCGGCGCGCGATTTCGAGCGCGCCGTCAGGGTGAATCTGCGCGCCGAGCAGCGATGCGGAGCGTTGCACGATGCGCGAGAGTTCACTCGCGTTGTAGAACTCGAGGCGCGAGACGATGCCGAAGCGGTCGCGCAGCGGGTTCGTGAGCATGCCCGCGCGCGTGGTCGCGCCCACAAGCGTGAACGGCTGGAGGTCGAGCTTCACGCTGCGCGCGGCCGGCCCTTCGCCAATCATGATGTCGATCTGGTAGTCCTCGAGCGCCGGATACAGGATTTCCTCGACGACCGGCGAGAGCCGGTGAATTTCGTCGATGAAGAGCACGTCGTTGGCTTCGAGATTGGTGAGCAGCGCTGCGAGATCGCCCGCGCGTTCCAGCACGGGGCCCGACGTCTGCCGCAGATTGACCCCCATTTCGCGCGCGATGATGTGCGCGAGCGTGGTTTTGCCGAGGCCCGGCGGTCCGAACAGCAGCACGTGGTCGAGCGGTTCGGAACGGCGCTTCGCGGCCTCGATGAAAATCTCGAGTTGGCCCCGCACCTTTTCCTGGCCGACGTATTCGTCGAGCTGGCGCGGGCGCAACGCGCGTTCGAACGCTTCCTCGTGGGTCGAGGCGGGCGTGGCGGCGATCACGCGGTCGGCGCCGGCGTGGTTGGCGGCGAGTTTGTCGGTTTCGATCATCCAGCGATTGTACCGCGCAGACTATGCGGCGGCGGGCCGTCCCGAACCCCGGGATCGTGCCGCAACTAACAGCCTGGCTCGAGCCTGCGCGGCGGCGATCAGGCCTTCGAAAGCGCCTTGAGCGCGAGCTTGATGCCTTCGGAAACGCCGGTGCCGGCGGGCACGTTTTTGATCGCGGCGAGCGCCTCCTTCTCCGAATAGCCGAGCGCAAGCAGCGCGTTGAGGATGTCGTTCGCGTGGTCGGAAGGCGAAGCGGCGGCGGCCATGGCGCCGAGGTCCGCACCGAGCTTGCCCTTGAGTTCGAGCAGCAGACGCTCGGCCGTTTTCTTGCCGATGCCGGGCACGCGCGTGAGGCGCGCCGCATCTTGCTGTGTGACCGCTTGCGAGAGGTCGTGCACGCTCATGCCCGAGAGCACGGCGAGCGCCATGCGCGCGCCGATGCCGCTGATCTTGAGCAGTTCGCGAAACGTCGAGCGTTCCTCTTGCGTGCCGAAGCCGAAGAGCAGATGCGCGTCTTCGCGCACGATCATCTGCGTGAGCAACACGATTTTTTCGCCGTTGCCGGGCAGGTTGTAGAACGTGCTCATCGGCACGTCGACTTCGTAGCCGACGCCGTTGCAGTCGATGAGCAGGTGCGGCGGGTTCTTTTCCAGCAATACGCCGGCAATGCGACCGATCATGGCGGTTTCTGTGATGAGGGAAAGCTCAAGAGTGTAGCGGAGGGCAGGGTACTCCGGAGCGCATGGCTGGAACGTTGGCCGTTTGGGCGAGGCGCATTAGTCGCGTAGTCAGCCACACATTCAACCGCGCATTTAGCCTATCAACCGTCCACGACGCACCCGCATGCCCTTCTTCGCGAGCGCAGGCGCAAGCCCGCCGAGCGTGGCAAGCGCATCCCCGCCGTGCGCGTGGCAGATCGCCATGCCGAGCGCGTCGGCGGCGTCGGTGCCGGGCGTGCCCGTGAGGGCGAGCAGGCGCACGACCATTTGCTGCATCTGCTCTTTGGTCGCGCGTCCGTAGCCCACCACGGCTTGCTTGAGTTGCAGCGCGGTGTATTCGGCCACCGGCACGCCGCCCGAAACCAGCCCGCAAATGGCAGCGCCGCGCGCCTGGCCGAGCAGGAGTGTGGACTGCGGATTGACGTTGACGAACACTTTTTCGATCGCCGCCTGGTCGGGCGCGTGCTGGCGGATCAGCGTGGAGACGCCCTCGAAAATGGTGCCTAGGCGCGTGGGCAGATCGGCATCGGCGGTGCGGATGACGCCGCTTGCGACATACGTGAGCTGATGGCCGTGACGCTCGATCACGCCGAAGCCGGTGACGCGCAAGCCGGGGTCGATGCCGAGAATTCTCATGAAATGCGGGAAAAACGAATGTGCTGCGATGGTACAACGAACGGCCTACCTGCCGCGAGCCTTGAGGGCGCGAGCGAAGGCGGCGCGCCATGCAAAGAAAAAGCCCGCGGGACGCAAGTCCGGCGGGCCTGGCTCAAGCGGCGCGTCACGTGCAGGTCACGCGCCGCGCGCAAGGATCAGTGACGGAAGTGGCGAATGCCCGTCATCACCATGGCGATGTTGTGCTCGTCGGCGGCGCCGATCACTTCGTCGTCGCGCATCGAGCCGCCCGGCTGGATCACGCAGGTCGCGCCTGCGTTGACCACTACGTCGAGACCGTCACGGAACGGGAAGAACGCGTCCGACGCGACCGCCGTGCCCGCGAGCTTGAGGCCCGCGTTTTCGGCCTTGATGCTGGCGATGCGCGCCGAGTCCACGCGGCTCATCTGGCCTGCGCCCACGCCCATCGTCATGCCGTTTGCGCAGAACACGATGGCGTTCGACTTCACGAACTTCGCCACGCGCCATGCGAACAGCAGATCGTCCATTTCCTTCGGCGTCGGGTGGCGCTTCGTCACGACGCGCAGTTCGTGCGGCTGCACGTTCTTCGCATCGAGCGATTGCACGAGCAGGCCGCCGCCCACGCGCTTGAGGTCGAACGCGTTATGGCCATCGCCCAGCGCGATTTCCAGCAGACGCACGTTCTGTTTCGCGGCGAATACGGCCTTCGCGGCTGCCGAGAACGACGGCGCGATCAGCACTTCGACGAACTGCTTCGCCACGGCTTGGGCCGCCGCTTCGTCCACTTCGCGGTTGAACGCGATGATGCCGCCGAACGCCGAGGTCGGGTCGGTCTGGAACGCCTTCGAGTAGGCTTCGAGCGCGTTCGCGCCGATCGCCACGCCGCACGGGTTCGCGTGCTTGATGATCACGCAGGCCGGGGCGTCGAACGTCTTCACGCATTCCCAGGCCGCGTCCGAGTCGGCGATGTTGTTGTACGAAAGTTCCTTGCCCTGGAGCTGCGTGTAGTTCGCGAGCGCGCCGGCGGGCGTCGTGAGGTCGCGGTAGAACGCGGCGCTCTGGTGCGGGTTTTCGCCGTAGCGCAGGTCCTGGACCTTGTCGAACGCGAGGTTCAGCACGGCCGGGTAGGTGTTGCGCGACTTGTGCTCGAGCGCTTCGGTCAGGCTCGTGAGGTAGTTCGTGATCGCGCCGTCGTACTGCGCCGTGTGCGAGAACACCTTGGTCGCGAGACGGAAATTCGTGGCGTAGCTCACGGTGTTGCCGTTCGCGCGCATTTCCTCCAGCACCTTCGCGTAGTCGGCCGGGTCGACCACCACGGTCACGTCGCGATGATTCTTCGCCGCCGAGCGCAGCATGGTCGGGCCGCCGATATCGATGTTCTCGATCGCGTCTTCGAGCGTGCACTCTTCCTTCGACACCGTCTGGACGAACGGGTAGAGGTTCACGACGAGCAGGTCGATCGTCGGGATGTCGTGCTTTTCGAGCGCGGCCATGTGCTCGGGCAGGTCGCGGCGCGCAAGAATGCCGCCGTGGACCTTCGGGTGCAGCGTTTTCACGCGCCCATCGAGCATTTCCGGAAAGCCGGTGTAGTCGGCCACTTCGGTGACGGGAAGGCCCGCGTCCGCGAGCAGTTTCGCGGTGCCGCCGGTCGACAGGATCTTGACGCCGAGATCCGACAGGGATTTCGCGAAGTCGACAATGCCTGCCTTGTCGGAAACGGAGATGAGCGCTTGCTTGATCATGATGTGGGAGAGTTGCCGATAGATCGAGGAGTCCGCGCCGAAGGTCCAGTAAAACGCAGCGGCGTTACAGCAGGCCGTGCTGCTGGAGCTTCTTGCGCAGCGTGTTGCGGTTGATGCCGAGATACTCGGCGGCCAGCGACTGATTGCCGCCTGCCTGCTCGAGCACCACCTCGAGCATCGGTTTTTCGACGCACGCCATTACCATTTCGTAGACGTCGTGCGGATTGCTGCCGTCGAGGTCCTGGAAGTAGATGCCAAGGCTCTCGCGGACGGATTGTTCGATGTTGTGCTTGCTCATGCTGCCAGTCGATCGGTTGATTCGTCGCTGCCGTCGCTGTCGTTGTTCTCGTCGTCGACGTAGACGAGGCGCTCGGAGCGCGCCTTCTGTTCGTCGAAGAACTGGTTGACGGCGACAAGCTGCTCGCGCGTGGTGTCCAGCGTATTCATGCGATGCCGGAACGTGTTGGCGCCGCAAAGGCCGCGAGTGTACCAGCCGATATGCTTGCGTGCAGTACGCACGCCCGTAAATTCGCCATAAAACGCGTAGTGGTCCTCCAGATGCTCATTCATGATCGACTGGATTTCGTCCACGCGCGGCGGCGGCAACAGTTCGCCCGTCGCGAGGAAATGTTCGATTTCGCGGAACAGCCACGGGCGCCCCTGCGCTGCGCGGCCGATCATGATGGCGTCGGCGCCCGTGAGCGCGAGGACCTCTCGTGCCTTTTGCGGCGACGTAATGTCGCCGTTCGCGACCACCGGAATCCGTGCCGCGGCTTTCACTGCGGCGATCGTTTCGTACTCCGCTTCACCGTGATAGAGGTCGGCGCGCGTGCGGCCGTGCACGGTGAGCATGGAGATGCCGCTTTCTTCGGCAATACGCGCGATGGTGAGCGCGTTGCGGTTGTCGCGGTCCCAGCCCGTGCGGATCTTGAGCGTAACGGGCACGGCGTCGGGGCCCACGCCCACGGCGTCGACCACGGCCTTGACGATGCGCGCGACCAGCGGCTCGTTCTGCAGGAGCGCCGAGCCGGCCGCGACGTTGCAGACCTTCTTGGCCGGGCAGCCCATGTTGATGTCGATGATCTGCGCGCCGTTCGCCACGTTGTAGCGCGCGGCTTCGGCCATCATGTCCGGATCGGCGCCGGCGATCTGCACGGAGATGGGTTCCACTTCGCCCGCGTGATTGGCGCGGCGCATGGTCTTTTCGCTCTTCCAGAGCTGCGCGTTGGATGCGACCATTTCGGACACCGCATAGCCCGCGCCGAGGCGCTTGCACAACTGACGGAACGGCCTGTCCGTGACGCCCGCCATGGGGGCGACGAACAGGTTATTACGCAAGGTGTGACGGCCGATAGTGAACATGACGCGCGGGCGAGGCCGGTGCCGCGACCCGGATGGCAATCCGGCTGGCGCGGCGAACGGCGTGAATTTGCAAAAGGGGAAACGCGTATTTTAGCGTTAACGGGATGCAAGGTCGCGCAGCGCGGACCCTGGTCTTGTTGTAGGGCGGCGCTTCAGCGTGAAAACAATCATGCAAAAAAAAGCGATGCGACCCTTAGTTGGCTGACTCAACTCCGCTGCCCAAACATCATCTGCCGCGCGAGCGCCGTCTTCACTGGCGGCGCGAATTCGAGCGCCGTGAGCGCGAGCCCGCGCAGCGTGGCGAGCGGACCGAAATCGACGGTGAAAAGGCGGGCGAGCGTATCCGTTGCGCCGATCGTCATGCGCCGGTCGAACGCGCGGCGGCCCGCGAACTCGGCGAGCGCGCGCGGCGTGGCGCCGTGCTGCGCGAGTGAATCGGCAAGGGCGTGGGCGTCGCGCAGGCCGAGATTGAGGCCCTGGCCCGCCACCGGATGCAGCGTCTGCGCGGCATTGCCGACCGCTGCGATGCGGCCGTTACCGGAAACGAGGGCGTCGAGCGCGTTCAAGCCGAGTGGGAAAGCCGCGCGACCGTGAATGTGCGTGAAGCGGCCCATGCGCGGGCCGAACGCCACACCGAGTTCGGCGAGGAAGTCGGCGTCGGAAAGCTGCGCGCGCCGCTCGGCTTGCGCAGGCGAGCAGCACCACACGAGCGCGTAGTCCGCGCCGCGCACGCCGCCCATCGGCAGGAGCGCGATTGGGCCTTCGCTCGTGAAACGCTCCCACGCCACGTGTGGCTGCGGGGCCGCGAGCGTCACCACGCCGACCAGCGCCGTTTGGCCGTAGTCGCGCGTGCGTTTGGTTTCGGCGGCCGGCACGATCGCATTTGCGTCGGCTTCGTCGGAATCGTTTTGCGTATCGCGCTGGGGCAGCGGGCGATACAGGCCGCCTTCGGCGTTCACGAGGATGCGCGTGCGCAACTGCCGCTCAACGCCCGCGCTCACGACCGGCAGCGTCACGCCGTCGTGCTCCACGACGGGATCGTGCGCCTGCGTGTGATGCAGCCAGTGCACCGGCGTGCCGTGCACGGCACGCGCGAGCGCCTGAACGATCGCGCCGTAGCGCGCCACGTAGCCAAGCGCGGGCAAGTCGTAGTCGTGCCGGTCGATCAGCGTGCGCCCGAAATGGCCGCGCTGCGAGACATGAATACGCTCGATAGACGTCGCGTCGTGCGGCCATGCGAGCGCCTCGAGCAGCGTGCGGCTGCCCTGCGAAACGGCAATGGCGCGCGGGTCGCCGGCGCTGTCCTCGGGTTCGCGCGCGTCGATCAGCGCGATCGAGAGCCCTTGCGTGGCGCTGCGCCGCGCGAGCCACCCCGCGAGCGCGAGACCCACCGGCCCGGCGCCGACGATCGCCACGTCGTGATCGAAATGAGCGGGCGTGTTCGCGCCGGTGGAAGTGTCGTTCGCGCTGCCGGAAACTGCGTTCATGTCGTTTGCTTCGTTTCGTGTGGGATCTTCGCGTGGTTGTGTCTGCGCTTGCGTCAGGCGCCGCGCTGCGCGTCCTGCATCAGCGCTTCGATTTCATCGGCCGCAACGGGCACGCCGCGCGTGATCAGCTCGCAGCCCGTTTCGGTGACGATCGCGTCGTCCTCGATGCGAATGCCGATGTCCCAGTAGCGCTCGGGCACGTCCTCTGCCGCGCGGATGTAGAGGCCTGGCTCGATCGTGAGCGTCATGCCGGGGCGCAGCGTGCGCCAGGGCGGCGGGGCGTCGGGTTTTCCGGCGCTCGGCGCAATATCGCGCTCACGATAATCGCCCGCGTCGTGCACATCCATGCCGAGCCAGTGCCCGGTGCGATGCATATAGAAGCGCGCATAGGCGCGCTCGGCGATCACGTCGTCGACGCTCGCAAAGCGCTGCCGGTCGATGATGCCGGTATCGAGCAGCCCCTGCGCAAGCACGCGCACCGCGGCGTCGTGCGGCGCTTCGAAGTTCACACCGGCGCGCGTGGCATCGACGGCGGCCTGCTGGGCGGCGAGCACGATGTCGTAAAGCTCGCGTTGCGCGCCGGTGAAGCGGCCGCTCGCGGGGAACGTGCGCGTGATGTCCGAGGCGTAGCCGTTCAACTCGCACGCGGCGTCGATGAGCACGAGGTCGCCCGCGCGCGCCACCGCGTTGCCCGCCGGGTAGTGCAGCACGCACGCGTTCGCGCCTGCCGCGACGATCGAGCCGTAGGCGGGGGCCTGCGCGCCGTGCTTGCGGAACGTGTAAAGCAGCTCCGCCTCGATCTCGTATTCGCGCATGCCGGGCCGGCATGTCTGCATCGCGCGCACGTGCGCGAGCGCCGAGATCTTCGCGGCGCGGCGCATCGTGTCGAGCTCGTGCGCGTCCTTGATCACGCGCATGTCGTCGAGCAGCGGCAGCAGGTCGTATGCGGCTACGGGCGCGGTGATGCCGCTGCGCCCCTGCGCGCGCACCGCATCGATCCAGCGCTTCACCTGCGCGTCGAAGCGCCCGGAAGCCGCGAGCGCGTAGTGCAGCGCCGGACGGTTCGCAATGAGCTGCGGGATGCGTGCGTCGAGTTCGTCGAAGGGAAACGCGGCGTCGAAGCCGAACGCCTCGCGCGCGGCGTCGGGACCGAAGCGAAACCCTTCCCACGTTTCGCGCTCGACGTTCTTCGCGCGGCAGAACAGGATCGCGGCGGGCTGGTTTTCACCCGCGTTCGCGTCGAGCACGAGCAGCGCCTCGGGCTCCGTGAAGCCGGTGAGGTAGTAGAAGTAGCTGTCGTGCCGATAGGGATAGTCCGCGTCGCGATTGCGCAGTGCCTCGGGCGCGGTCGGCACGAGCGCGACGCCACCGCCTTGCGCGCGCAACGCCGCAAGCACACGCTCGCGGCGCGCGCGATAGAGCGCCGCGCCGCCGTCGGGGCCGCGCTGCATGTCGGCTGCGTCGGCCACGTTGGCGGCTGGGTGGGCTTCGCTCGAGGCGGCCGGGGCGCTGTGCTTGAGGGTCGAGTCCATCGTGAGATTGTAGCGCTGGCTACAAACGGACGCGCGTGGTCGCGGTCAGCCGCAGTGAGCGCCACTGCCGCCGAGGTTGTCTCCTGCCTACATCATTTGTAGGAAAAATCCTGCACTGCAACAGACGGCACGTCAGAAAAATACGAATCCAACGTATACTTCGGCCGGATTCCAGAAAAGGCAGGTGGTATGAAACTTATCGGTTCGCTCGGCAGCCCGTATGTCCGCAAGGCGCGGATCACGCTCGCTGAAAAGAAAATCGACTACAAGCTGGTGCTCGAGAACGTGTGGGGCGAGGAAACGGAGATTCACGATTTCAACCCGCTCGGCAAGGTGCCGTGTCTCGTGATGGACGACGGCGAGGCCGTGTTCGACTCGCGCGTGATCTGCGAGTACGTCGACATGCTTTCGCCCGTGGCCAAGCTCATTCCGCCCGCAGGCCGCGAGCGTATTGAAGTGCGTTGCTGGGAAGCGCTCGCCGACGGCATGCTCGACGCGACCGTGCTGATCCGCCTCGAAGGCACGCAACGCACGCCGGAGCAGCGCAACGAGGCCTGGGTAAAGCGCCAGGAGCGCAAGATCCACGAAGGTCTCGCCGCGATGGCCAAGGGACTCGACGGCAACCCGTGGTGCGCGGGCAACCGCTACACGATCGCGGATATTTCCGTGGGCTGCGCGCTCGGCTATCTCGACTTCCGCATGCCGGAGCTGAACTGGCGTGAGGCGCATCCGAATCTCGCGCGTCACTTCGAAAAGCTCTCGCAGCGCCAGTCGTTCATCGACACGGTGCCGCAAGGCTGATCGGCAGTTCATAGACAGCCGATGCAAAAACGCCCGACGGCATTGCGTGCCGCCGGGCGTTTTCGCGTCAGTCGCACCTCGCCTTCCTCAAGCGATCTTTTCCTCCGCCGGCGCGAATGAATCGCTGCGCGCGACCGGCCACCACTTCTCGTACAGCTGATAGCGATAGCGGCCTTCGAGCAGATCGCCGGGCTTCAGGTACTTGAGCAGTTCCGACATCAGCTTCACCTCGTACGACGACACGCGCCGCACGATGTGATGCGCACGCAGATCCGACGGGCTCGAAAGGCCAGCGGCCTGTATCAGCTCTTGCAGCGCGTGCAGCGTGTTGTGATGGAAGTTGAAGACGCGCTCGCCCTTGTCCGGCACGTTCAGCGCGCGTTGGCGCACGGGGTCTTGCGTGGCGACGCCCGTGGGGCAGCGGTCCGAGTGGCACTTCTGCGCCTGGATGCAGCCTACCGCGAACATGAAGCCGCGCGCCGAGTTCACCCAGTCCGCGCCGATCGCGAGCGTGCGTGCGATATCGAACGCGGTGATGATCTTGCCGCTCGCGCCGATCTTGATCTTGTCGCGCAGGCCAATGCCCACGAGCGTGTTGTGCACGAGGAGCAGCCCTTCCTGCAGCGGCGTGCCGATATGGTCGGTGAATTCAAGCGGGGCCGCGCCCGTGCCGCCTTCCGCGCCGTCCACGACGATGAAGTCGGGCAGGATGCCGGTTTCGAGCATCGCCTTGGCGATGCCGAAGAACTCCCACGGATGCCCGATGCACAGTTTGAAGCCCGTGGGCTTGCCGCCCGAGAGCTTGCGCAGACGCTCGACGAATTCGAGCAGCCCGCGCGGCGTGGAGAATTCAGAGTGGCGCGCGGGCGAGACACAATCTTTGCCAATGGGAATGCCGCGCGTTTCGGCGATCTCGGGCGTGACCTTCGCGGCGAGCAGCATGCCGCCATGGCCGGGCTTCGCGCCCTGCGAGAGCTTCACCTCGATCATCTTCACCTGCGGTTCGTTCGCGAGGCGCTGGAACTTGTCGGCGCTAAAGGTGCCGTCGTCGTTGCGGCAGCCGAAGTACCCCGAGGCGATCTCCCAGATGATGTCGCCGCCATTCTCGCGGTGATACTTCGACATCGAGCCTTCGCCCGTGTCGTGTGCGAAGCCGCCTTTCTTCGCGCCCATGTTGAGCGCGCGGATCGCGTTGGCCGAGAGCGCGCCGAAGCTCATCGCCGAAATGTTGAAGATCGACATCGAGTACGGCTGCGCGCGGTTCGCGCCTACGAGCACGCGGAAGTCGCTGCCCGCGAGCTTCGTGGGCGCGAGCGAGTGGCTGATCCATTCGTGGCCCACGGCCTTCACGTCGAGTTCGGTGCCGTACGGGCGGCTGTCCACCGCGTTCTTCGCGCGCTGGTAGACGAGGCTGCGCTGGGCGAGCGAGAACGGCTTTTCGTCGGTGTCGTCCTCGACGAAGTACTGGCGGATCTCGGGCCGCACGAACTCGAACAGAAAGCGCAGATGGCCCCAGATCGGGTAGTTGCGCAGGATCGCGTGGCGCTCCTGGAACATGTCGTAGACGCCGAGCGCGACGAGCAGCACCGGCACGATCACGCAGTACCACGACAGGTGATGGAGGGCAGCCGCGGCGACGCAGGCTGCAAGCAGCAGCACCGCGCCCCACATGGCGAGATAACGTCGGGAAAACATTGGGGGGACTCCTCGAACTTGATGTAATGCGCGCCCTTGTGCGCTCCTCTCGTGAAGGGGCGGTGCGCGTGAGCCGCGCGGTTGCCGGGCGCGGCTTGCGGGAATGATGCCGCAAGTTCGTGAATCTGGCTGGGAGGCGGGCAAGAAGCGGGCAAGAAGCGGGCAAGAAGCGGGCACGCCGTTTGATCGGTGTCTGGCAGGTGTCGAAAGACGCCAAAAAAAACGCGGCGCCCAGGGCGCCGCGCAGTGTTCTCTTACGTTTTGCTTGACGGTGCTTGCGTCACGCCGTCGTGGCTGCAGCGGGCTTCTTGCGCGCTACGCGCTTCTTTTTCTTCGGCGCTTCGGGCGGCAGTACCGCGGGCACGTGCGGCGCGAGCGTCGTCACCGCTTCGATGATGCCACCGCCCAGGCACACGTCGCCGTCATAGAGCACCGCCGACTGGCCGGGCGTCACGGCCCATTGCGCATCGGGAAAACGCAGCGTGAACTGGCCCGCGCCGAATTCGTCTGCGGTGTGGAACGAGCAGGGCGCATCCGCCTGGCGATAGCGCGTTTTCGCGCCGCACGCATGGTCCTGCGCCGGCGGCTCGCCCGCCACCCAGCTCACATTGCCCGCACGCAGTTCGTGCGCGAGCAGCCACGGATGATCGTGGCCTTGCACGACGTAGAGCGTATTCGAGGCGATGTCCTTGCCCGCGACGAACCACGGGTCGCCGCTGCCGTCCTTGCTGCCGCCAAGACCAATGCCCTTGCGCTGCCCGAACGTGTAGAACGCCAGGCCAATGTGCTCGCCCACGACCTTGCCATCGGGCGTCATCATCGGGCCGGGTTGGGTCGGCAGATAGCGGTTGAGGAAGTCGCGGAACGGCCGTTCGCCGATGAAGCAGATTCCTGTGGAATCCTTCTTTTTCGCGTTCGGCAGGCCGATCTTCTCGGCGATCTCGCGCACCTTCGTCTTCGGAATCTCGCCGAGCGGGAACATCGTCTTCGAAAGCTGCGCCTGGTTCAGGCGATGCAGGAAGTACGACTGATCCTTCGTGTGGTCGAGCGCCTTCAGCAGTTCGAAACGACCGCCACGCTCGTTGTTCTGACGCACGCGCGCATAGTGGCCCGTGGCGATCGTTTCCGCGCCGAGCGACATGGCGTGGTCCAGAAAAGCCTTGAACTTGATCTCGGCGTTGCAGAGCACGTCCGGGTTCGGCGTGCGGCCCGCGGAATACTCGCGCAGGAACTCCGCGAACACGCGGTCCTTGTATTCGGCGGCGAAGTTCACGGCTTCCACGTCGATGCCGATCAGGTCCGCGACCGACACCACGTCGATCCAGTCCTGGCGCGTCGAGCAGTACTCGCCGTCGTCGTCGTCTTCCCAGTTCTTCATGAAGAGACCGACGACGTCGAACCCCTGCTCCTTGAGCAGCCATGCGGTCACCGACGAATCGACGCCGCCCGACATGCCTACCACGACCTTACGTTTGCTCATTTCGTTGCTGCCTTAACTCAACTTGGGTGCGACCTGGGGTGCCGCTTTCGGTGCTGTCGCGTGCGTCTGGATGAAATCCAGCGGCACGCGCTTGCCTGCGAGGTAATCGTCGACACAGCGCATGACGAGCGGCGTGCGATGGCGCTCGCTCGCCGCGCGCAACTCGTCGGCGCTCATCCACACCGTGCGCACGATGTCAGGATCGAGCGCGCGGTTTTCCGGCTCGACTGCGACACTGCCGCAGTACGTGAAGCGCACATACGTCGCGCCGCTTTCTCCCGGCTTGCCGAAGTGCGTCATATACACGCCGACCAGCGCCTCAGGTGTGAACGCATGTGCGGTTTCCTCGAGCGTTTCGCGTATCACCGCCTCGTGCAGCGTTTCGCCCGCTTCCAGATGGCCGGCGGGCTGGTTCAGACGCAGGCCGGCTGGCGTGTGCTCTTCGACGAGCAGAAAACGCCCGTCGCGCTCGACGATCGCGGCCACGGTGACGTGGGGTGCCCAGGTTTCCTCATTCATGGGCCGGTATTTTACCGGGACGCCGCAAACGCTGCCCGGGGCCGGATCAGGCCCCCGGGCGGCGCAACGGGGGCGCATGCCCGGCTCGCCTGGTACTGCCGACCGTCCGGTCGGACGACGCAGCGTGTTGTGTGCATCGCACAAAAGCGGGCAATTCCCGCTACAAAGCCGCCGCCGCTTTCGGTTAAAGTGGTGCCGTCGTTTGCCGTTGCAATGGATGCCGGCGCCTGAATGCCGTCGGTCTCCCTTCGCTCGATTCGAGCCAGAACAGCTAGAACAAGAAGGTCGAGGAGGAAACAACGATGCATATCGGAGTGCCTGCAGAGACGCGGGCGAACGAAACCCGCGTGGCCGCGACGCCGGAGACAGTCAAGAAGTACGTCGCCCAGGGTCACACGGTCACGATCCAGGCCGGCGCGGGTGCCGGCGCGAGCTATCTCGACGAGGCCTACACGGCCGTGGGTGCGCAGGTCGCCGACGCGGCCACGGCCTTCGGCGCGGACCTCGTGCTCAAGGTCCAGTCACCCACCGTCAGCGAATTGCCGTTCATGAAGCGCGGCGCGGTGCTGGTCGGCATGCTCGATCCCTTTAATGCGGAAAACGCCGCGAAGCTGGCCGAGGCAGGCGTGACGGCCTTCGCGCTCGAAGCCGCGCCGCGTACCACGCGCGCGCAAAGCCTCGACGTGCTGTCGTCGCAGGCCAACATCGCCGGGTACAAGGCGGTGCTCGTGGCTTCGAACCTGTATCCGCGCTTCATGCCGATGCTCATGACCGCCGCCGGGACGGTGAAAGCCGCGCGCGTGCTGATTCTCGGCGCGGGCGTGGCGGGCCTGCAGGCCATCGCCACGGCGCGGCGTTTGGGCGCGGTGATCGAAGCTTCGGACGTGCGCCCGGCGGTAAAGGAACAGATCGAGTCGCTCGGCGGGAAATTCCTCGACGTGCCCTACGAAACCGATGAAGAGCGGGAAGCCGCCGTCGGCGTGGGCGGCTACGCGCGGCCCATGCCGCCATCGTGGCTCGCGCGCCAGTCGGCGCTGGTGCACGAGCGCGCCAGGCAGGCCGACATCGTCATCTCGACCGCGCTGATCCCGGGCCGCGACGCACCGACGCTGCTGCCTTCCGAAACCGTGCAGGCAATGAAGCCGGGCTCGGTGGTGATCGACCTCGCGGCAGGACGCGGCCCCATTGCCGAGCAGGCAAGCGGCCGGCGCGGCGGCAACTGCCCGCTCACCGAGGCCGACAAGGTGGTGACGCACCACGGCGTGCAGATCTGCGGCTACACGAACCTCGCCTCGATGGTCGCCGCCGACGCCTCCGCGCTCTACGCGCGCAACCTGCTTGACTTCCTGAAGCTGATCGTCACGAAGGAAGGCAC
Source organism: Paraburkholderia sp. J11-2 (assembly GCF_905220185.1). NCBI lineage: Bacteria > Pseudomonadati > Pseudomonadota > Betaproteobacteria > Burkholderiales > Burkholderiaceae > Paraburkholderia > Paraburkholderia sp. J11-2. Next base: position 208,154 of record NZ_CAJMYY010000012.1, on the reverse strand, counting down.
GCTCAACATCGATCTCGCGGACGACATCGTCGCGGCCACGCTGCTGGCCCGCGACGGCCAGGTCACGCGCAAGACATAAGGGGAGAACAGGAATGGAAGTCATCAACCATACCGTCATCAACCTGATCATCTTCGTGCTGGCCGTGTACGTGGGCTATCACGTGGTCTGGAACGTCACGCCCGCGCTGCATACGCCGCTCATGGCCGTGACCAATGCGATCTCGGCGATCGTGATCGTGGGCGCGATGCTCGCCACCGGGCTTACGGTGGGCGGCCCGGGCAAGTTCTTCGGCACGTTCGCCGTGCTGCTCGCGGCCGTGAACGTGTTCGGCGGGTTCCTCGTCACGAGGCGAATGCTGGAGATGTTCCGCAAGAAGGAGCCGAAAAAGCTCTCCTCTCCTGCCAGCAAGGAGGGTGCGTAAATGAGCATGAACGTCGTTACGCTGCTTTACCTGGTGGCGTCGGTCTGCTTCATCCAGGCGCTCAAGGGGCTGTCCAACCCGAAGAGCGCGCGCGCCGGCAACGTGTTCGGCATGGTCGGCATGGCCATCGCCATTCTGACTACCCTTGCGCTGATCGTGAAGGAGTCCGCACAGTTCGGCTCGAATCTCGGGCTCGGTCTCGCGCTGCTGTTCGCGGCGCTCGTGGTGGGCGGCGGCCTTGGGGCTTATGTCGCCGCGCGTGTCGAGATGACGAAGATGCCCGAACTCGTCGCGGCCATGCACTCGCTGATCGGTCTCGCGGCGGTGTGCATCGCGTATGCGGTCGTCTCCGAGCCGGCAGCGTTCGGGCTGGTCGCAGAAGACGCGCCGTATCCGGGCTTCCTGCCGTACGGCAACCGCATCGAACTGTTCATCGGCACGTTCGTGGGCGCGATTACGTTCAGCGGCTCGGTCATCGCGTTCGGAAAGCTCTCGGGCAAGTACAAGTTCCGGCTGTTCCAGGGCGCGCCGGTGGTCTATCCGGGCCAGCATCTGATCAACCTGATGCTCGCGATCGGCATGGTCGGCTTTGGCATTCTGTTCTTTCTCACGCAGTCGTGGCTGCCGTTCATCATCATGACGCTGATCGCGTTCGCGCTGGGCGTGCTCATCATCATCCCGATCGGCGGCGCGGACATGCCGGTGGTCGTCTCGATGCTGAACTCGTACTCGGGGTGGGCGGCGGCGGGCATTGGCTTCTCGCTGAACAACGCCATGCTGATCATCGCGGGGTCGCTCGTGGGTTCTTCGGGCGCGATTCTGTCGTACATCATGTGCCACGCGATGAACCGCTCGTTCTTCAACGTGCTGCTGGGCGGCTTCGGCGGCGAGGCAGGCGCGGCGGCGGCGGGCGGGGCGCAGGAGCAGCGTCCGGTGAAGTCGGGTTCGGCCGATGATGCCGCGTTCATGCTCGGCAATGCGGAGAGCGTCGTCATCGTGCCGGGCTATGGCCTCGCGGTGGCGCGCGCGCAGCATGCGTTGAAGGAACTCACCGACAAGCTCGTCGAAAAGGGTGTGGACGTGCGCTACGCGATCCACCCGGTGGCGGGCCGCATGCCAGGCCACATGAACGTGCTGCTCGCGGAAGCCGAAGTGCCCTACGACCTCGTGTTCGAGATGGAGGACATCAACAACGAGTTCGGCCAGACCGACGTCGTGCTCGTGCTCGGCGCGAACGACGTGGTGAATCCGGCCGCGAAGAACGATCCGAAGTCGCCCATCGCGGGCATGCCGATCATCGAGGCGTACAAGGCGCGCACGATCATCGTGAACAAGCGCTCGATGGCGGCGGGTTACGCGGGCCTCGACAACGAGCTGTTCTACATGGACAAGACGATGATGGTCTTCGGCGACGCGAAGAAGGTGATCGAGGAGATGGTGAAAGCGGTGGAATAAGCGCCGCTTGCTGCAAACCCACACGAAAGGCGCGCAGCGATGTGCGCCTTTTTCAATTCCGGGGTGCCGTTGCCGCTCATAGTGAAGGCGCATTCACGCGGCGCAAATAGTCGGCGAGCCGCCGCCCGCTCACGTCGGGAAATTGCTCGAGCACTTCCACGTTTTCCATGCGCGCGATGTTGAAGTTGCGAAAGTCCTCGCGCATTTCGCACCACGCGCCCACGGTCCACTGCGCGCCCCAGTACACGAGCCCAAGCGGCCAGATGCGCCGCTGCGTATGCGCGCCAATACGGTCGCAGTACGCGAAGCGCACGACGAGCCGCGTGTCGACGGCGCGATGCAGCGCGTCGAGCTTGTCCGAGAATGCGTGATCCATGTGATACGCCGGTGCGAACACGGCAAGCCGTTCCAGCACGGCGCGCTTTTCCGCCGGCATGGCCGCGGCGATCTTCGCGAGCGCGCCGCGGGCGCCGCTCGCGAGCGCCGCGCCGCCCCACGACTCGGCCATGCGTGCGCCCACGGCGAGCGCGGTGAGTTCGTCGGCGGTGAAGGTGAGCGGCGGCAGGCTCGCCGTGCGCGCGAGCCGGTAGCCAATGCCCGCCTCGCCTTCGATGGGCACGCCCGAGAGCTGCAGGTCGCGCACGTCGCGATAGACCGTGCGCGGCGAGACTTCGAGCCAGTCGGCCAGCTGCTGGGCGGTAGTGAGACGCCGGCCGCGCAGCAGTTCGGCGATGCGAAAAAGGCGGTCGGCGCGGCGGGTCATGGCTGGGCGGTTGCGAAGGCGGGCGCGGTGATCGGCGCGGTGTTCGGGATAGCTACAGATGATAGCGCCGGGCGCGCGCGCGGCGCCCGGTCGCGATCAACCGAGCTTCGGTGCGTGCAGGCCGACGCGGTTGCCTTCGGTATCGATGAAGAAGCCGATATAGCCGTAGTTGTTCGGCAACTCGACAGCGGGCCCCTGCTGCTTGCCGCCGGCTTTTTCCACGCGGTCGAGCACGGCCGTGACCGAAGGCTGGGCGTTCAGATACACGAGTACGCCCTTCGGATCGGGCTTCGCGTCGTGCGGATTGAACACGATGCACCCGCCCGTTTCAGTATCGGTGTGAGCGAACAGCGCCATCGGGACGCCGCCGACCACTTCGCGCTGCAGCGCAGTGTCGAAGGCGGTTTCGTAAAAGCGGGCGGCACGCTCCAGGTCGTGCGCGGGAATTTCGAACCACGAGATCACACGGGACAGATCGGTAGACACGGTGCACTCCTCGAAGGCAACGGCGGACGGTGAATGGCGGCAGCCAGGCGGCGGCAGCCTCGCCGGATGGCGTAGAAGCAGTGTGCCAGGGGGCTGCTGACAGCGTGTTGTCAGTAGGTTTGGCGCGCCGCGCCGGTCGAGCCTCGGCGGCTGTTTCGAATGTTTTCGAGAGAGGCTTCGGCGCGTCTCTGCTGTAATCGAAGAGTTCGATATCCCCGCATCCGCATGTCTCCCACCGTCTCGATCATTACGCCCACGGGCAACCGCGAAGCTTTTCTGCCGGCCATCTGGCGCTGCATCCAGCGACAGCGCGTGGCGTGGGAATGGCTCATCCTCGACGACAGCCCGCAGCCCAGCGCCTTCCTGAGCGCGCTCGCGAAGCGTGACGCGCGCGTGCGCTACTACTGGTCGAAAACGCGCATGTCGATCGGCGGCAAACGCAACTTTCTTGTGAACGAGGCGCGCGGCGCGCTGATTGCCCACTTCGACGACGACGACCACTACGCCTCGCACTATCTCGCGGGTATGGTGCGCATGCTGGAGGAGAACGGTGCGGACCTCATGAAGCTCGCGACGTTCTGGATGTTCGCGCCGCATACGCGCTTCTTTGGCTACATGGACCTGAACGCGCGCGTGGGGCTGCACTATGTGCTGACTGGCAATAGCGTCGCGACGGTCGAGTTCCACGACAAGATGAAGATCGGCGCGGACTTCATCCTTTTCTACGGGTTCTCCTACGTGTATCGCAAGGCGCTTTTCGAAGAAGCGCGCTTCGACGATATCGACCTGAGCGAAGACGAGAGCTTCATCCGCCGCATAGTCGAAGCGGGCCGCAAGGTGCTCGCGGCGGACGACACGCAGGCGAGCTGCCTGCACCTGATCCATCCGGCTTCGACCTCACGGTGCTTTTCGCGCTATTCGATGCCGGCGTTCACGGTGCCGAAGATGTTTCCGGAGTACGAAGGGTATCCGTTGGCGCTGAACGCGCCGGACGCGCCTGCAGTGGCGCAGGGCTGAGCCACGCGCGGCGCGGCGGCGGGTGAAATCCTCACCCGCCGTGCGCGCCGTGCGCGCCGTGCGCCAGTGTCAGCTGGCGTTGTCGTTGCCGGCAGCGGGGTTCGCGCCGCCGCTGGCCGGACGCTGACGCACGCTGCCCGCGATCAGGTCGAAGCGGAACAGGCGGCATTCGAGCGCGCCATTGAAGAGCGGCGTCTTGGCGGCTTCGCGCAGGCGCAACAGGCCCGGCAGCTTGCGGTCCGAGGTGAGGACGAAGGCGCGCCAGCCCGTGAAGCGCTGCTTGAGCGCGTCGCCGAGCGCCTGGAAGAACTCGGCGTCGGGTGCTTCGTCCTTGGCGCGGCGGAATCCTTCATCATCGTCGCCGCGCAGCTCGCGCGCCGTCGGGCGCGCCTCGCCGCGCGCATTGCGGCCCCGCACTTCGATACGCTCGCCGTACGGCGGATTGGCCACGAGAATGCCGGGCGCAGCCGAGGGCGGCGTCATGTTGCGCGCGTCGAGCTGCTTGAGCGCCACATTGCCGAAGCCCGCGCGCTTGAAGTTCGCGCGGGCCTTTTCCAGCATGACATCGGAGATGTCGCTGCCATAGATCAGCAGGTCGCTGGTCTTGCTTTGCGCGAGATTGCGCGCGGTGTTCGCCTCGCTCTTGAGGTGCCGCCACGCGGCCATGTCGGCCTGCTTGAGCGACTCGAAGCCGAAGCGGCGATCGAGCCCAGGCGCGATGTCGAGCGCGACTTGCGCCGCTTCCGCGAGGAAGGTGCCGCTGCCGCACATCGGGTCGTAGAGCGGCGTGCCGGGCGTCCAGCCCGTGAGGCGCAGGATGCCCGCAGCGAGGTTCTCGCGCAGCGGGGCAGCGCCCTTGTCCAGACGCCAGCCGCGCTTGAAGAGCGGCTCGCCCGAAGTGTCGAGATAGAGCGTGCACTCGTTTGCGGTGAGGAAGGCGAAGATGCGCACATCAGGGTAGGCGGTATCGACGCTCGGACGCGCACCGGCCTTTTCGCGCATGCGGTCGCAGATCGCGTCTTTCACGCGCAGCGTGGCGAATTCGAGGCTGCGCAGCGGCGACTTGATCGCGGTGATGTCGATGCGGATCGTCTCGTTCGCCGAGAACCACTTCTCCCACTGCTGCTCGCGCGCGAGCGCGTAGATGTCCTGTTCGCTGCGGTAGGGGCGCTGCGCGATCTTCAGCAGCACGCGGCTCGCAATGCGCGAATGCAGGTTGGCGGCGATGCCGCCGGCCCAGTTGCCGCGGAAATGCACGCCGCCGGGCACCTCGGCGCCGACCTGGAGTGCGCCGGGCGGCAGGCGCCGTTGCGCGGTTTCGGCCAGTTCGGCGGCGAGCGCGGCTTCGAGGCCGCGCGGGCAGGGGGCAAAGAAATCGAAAGACATGAACGAGGATGGGACGCTGCGGGGAAGGCGCTATTGTACGCGGGTTGCGGGGGCGGCCAGGCCTGCATGCCGCCTCCGCTGCGGGAGATCGCTCAATGCCCGCATGTGGCCGCCATTTGCCTCGTCACTTGCCCTGCGCCGGACGCAATGCGTGCGGGCTCTTTTTATTGGCTCCCGATCACTATCGGAGCCTACGGATCAGGCACGCCTTAGGTCCCCGTCAGCAAGCCGCCAACTCAGCCAACGACGGCCGCCATCTGCGGACAGGCGACGCTCGGCGCCGGTTTCGCGCGCGCGCCGGCCTTTGCGCCATTCGCTGGCGTGCTCACGCGCGGTGCGGCCGCGAGTGCACGCACGCCGCTCGCGATCGACTGTGAGAGCGCCTCGACCGCCTGCCGGTGGCCGATTACAAGCGCGTCGTAGCCGTCGCCCACCTTCTCGTTGAGCACGCTTCGGCAGGTCAGGACTGTTTCCGTGTTGAGTGCGCGCACGCTCCACACGGCGTCGATCAGCGCATGCGAGCCCGGCCACGATTCGAAGCGCTGCACATTCACGCTTACGCGGTACACGGGCACGCCCTCGGGATGCGGTGAGCCGTACACGTCGATGGTGCCGAGCTGCTGCGTGAGGTCGCCCGAGAGTGCGCGGCGGATCTCGTCGCCAGGCATCGAAGCCCAGCGCTCCTGCTCGAGTACGCGCACCTGGTTGGCGTCGGTTTGCACGACCATCTGCGCTTTGGCGACCTGCGGCGGAACATCCACGGGGGCCAGCTCGATCAGCCACTGCGCGTTGCCCGCGCTGGGCGCGGCGATGGTGCGAGCGGTGTCGTCGGTCGGGCTGAGCGTATAGAACCGGCTGGCGGGCGAACTGCAGCCCGCCAGTGCGGCTGCGATGACCAGCGCGCCGAGCGTGGCAAGAGAGGGGACGCGTCGGAACGTCATGGCTTGTCTCCAGATTTGCCGCGCAGCAGCGATTCGGGATGGCGCTCCAGGTAATCGGCGAGCGCGTTGAGCGATTGCAGCGTACGCGTGAGTTCCTGCATCGCCTGGTGCACGTCGGACTGCAGCGGCGAATCCTGCTGCAGTGTGGACTGCGCGGCGTTGAAGGTCTTCTGCGCTTCGTCGAGCGTGCCTTGCAGCTGCGGCAGGATCTGCTCGTTCACCTTGCCGAACAGCTGGTTGGCGTTCTTGAGCGACTCGTTCAGGTTGTTGCCGATCTTGTCGAACGGAATCTGGTTGAGCTTCTTCGTGATGTCTGCCACCTGCTGCTGCAGCTCTTCGAGCGAGTTCGGCACCGTCGGCAGTTCGAGCGGATCGTGGTTGAAGTCGATCGTCGCCGGCCCCGCCTTCGGGAAGATGTCGAGCGCAATGTAAAGCTGCCCCGTGATCAGGTTGCCGGTGCGCAACTGGCCGCGCAGGCCGCGTGCGACGAGCCGCTTGATCAGCTCCTGGCTTTGCGGCGTGTGCGGCGCGGGCGCTTCGCCGCGGATGCGGCGCGACAGGCGCAGCGGGTAGAGGTCGATCGTCACGGGCATCGTGAAGTTGTGCTGTTTCGGGTCGTACTCGATGCCGATGTCGGTCACCTGGCCGAGCACGATGCCGCGGAAATCGACCGTCGCGCCAACCGAAAGGCCGCGCAACGACTGGTTGAAGTACATGACCACGCGTTGCGGCGCGCCGTCCGGCTCGCGCATTGCCTCGGTCTCGTCGGAGGCAAGCGCGAAGGTGGCGTTGTCGGGCGCCTGCGGGCCCATGGACTGGCCGGCCGGCGCCTGGAACGCGAGGCCGCCCACCACGATCGTGGCAAGCGACTGCGTGTTGACCTTGATGCCGTTCGAATCGAGCTGCACGTTCACGCCGCTCGCGTGCCACCAGCGCGTGTTGGTGCCCACGTACTGGTCGAAGGGCGCGCTCACGAACACCTGCACCGTCACGCCGGTGCCGTCCTTGTCAAGCGAATAGCCTGTGACCTGACCAACCTGAATGCGCCGGAAGAAGATCGGCGTGCCGATGTCGAGCGAGCCGAGTGTCGCGCTATGCAGCGTGTAGCGATGCCCCTTCTCGTCGATGGTTACGGCGGGCGGCGCCTCCAGCCCGACGAAATCGCTTTGCGAATCCTGCGAGCGGCCGGCGTCCGCGCCGATATACGAGCCCGAGAGCAGCGTGGTGAGGCCCGAAACGCCGCTTGCGCCCACGCGCGGGCGCACGACCCAGAAGCGGCTGTCCTTCACGGCGAATCGTTCGGCGTCCTTGGTCAGCTCGACCGTGACGATCACATGCGAAAGGTTGGGCGAGAGCTTGATCGCGCGCACCGAGCCAATGTCCACGTCCTTGTACTTGACCTTGGTCTTGCCGGGCTCGAGCCCTTCGGCGCTCACGAAGCTGATCGTGATGGTCGGCCCGCGCGTGGCGACCGACTTCACGACGAGCGCCACGCCGATCAGCGCCGCGACGATCGGCACGATCCAGACGAGCGAGGGGAGCCAGCGCCGCGGCTTGACGATCTCCGGCTCCGGCAGATTGGGCGGGGTCGGTCCTTTCGGACTATTCATGGGGTTGATCCTGAGAGTGTTGCGCAGGTTTGTGTTTGTCTTCGTCCACCGGATCCCAGATCAGGCGTGGATCGAACTGCATGGAGGCGATCATCGTCAGGATCACGACCGAGCCGAACGCGATCGCGCCGGGGCCCGCCGTGATGACCGCAAGCGACTGGAAGCGTACCAGCGCGACGGTTAGCGTGACAACGAACACGTCAAGCATCGACCAGCGCCCGATGAATTCGACGAGCCGATAGAGCTTCGTGCGTTCGACCGGCCGCCATTTCGAGCCCCGCTGCGACGTGAACGCGAGCAGCGCGAGCACCGAAAGCTTGAGCATGGGAACGAGAATGCTCGCGATGAAAACGATCACGGCGAGCGGCCAGTCCCCGGAGGTCCAGAAGTAGACCACGCCGCTCATAATGGTGTCGTCCTCGTCGCCGACGAGCGAGGACGTATGCATCACGGGCAGCAGGTTCGCGGGAATGTAGAGCAGCGCCGCCGCAATGAGGAGCGCCCACGTGCGCATGATGCTGTCCGGGTTGCGCTCGTGCACGGGCGAGCCGCAGCGTGCGCAGCGAACGTGCTGGCGCTCGCGCTCGTGTGGCTGCACGTGCCCGCAGGCGTGGCAGGCGATGTAGCCGGCGTCGGTGGCGGTCTGGTATTTCATCGGGGCCCCTTGGGGAGCGGGCCGCCGCGCGGCGGCGCCGGGTCTTGCGCGCCTGCGCCTGGCGCGCGGATCTCGGGCTCGGCGAGCGGGTGGGGCGCGGCCGGCGACGGCGTTTGCGGCGATTGTGGCGATTGCGGACCGTCGGCGCCGCCCGCCTGCGCGCCCGGACCCGCGCCGCCCTCGCGCGCCGCGCGTGCGGCGTCGCGCAGGCTGTCGGCGATGTCCCAGAGCGTGCGCGCGTCGAACGTGACGACCACGGTGAACATCAGCGTGAGCGTGCCGAAGGCGAACAGCGCGGTTTCGGGAATGACCCGCGCGAGGCTCACCATTTTCACGATGGTGATGAGCACGCCCAGCATGAACACCTCGAGCATGCCCCAGGGCCGCACGAACTGGATGGCGCGCAGCACGAAGTTAAAGCCTGGCGGAATGAAGCCGCGCCGTATCGGCAGCAGGACGTAGAGCAGCGCCACCATCTCCGTGAGCGGAAAGAGGATGGTTGCGCAGAACACGATTACCGCGATGATCTCCATGTCCTCGTGCCAGAGCACCACGAGGGCGCCGAACAGGCTCGACTCCGTAGTGATACCGTTCGCATCGAGCTCGATGATCGGGAACGACTGGGCGATGATGAAGGTGACGAGCGCCGCGATAGTCATGGCGCAGATGCGGTCGATCTGGGACGCGGCGCTGCTGTAGAGCGTGGCGCCGCAGCGCGAGCAGCGCGCTGTCTGGCGGCCGAGCAGCCGCGGTTTGCGGTAGAGCGCGTCGCAATCGTGACACGCGATCAGTTTGTCCTGGGCCATGCGGGCAGGTGACGCAAAACGACGTGAACGAAAGACGCGCGACGGCGGCGCGCATGCCGGAAGGTGCTGACAGCGCCTCGCGCCATGTTACCAAACGCGCCCGGCGGCGTGCCGCAACGAGCCGCGGGCCCCGGACAGGTCCGCCGCGCAGCAGGCGGCCGGGTGCGACAGCCGGGCGGCGCTCGCCCGCGCGACGAGCGGGCTGCGAGTGTGCCACGTTTGCGCCGTTCTCGCGTGCGAGGACCGCAGTGACCGGGCGCTTATCTGCAGATGTTTGCTGTCACTCAAACTGGATTATCTTTCGGGCATGGGACAGGATGGCTGCGGAACGTGGCCGAAGCCAGTTCACGAAGCGAACGACTACGCAATCAAGGCGAGACGATCATGGAAGCATTGTCGAGGTGGATTCGTTCTTATCGGTGGCAGCCGGCCGTCCGGGCCGCGGCGCTGTGTGCCGGGGCCGCTGCGGCGCTGCTCGCGGGCGGGGCCGCCCACGCGCAACTCGACGCGGCGAAGAGCACGATCGTTGCCGTGTCGCGCCAGATGAACGTGCCCGTGCAGGGCAGCTTCACGAAGTTCGACGCGCAGATCGACTTCGACCCGGGCAAGCCCGCGGGCGGCACCGCGAAGATCACGGTCGACACGGCGAGCTATGATCTGGGCGATCAGACCTACAACGATTCGGTGCGCGGGCCCGAATGGTTCGACGCGAAGACGTTCCCGCAGGCAACCTTCGTCTCGACCGCCGTCACGTCGACCGGAACGAACCAGTACAGCGTGAGCGGCAAACTCACGATCAAGGGGCATACGCAGAACGTGGCCGTGCCCGTCGTGCTCACGCAGCAGGGCGGGACGCAGACGTTCGACGGCACGCTGCCTGTCCATCGGCTCGCCTTCGAAATCGGCACCGGCGAGTGGAAAGACACCTCGATCGTCGCCGACGCAGTGCTGATCAAATTTCATATCGTCGTCGCGCACAAGTAGAACGACGGCTTCAAGGAGATGCCTTTGAACAAGCTCGTCATGATGGCCGCTGGGGCCGCCGTGGTATCGCTGGCCGCCTTGGTGACGCAAGCCGCACGCGCCGCCGACACTTACCAGCTCGATCCGAATCATACGTTTCCGAGCTTCGAGGCTGATCACTTCGGCGGCCTTTCCACGTGGCGCGGCAAGTTCACGAAAACCACGGGCACGGTCACGCTGGACCGCGCGGCGAAAACGGGCACCGTGGACGTGACGATCGATCCGGCATCGATCCAGACCGGCAATCCGCAGCTCGACCAGCATCTGGTGGGCGACGACTTTTTCGATGTCGCGAAGTACCCCACGGCCACCTACAAGGGCACGCGCATCGTCTTCAACGGCGATACGCCCAAAGAGGTGATCGGCGAGTTGACGCTGCACGGCGTGACGCGGCCGCTCAAGCTCGAGATCGCGTCGTTCAAATGCATGCCGCACCCGGTGCTCAAACGCGAGGTGTGCGGCGTGGAGGCCGAAGCCGCATTCAACCGCGACGACTTCGGCATGGACTCGGGCAAGAAGTACGGCTTCAAGATGAAGACCACGCTCCATATCCAGGCCGAAGGCATCAAGCAGTAGGCAGGAGGGCGGAGCGGCGAAGGCCGTTGCGTATGCACGAAAAAAAAGCCGGTTCGTGAGAACCGGCTTTTTTGCTGGTGCGCCGCTTAAACCTGCGCGCCCGCGTTCGGATCGTTCGGATCGAACTTTTCCTTCTTGTCCTTCACGAGGTCTTCGCGCTTCACGCCGAGCCACATCGCGAGCGCCGCCGCGACGAACACCGACGAGTAAATGCCGAAGAGAATACCCACCGTCAGGGCCAGCGCGAAGTAGTGCAGCGTCGGGCCGCCGAAGAAGAACATCGAGAGCACCATCATTTCCGTACAGCCGTGGGTGATGATGGTCCGCGACATCGTGCTCGTGATCGCGTGGTTGATGACTTCGGTGACGCTCATCTTGCGTTCGCGCCGGAAGGTTTCGCGAATCCGGTCGAAGATAACGACCGATTCGTTCACCGAGTAGCCGAGCACGGCGAGCACTGCCGCGAGCACCGAGAGCGAGAACTCCCACTGGAAGAACGCGAAGAAGCCCAGAATGATCACGACGTCGTGCAAGTTCGCGATCACGCCGGCCACGGCGTACTTCCATTCGAAGCGGAACGACAGGTAGATGATGATGCCCGCCACCACGCAGGCGAGCGCGAGCAGGCCGTCGGTGGCGAGTTCCTTGCCGACCTGCGGCCCGACGAACTCCACGCGCTGCAACTGCACTTGCGGGTCCGCCGCCTTGAGCGTGGCCATCACCTGGTCGCTTTGTTGCGCCGAGCTCAGGCCCGTCTTGAGCGGCAGGCGGATCAGCACGTCGCGCGAGGTGCCGAAGTTCTGCACCTGGGCGTCGCCGTAGCCGATCTTCGTGAGCGAGTCGCGCAGCGGCTCGAGCTGCACGGCCTGCGGGTACTGCACTTCGATGACCGTGCCGCCCGTGAACTCGATCGACAGATGCAGGCCACGGTGGAAGAGGAAGAACACCGCCGCAATGAAGGTAATCAGCGAGATCGCGTTGAAGATCAACGCGTGCTTCATGAACGGGATGTCTTTGCGGATGCGGAAAAATTCCATGTTCTTGACTCCGTATCAGCGGGACGAGCCGGTGTTGTTGCCCGAACCGCCGGTGCCGCCCTGGGCGTCGCGGCGGCGCACAACCGGCTTGGCGCGCGTGGCGCCCTTCACACCGGCCTTGGCCGGTTCGCGCTTCGCGGCGTTTGCAGCGACCGCGCGGCCCGTGTCCGTGCCGGCGTCGGCGCCTGCGAGCGCGGGCGTGCCTTCGTCGGGTTCCGGACGCCACACCTGACCTACCGCGAGCGACTTGAGCTTCTTCTTGCCGCCGTACCAGAGGTTCACGAGACCGCGCGAGAAGAACACGGCCGAGAACATCGACGTGAGAATGCCGATACAGTGCACGATCGCGAAGCCGCGCACCGGGCCCGAACCGAACGCGAGCAGCGCGAGACCGGCGATGAGCGTGGTCACGTTCGAGTCGAGAATCGTCGCCCAGGCGTGCGCGTAGCCGTTCTGGATAGCCAGCTGCGGCGGCGCGCCGTGACGCAGTTCTTCGCGCACGCGCTCGTTGATGAGCACGTTCGCGTCGATGGCCATACCGAGCGCGAGCGCGATAGCCGCGATACCCGGCAGCGTGAGCGTGGCCTGCAGCATGGAGAGCACCGCCACGAGCAGCAGCAGGTTCACCGAAAGGCCGATCATCGAGATCGCGCCGAACAGCATGTAGTACGCGATCATGAACACGGCGATGGCGGCGAAGCCGTAGATCACCGAGTCGAAACCCTTGCGAATGTTGTCCGCGCCAAGGCTCGGGCCAACCGTGCGTTCCTCGATGATGTCCATCGGCGCGGCAAGCGAGCCTGCGCGCAGCAGCAGCGCGAGGTCGGCGGCGGCCTGCGGCGTGGGCTGGCCCGTGATCTGGAAGCGGTCGCCCAGTTCCGACTGGATGGTCGCCACCGTCAGCACTTCGCCCTTGCCCTTTTCGAACAGCACCATCGCCATCGGCTTGCCGATGTTGTCGCGCGAGACGGCGCGCACCGCGCGGCCGCCCGCCGAGTCGAGGCGGATGTTGACCGACGGACGCTGATGCTCGTCAAAGCCCGCCGAGGCGTCGATGATGCGGTCGCCGGTGAAGATCACCTGCTTGCGCAGCAGCACCGGCGCGGCGTTGCCTTGCGTGAACAGCTCGTCGCCCGGCGGCACCGGCGCGTTCACGTCCGGATGCAGGCCCATCGGGTCGGCGAGGCGCGCTTCGAGCGTCGCCGTGCGGCCGATGATGTCCTTCGCCTTCGCAGTGTCCTGCACGCCCGGCAGCTCGACCACGATACGGTCGTCGCCTTGCTGCTGGATCACGGGCTCGGCCACGCCAAGCTCGTTCACGCGGTTATGCAGCGTCTGGATGTTCTGCTTGAGCGCGGCCTGCTGAACCGCCGTCTTCACGGCCGGCGTGAACGTGCCGACGAGCTGCACGCCGCCTTCGGGGTTGTTCTGCGAGGCCCACTGCAGCTCGGTAATGCCGCCCGAGCCCGCGAGGACCTTGCGCGCCTGCTCGGCCACGTCGGCGTCGGCGAAATTGACGACCACCGACTGGTTCACGCGGTTCACGCCGCCGTCGCGGATGTTCTTGTCACGCAGGAGCGTGCGCACGTCGGAAGCGTCGGAGTCGAGCTTCTTGTTGAGCGCGCCGTTCATGTCGACCTGGAGCAGGAAGTGCACGCCGCCGCGCAGGTCGAGGCCGAGATACATCGGCAGCGCGTGCAGCGAGCTGAGCCAGCGCGGCGAGGCGCTCTGCAGGTTCAGGGCGACGATGTACTGCGGGTCGCTCGGGTCGGCGTTCAGCGCGTGGTTGAGCGCGTCTTTCAGGCGCAGCTGCGTGTCCGTGTCGGCGACGCGCACGCGGATGTTCGCGTTCATCGACGAGTTGTCGAACGTGAGGTCGGTCGCCTTGATATTGTTCGCGGCGAGTGCGGCTTCGACCTGGGCAAGCGTGCCTGAGTCGAGTTTGACCGTGGCCTTGCCGCTCGACACCTGGACCGCGGGCGCTTCGCCGAAGAAATTGGGCAATGTGTACACGAAGCCGATGACGAGCGCCACCAGCATCACGACATATTTCCAGAGGGGATAACGGTTCATTGGTTGACCCAACGGGGGAGGGGAATGGCCTTAAGCGCTGCGTGCGCGTCCGGCGTTGCCTTCGGGGCGTTCCTGCATTGACGTTTTCTGGTCAGTGGCTGCGAGGGCGGGCCGGGCGCGCGAGGCCGTTCTTTCGGAGGCAACGGCCTCGATGATGCAATGAAGCTTTACAGCGACTTGATCGTGCCCTTCGGCAGGATGGTCGAGACCGACGACTTCTGCACGGTGATTTCCGTGCCATCAGCGATTTCGACGCCCACGTAGGCTTCGCTGACCTTGGTCACCTTGCCGACGATGCCGCCGCTCGTGATCACTTCGTCGCCCTTGGCCATGGCCGAGAGCATGTTGCGATGTTCCTTCTGACGCTTCATCTGCGGACGGATCATGATGAAGTACAGCACGGCGAACATCAGAATGAGCGGCAGGAAGCTCATGAGGCTCGATTCGGCACCACCTGCTGCACTGCCTTGCGCGAAGGCATTGGAAATGAACGACACGTTGGTCTCTCCGTTTTTTACGATCAAAAAGCGAGCCGGTTATTCTACCACCGGCATTCATCGCGACGATGACGCAAAATAGGCTTTGCGATCAAGTGCTTATCTCGAATCCCGCCCCGGCGCGACATGCTTGTGCGTGAAACCGGGGTGGGTCGAGCGCAGCGAATGCCTTCTCTGCGCCAAGTTGCGAAAGGTTATTGTAATGTCTGGCGGCTGGCCTCAGTCCACGCCGCGTGCGCGCTGCTCGGCGAAGCGCTGGCGGAACGCCGCGAACGTCTTCGTTTCGATGGCCGCGCGCATCTCGCTCATCAATTCCAGGTAGTAATGCAGATTGTGGATCGTGTTGAGCTGCGCGCCGAGGATCTCGCCCACGCGGTGCAGATGGTGCAGGTAGCCGCGCGTGAAGTTGCGGCAGGTGTAGCAGCCGCATTGCTCGTCGAGCGGGCGCAGCGAGTTGCGGTGCACGGCGTTGCGGATCTTGATGTCGCCAAAGCGCGTGAAGATCCAGCCGTTGCGGGCATTGCGCGTGGGCATCACGCAGTCGAACATGTCGACGCCCGCGGCCACGCCCGCCACCAGGTCTTCCGGCGTGCCCACGCCCATCAGGTAGTGCGGCTTGTCGGCGGGCAGCTTCGGCGCGATGTGTTCGAGCACGCGCATCATGTCTTCCTTCGGCTCGCCCACCGAAAGACCGCCGATCGCGTAGCCGTGGAACGGCATCTGCGAGAGGCCGGCGAGCGATTCGTCGCGCAGGTCCTCGAACATGCCGCCTTGCACGATGCCAAAGAGCGCATTCGGGTTGCCGAGACGGTTGAATTCGTCGATCGAGCGCTGCGCCCAGCGCATCGACATGCGCATGGAGTCGGCGGCTTCCTTGTGCGTGGTCGGCACGCCGTTGGTCGCGTAGGGCGTGCACTCGTCGAACTGCATGACGATGTCCGAGTTCAGCACTTTCTGGATCTGCATCGACACTTCGGGCGAGAGGAACAGCTTGTCGCCGTTCACGGGCGACGCGAAGCGCACGCCGTCTTCCGAGATCTTGCGCAGGTCGCCGAGCGAGAACACCTGGAAACCGCCCGAATCCGTGAGGATGGGCCGGTTCCAGCCCATGAAGCGGTGCAGGCCGCCGTGCGCCTCGATCGTTTCCAGACCCGGGCGCAGCCACAGGTGGAAGGTGTTGCCGAGGATGATCTGCGCCTTCATTTCCTCGAGCTCGCGCGGCTGCGTGGCCTTCACGGTGCCGTAGGTGCCCACGGGCATGAAGATCGGCGTTTCGACCACGCCGTGATTGAGCGTGACGCGCCCGCGGCGCGCGAGGCCGTCGGTGCCGAGCAGCTCGAATTTCAGGCCGTTTTGCGGGCGTTCGCCCACGAGTTGACCCAAATAAGCGCCGTGTTCGGCGCGTGCGTTGTTTTGATGACCGTCGGTCATGCGTGGACTCCTGTGCAACCGGCGCTCTGCGTGGGACTGGCGTAAGCGCTAAAGCGCTAACGCCAGTCGACAAGTCCGGCGCAGGTAGTGAAACGCCGCCGCGCGTGTGCAGATCGCGTGACGGCCTGGAAAGCGTGGGTGTTACTTGTTCAGCGCGTCGTTGGTTCTGGTGAGCAGCATCGCATCACCGTAACTGAAGAATCGATACCGCTCGGCAATCGCATGACGATACGCCGCGCGGATCGTTTCGATGCCCGCGAATGCCGATACGAGCATCAGGAGCGTCGATTTCGGCAGGTGGAAGTTCGTGACGAGCCGGTCGACTACGCGGAACGTGTACCCAGGCGTAATGAAGATATCGGTTTCCGCCTGCGTGGCCGTGAGTGCGCGGCCTTCGCGGTCGGCGTCGCGCGCGGCGGCTTCGAGCGCGCGCATCGAGGTCGTGCCCACCGCGATCACGCGCCCGCCGCGCGCGCGCGTGGCGGCGATCTTGTCGACGAGCGACTGCGGCAGCTCGTACCACTCGCTATGCATCTTGTGCTCGTCGATGTTCTCCACGCGCACCGGCTGGAACGTGCCCGCGCCCACGTGCAGCGTGAGCGTGGCGCGCTCCACGCCTTGCGCGTCGAGTTGCGCGAGCAGGGCGTCGTCGAAGTGCAGGCCCGCCGTGGGCGCGGCCACCGCGCCCGGATTTTGCGCGAACACCGTTTGATAGCGCGTTTCGTCGCTCGCGTCGGCGTCGTGCGTGATATAGGGCGGCAGCGGCAGACGGCCGTGTTGCTCGATGAGCGTGAGGCAGTCGTCGGGAAAGTGCAGCGTGTAGAACTGATCGACGCGCTCGCCAACCGTCACCTCGAACGCATCGGCGAGGCGCAGCACCGTGCCGGGGCCCGGGCTCTTGCTCGCGCGGATCTGCGCGAGCGCCGTGCGTGCGCCGGTCAGGCGCTCCACGAGCACCTCGATCTTGCCGCCGCTGGCCTTCTGGCCGAAGAAACGCGCCTTCAGCACCTTGGTATCGTTGAAGACAAGCAGGTCGCCCGGCGCGATGCACGCGGGCAACTCGGAGAAGCGGCGGTCGGTGAAACGCGCAGGTTGCGTGGTGTTGTCGACCTCCAGCAGACGGCTCGCGCTGCGCTCGGGCAGGGCGGTCTGCGCGATCAGTTCCTCGGGGAGGTCGAAATCGAAATCGGAAAGCTTGAACATGCGGCCTGAAGTAACGGAAATGCGCCGGAGGCCCGGCGCGCGGCGGCTTTACTGGGCCGAACCGCCAAGCGGTTGCGCCCCCAAAAGCGGCTGCAATGGCCGCCCACGTTCAGTGAGCGGCTATGATTGCGGGACATGCGCTTGTGCGACATGCGCCCGATGGCAAAGGCCGTCGCGCTGCACGCGCCGCGCCATGCCGGAAAGCCGATATTGTACTTGCGAAGCTGCCCATGCCCTCATCCGTTAGCCGATTGATGTCCGAACCCGATGCCGCGAGCGACGCGCCCGACGACGCGCGCCTGCCCGAGGATGGCGCGCGGACGCGGCAACAGGAGGCGGCGCAAGGGGCCGCACCGCCCGCGCGCAAACGCGCCAGCAAAAAAACGGCAGAAAAGGGCGCAGATGCGGCCGCAGAAAAAGCCGCGGCCAAAGACAAGCCCAAGCTCACCAAAACCGCCGACCGCCTCGCGAAACTCGGCCTGCGCAGCGACATCGATCTCGTGCTGCATCTGCCGATGCGCTACGAGGACGAAACCACGCTCACGCCCATCGGCGAACTGCTGCCGGGCGGCATCGCGCAAACCGAAGGCGTGGTGTTCGACAACGAGATCGCCTACCGTCCGCGCCGCCAACTGGTCGTGAAGCTCCAAGACCACAACGGCGACGAACTGCATCTGCGCTTCCTGAACTTCTATGGTTCGCAGGTCGCGCAGATGGCGATCGGCAAGCGTCTGCGCGTGCGTGGCGATGTGCGTGGCGGCTTCTTCGGCATGGAGATGGTGCATCCGGCCGTGAAGGTCGTGGAAGGCGACGCGCCACTGCCGCAGGCGCTCACACCGGTGTATCCGTCCACTGCGGGCGTGAGCCAGGCGTATCTGCGCAAGGCGATCGACAACGCGCTGTCGCGCGCGCATTTGCCCGAACTCCTGCCCGAAGCCGTGGCGCACGAGTTCATGGCGCCGCTGGACGTGCCGCCGCTCATGGACGCGGTCAAGACCCTGCACCACCCGCCCGTGAACGCCGACGAGTACGCGCTCATCGAAGGCACGCATCCCGCGTGGACCCGCATCAAGTTCGAGGAACTGCTCGCGCAGCAACTCTCGCTCAAGCGCGCGCACGAAGAGCGCCGCACGCGCGCGGCACCCGCCATGGCGCGGCATGTCGCGGGGCGCAAGAGCGAAGAGACGCTGCTCGCGCGTCTGCGTGGCGCGCTGCCGTTCACGCTCACCGGCGCGCAGGAGCGCGTGGTGGCCGAAATCGCTCACGATCTCGAACAGCCGCACCCGATGCAGCGCCTGCTGCAAGGCGACGTGGGCAGCGGCAAGACCGTGGTCGCGGCGCTCGCGGCCGCGCAGGCCATCGACGCGGGTTACCAGGCCGCGCTCATGGCGCCGACTGAAATTCTCGCGGAACAGCACGCGCGCAAGCTGCGCGGCTGGCTCGAGCCGCTCGGCGTGCAGGTGGCCTGGCTCGCGGGCAGCCTGAAGGCGAAGGAAAAGCGCGCGGCGCTCGAAGCCGCGGCGCTCGGCACGGCGCAGCTCGTGATCGGCACGCACGCGATCATTCAGGAGGCCGTGGAATTCGCGCGCCTCGGCCTCGTGATCGTCGACGAGCAGCATCGTTTCGGCGTCGAGCAGCGACTCGCGTTGCGCGCGAAGGCGCAGAACGCGCGGTTGCCAACGCAGTCTCCGGATCAGGCGCATCGCGAGTTCCAGCCGCATCAGCTGATGATGTCGGCCACGCCCATTCCGCGCACGCTTGCGATGACTTACTACGCGGACCTCGACGTCTCCACCATCGACGAGCTGCCGCCCGGCCGCACGCCGATCCTCACGAAGCTCATTTCCGACGCGCGCCGCGAGGAAGTGATCGCGCGCGTGCGCGCGGCGGCGCTCACGGGTCGTCAGGTGTACTGGGTATGTCCGCTGATCGAGGAAAGCGAGACGTTGCAGCTGCAAACGGCCGTCGAGACTTATGAAACGCTCGTGGCCGCGCTGCCGGAACTCACCGTGGGCCTCGTGCACGGCCGCCTCGCTTCCACGGACAAGGCCGCGGTCATGGACGCGTTCTCACGCAACGAAGTGCAACTCCTCGTGGCGACGACGGTGATCGAAGTGGGTGTGGACGTGCCCAACGCCTCGCTGATGGTGATCGAGCACGCCGAGCGCTTCGGCCTCGCCCAGCTTCACCAGTTGCGCGGGCGCGTGGGGCGGGGCAGCGCCGCTTCGGTGTGCGTGCTGCTCTATACGGGGCCCTTGTCGCTCACGGGCCGCGCGCGTTTGCAAACCATGCGCGAAACGACCGACGGCTTCGAGATCGCGCGCAAGGACCTCGAAATCCGCGGCCCCGGCGAATTCCTTGGCGCGCGTCAATCCGGCGCGGCGATGCTGCGTTTCGCGAGCCTCGAAAACGACGCATGGCTCATCGAGCCCGCGCGCGGCGCCGCCGATCGCCTGCTGCACGAGTTTCCGCACGTCGTCACGCAGCATCTGAACCGCTGGCTCGGCGCGCGCGAACAGTACCTGAAAGCGTAAATAGACCATTGAGTCCACGTTAAGGAACCTGCGCGCGCCAACGCCGTCTGACCCTTTTGCTTTGATCACGCCCCGCATAGGGGTGTTGATTATTGGCGAATCGCCGCCATAGGTGTATAAGTACAAGCTATTGAATCACCCTTTTTGATTGGTCCCCGAATGACGCTCACTGAATTGAAATACATTGTCGCGGTAGCTCGAGAGCGCCACTTCGGACGGGCCGCGGAAGCCTGCTTCGTGAGCCAGCCGACCCTTTCGGTCGCCATCAAGAAGCTCGAAGACGAACTGAATGTGCAGATCTTCGAGCGCGGCACGAGCGAGGTGAGCGTGACGCCCATCGGCGAGCAGATCGTCACGCAAGCGCAGCGCGTGCTCGAGCAGACGCTCGCGATCAAGGAAATCGCCAAGCAGGGCAAGGATCCGCTCGTCGGGCCGCTGCGCCTCGGCGTGATCTATACGATCGGGCCGTACCTGCTGCCCACGCTCGTCAAGCAGATGATCAAGCGTGTGCCGCAAATGCCGCTCATGCTGCAGGAGAACTACACGCTCAAGCTCATTGAACTGCTCAAGCAGGGCGAGATCGACGTGGCAATCATGGCGCTGCCGTTCCCCGAAACCGGCCTCACGCTGCGTCCGCTCTACGACGAGCCGTTCGTCGTGGCGCTGCCTTCGGGCCATGCGTGGGAGCAGCGCCCGAAGATCGACCCGGACGACCTCAAGCAGGAAACGATGCTGCTGCTCGGCAGCGGCCATTGCTTCCGCGACCACGTGCTGGGCGTGTGCCCGGAACTGATGCGCTTCTCGCAAAACGCCGACGGCATCCAGAAGACCTTCGAAGGCTCGTCGCTGGAAACCATCCGCCATATGGTCGCAAGCGGAGTTGGCATTACCGTGCTGCCGCGCATGTCGGTGACCGAGGTGAAGCCGCACGCGGGCGGCGTCGATTCCGGGCTGCTGTCGTACGTGCCGTTCGACGAGCCGGTGCCCGACCGCCGCGTGGTGCTCGCGTGGCGCAAGAGCTTCACGCGCATGCCGGCGATCGAGGCGATCGTCGACGCCATTCACGCCTGCGAGTTGCCCGGCGTGAAGAAGATCGAGGCACCCGCCGAGGCTGCCTGACGGTCATCGCGCCGCGCGCTTTCGGGCTGCGCGGCGCGTTTTCCTCTCTGGCGCGGCATTCGCCCGCGCCACCGTTCCCTCCCCCTGCGTTTCTTGCGACCCCAATAATCAACGTCTATTCGATAGATTAAATAAATCAAATTATCGATATCGATAGTCGCTGATACAGTTTCTTCCAACCGATCCCAACCGGACACCTTGGAGGAAGCGATGCAAACCCCCCACTCGAACACGCCCGCACCCAGCACCTCGGCACGCACCGATTCTGGCCTTCGCACTGTGTGGTTCTCGCTGCTGGTCGACCGCGCGTTGTCTGCCTGACGCTCTCGCGCCAGCGCGCCGCAGCATTCCCCGCATTCCAGAACACACCCGCAAGCAAGAAAGGAATCCAGCATGACCGACCGTACTCTCACCTCGGCAGCCGGCGCACCCGTCGTCGATAACCAGAACTCCCTCACCGCCGGCCCGCGTGGCCCCGTGATGCTGCAAGACGTGTGGCTGCTCGAAAAGCTCGCGCACTTCGACCGCGAAGTGATTCCCGAGCGCCGCGTGCACGCGAAGGGCTCGGGCGCGTTCGGCACGCTCAAGGTCACGCACGACATCTCGCGTTACACGAAGGCCAAGGTGTTCGGCGAAGTCGGCAAGGAAACGCCGCTCTTCATCCGTTTCTCGACCGTGGCGGGTGAGCGCGGTGCAGCCGATGCCGAGCGCGACGTGCGCGGCTTCTCGATCAAGTTCTATACGGAAGAGGGCAACTGGGACATCGTCGGCAACAACACGCCGGTGTTTTTCATTCGCGATCCGCTCAAGTTCCCGGACTTCATCCACACGCAAAAGCGCGATCCGCGCACCAACATGCGCAGCAACGTGGCCGCGTGGGACTTCTGGTCGCGTCACCCGGAGTCGCTGCATCAGGTGACGATCCTCATGAGCGACCGCGGCATTCCGAAGAACTATCGCCAGCAGCACGGTTTCGGTTCGCACACGTTCTCGTTCATCAACGCGAATAACGAGCGCTTTTACGTGAAGTTCCACTTCAAGTCGGCGCAGGGCGTGGAGAACTACAGCGATGCCGAAGCGGCGCAGGTGGTTGCTCAGGACCGCGAATCGGCGCAGCGCGATCTGTTCAACGAGATCGAGAAGGGCAATTTCCCGAAGTGGCACTTCCGTATTCAGGTGATGCCCGAGGCCGATGCCGCGAAGGTGCCGTACAACCCGTTCGACATCACGAAGGTCTGGCCGCACAAGGACTATCCGCTGATCGACGTCGGCACGATCGAGTTGAACCGCAATCCGCAGAACTATTTCGCCGATGTCGAGCAGGCCGCTTTCACGCCGGCGAATGTGGTGCAGGGCATCGGCTTCTCGCCGGATCGCTTGTTGCAGGGGCGGTTGTTCTCGTATGGCGACACGCAGCGCTACCGGCTTGGCGTGAACCATCACCAGATTCCGGTGAATGCGCCGCGTTGCCCGTTCCACTCGTTCCACCGCGACGGCGCCATGCGCACCGACGGCAACCTGGGCGGCAACGTGAACTACGAGCCGAGCCGCTTCGGTGACTTCGCTCAGCGTCCGCAGGCCGGTGAACCGCCGCTCGCAGCGGGTGCGGTCGATCACTACGATCACCGCGAAGACGACGACTACTACAGCCAGCCGGGCGCGCTGTTCCGGCTGTTCGACGCGGGGCAGCGCGAACGGCTTTTCGCGAACATCGCGCGACACATCAGCGGTGTGCCCGCGGAGATCGTGGCGCGCCAGATCGAGCACTTCCGCCGCGCCGATCCGGCGTACGCGCAAGGTGTGACCGACGCGATCGCGAAGCTGGCTAAATAAGGTGGAAGGCGCGGTTTGTTGTCGCAACGCCGGGACAACGAGCCGCGCCCGAAGCAGGACTTCCAGGAAGCACCGAAGCACCAAAGGAGCACGATCATGACCCGTACGATGACGATGACCCTCAGGACCATGGGACGAGGCGAGGCCGCCACGATGGCGCGCACGCGCGCGGAAGGCACGCAGATCGTGCGCCGCGTGGTGGGTTTCGCGATTGTGGCGAGCGGCTTCGTGGCGATCGCCATGCAAGCCCTTGCGCACTTCACGGGGCACTAAACGTGCTGCGCACGTTGCTCGGCAGTAGGGCCGGATGAACAGGGTTTCCGATATTTCCAGGCTACACTGACGGCCGATCGAGCGTTCGCGCGCCATTATCGAGAGGCGCCAGGCGACGCAACCGGATCGCAACACGCACGCGTAGTCTCACTGCTACACAAGGAGTCGTCATGGCCAAAAAAGCAACCGTCCAGCACGTGAACATCGGCATCAGCGACAAGGATCGCAAGAAGATCGCGGATGGTCTCTCGCGCCTGCTCGCAGACACCTACACGCTGTATCTGAAGACGCACAACTTCCACTGGAATGTGACGGGGCCGATGTTCAACACGCTCCATCTGATGTTCGAGGGGCAGTACAACGAGCTCGCGCTGGCCGTGGACGCAATCGCCGAACGCATTCGTGCGCTGGGCGTGCATGCGCCGGGCAGCTACAAGGAGTTCGCGAAGCTCTCGTCGATTCCCGAAGCGGACGGTGTGCCGAACGCGGAAGACATGATCCGCCAGCTGGTGGAAGGCCAGGAAGCCGTGGTGCGCACCGCGCGCGCGATCTTCCCGTCGACGGAAGCCGCCAACGACGAGCCGACCGCCGACCTGCTCACGCAACGCATGCAGACGCACGAAAAGACCGCGTGGATGCTGCGCTCGCTGCTGGCCTGATGCGCAGCGGCGCAGCGGCATAGCGGCGCCGCACGGGAAGGGCGATGAAAGGCCCGCCGGACGTCCGGCGGGCCTTTGTATTTTGCGCGGGTGCGGCTCGCGGCAAGGGCGCGGGCGGCAAGGCGGCGCCCTGGCCTACAATAGCGGCATCGCTTTTCCCGCCCCGATCATGTTCGCCCGACTCCCGCTCTATTTGCGGCTCGTCCGCATGGACAAGCCGATCGGCAGCCTGCTGCTGCTGTGGCCGACGCTCAACGCGCTCTGGATCGCTTCCGACGGCCGTCCGCCGCTTTCGCTGCTGATCATCTTCACGATCGGCACGGTGCTGATGCGCTCGGCGGGCTGCGCGATCAACGACTACGCCGACCGCGACTTCGACCGCCACGTGAAGCGCACCGCCGAGCGTCCCATCACGTCGGGCCGCATTCGCGCCTGGGAGGCGGTAGCAATTGCCGCGGGTCTCGCGCTCGTGTCGTTCCTGTTGATCCTGCCGCTCAACGCGCTCACGAAGCAGCTTTCGGTCGTGGCGCTGTTCGTGGCGGCGTCCTATCCGTTCACCAAGCGTTTCTTTGCGATTCCGCAGGCGTACCTGGGCATTGCGTTCGGCTTTGGTATTCCGATGGCGTTCGCCGCCGTACAGGATCACGTGCCGGCGCTCGCATGGATCATGCTGGTCGCGAACGTATTCTGGTCCGTCGCCTACGACACCGAGTACGCCATGGTCGATCGCGACGACGACATCAAGATCGGCATTCGCACCTCGGCGCTCACGTTCGGCCGGTTCGACGTGCTCGCGATCATGCTCTGCTACGCGGTGACGCTTGGGATTTACGTGTGGGTGGGTTTGACGCTGGGTTTCGGCTGGCTGTACTGGCTTGGCTGGGCGGCTGCGGCGGGTTGTGCGATTTACCACTACACGTTGATCAAGGGCCGCGAGCGCATGCCGTGCTTCGCCGCCTTCCGCCACAACAACTGGTTGGGCGGCGTGCTGTTCGTGGGGATCGCGGCCCATTACGCCGTCGCGGGACTCTAAGGCCAGCTCGACTCCAAACGAAAAAGCGCCGGGTGCATGACACACCCGGCGCTTTTTTTTGTATGACGCTGCGGCAGGCTTACTGCTTGCCGAATTCCTCGCCCATTTCCTTCGCGCGCGCATCGGCCGCGAGCGCGCCCTTGACGATGGCGGCCTTCACGCCCGATGCGTCGAACGACGCCAGTGCGGCAGCCGTCGTACCGCCCTTGGAGGTCACGCGCTCGCGCAGCACGGCGGGCGGCTCGTCCGATTGCAGCGCGAGCTGTGCAGCACCCGCGAACGTGGCGATGGCGAGCGCGCGGCCTTGCTGCTCGTCCATGCCGAGCTGACGCGCCGCTTCTTCGAGCGCTTCGATGAAATAGAACACGTAGGCCGGGCCGCTGCCCGAGATGCCCGTGACCGCGTCGATCTTCGCTTCGTCGTCGAACCAGACCGTTTGGCCCACCGCGCCGAGCACGTCGGACGCGAGCTGGCGGCCCGCCGCGTCCACGCCGCTGCTTGCGACGAGACCGGTTGCGCCCATGCCGATCAGCGCGGGCGTGTTCGGCATCGTGCGCACGACGCGCGCATGGCCGTTCAGCCAGCGCGAAAGGTCGTCGATGCGAATGCCGGCCATGATGCTGATGACGACCTGATGCGCGCCGAGGTGCGGGGCGATGCCTTCGGCCACGGCTTTGGCGATTTGCGGCTTCACGGCGATCAGCACCGCGTCATACGACGCGAGCGCGGAATCCGCGGCGGCGCCGGTGCGCACGCCGAACTGTTCGGCGCTGCGCTTGCGGGCGTCCTCGTTCGGATCGATCGCGTACAGATTGTCGGCGGGAACGCCCTTGCGGATCAGGCCGCCGATGAGCGCGGCGGCCATGTTGCCGCCGCCGATGAAGGCAATTTTCATGGTGATGGAATCGTTCAATGAATCAGTGAGAGTAGTCGCGCGCGCCGAAGATCGCGGTGCCGACGCGCACGATCGTCGCGCCTTCGAGCACCGCGGCTTCGAGGTCGGCCGACATGCCCATGGAGAGCGTGTCGAGCGCGAGGCCTTCTGCGCGTAGCGCTTCGAACAGCTCGCGCAGTTGGCGGTGCGGCGCGCGTTGCGCCTCGAGCGAGGTTTCCGGCTCGGGAATCGACATGAGCCCGCGCAGGCGCAGGTTGGGCAGGGCGGCGATTTGCTTGGCGACCTGCTGCGCTTCTTGCGGGGTGACGCCGCTCTTGCTGGCCTCGCCGCTCACGTTGACCTGGAGGCAGACGTTGAGCGGCGCCATGCCGGCGGGACGTTGCGCCGAAAGGCGCTCGGCAATCTTCAGACGATCGACCGAATGGACCCAGTCGAAACGCTCGGCCACGGGGCGTGTCTTGTTCGATTGGAGCGGCCCGATGAAATGCCATTCGATGCTCGCGCGCAGGTCGGCGAGCGCCTCGATCTTGTCCACGGATTCCTGCACGTAGTTCTCGCCGAACGCGCGCTGGCCGGCAGCGTGAGCGGCGCGTACGTCCTGCGCGGGAAACGTTTTCGAAACCGCGAGCAACTCCACGCTTTGCGGGTCGCGGCCGGCGTTGCGGGCGGCGGCGGCGATGCGCTCGCGGACAGCTTCGAGATTGTGGGAAAGATCGGTCATCGGGCTTGAAGGCCGGCGCGTAACGTGGCTTGCGCCGCTTTTGGATCCAAAACGAACAGAACGACGGCCATTATACGGACTGTGCACGGCGCAAAACACTGGCCAGAAAGGCTATACCGAATGGCCGACTGTTGGCGCGCCGCGCGCTTCGTTACGCTGGTTCCGTTCCCGATGGCTCAATTCGTCGCCAGCATATGTTCGACCAGCTCGATCCAGTGCGTGACCGGAATCGCCGTGCCGCTTTGCAGGTGCGTGATGCAGCCTATGTTGGCGGAAACGATCAGTTGCGGCTCCAGCGCCTGCAGCCGGTCCACTTTCTGGTTGCGCAGCGTATAGGAAAGGCGCGGCTGCATGATCGAATAGGTGCCTGCGGAGCCGCAGCAAAGATGGCTGTCGGCGGGCAGCCGCACGTCGAGCCCGAGCGCGGTGAGCAGTTTTTCCACGCCGCCGCGCAACTGCTGGCCATGCTGCAGCGTGCAGGGAGGATGCCAGGCCACCGTCTTGATGCCGCGCCGTCTCGTCGCGGCCACGAGTTGTTCCTCGAACGCGGGCAGCAGCTCCGAAAGATCGCGCGTGAGTTCGACCACGCGGCGCGCTTTCTCCGCATAGGCCGGGTCGTCGCGCAGCAGGTGCGCGTATTCCTTCACCGTCGCGCCGCAGCCCGAGGCGTTCATCACGATCGCCTCCACGCCTTGCTCGATGTACGGCCACCAGGCGTCGATGTTCGCGCGCACGTCGTCGAGCGCATCGTCGGCGTAGCCCATATGCAGGCGGATCGCGCCACAGCAGCCCGATTGCGGCGAGACGATCGTCTCGATATCCAGTGCATCCAGCACGCGCGCGGTGGCGATGTTGATGTTGGGCATCATCGAGGGCTGCACGCAGCCTTGCAGCATCAGCATCTTGCGCGCGTGTTTCGCCGTGGGCCACGCAAGCGAGCGCTGGCGCACGGGCACCTTGTCGCGCAGGCGCTTGGGCAGAAGCGGGCGCACCTGCTGGCCAAGGCGCATGGCCGGCGTGAAAAGCGCGCGGCGCGGCAGCAGGCCCGCGAGCAGGCGGCGCATGAGGCGCTGGCGCAGCGGCCGTTGCACCATCTGTTCCGCGTGCTTGCGGCCCACTTCCACGAGGCGCCCGTACTGCACGCCCGAAGGGCAGGTCGTCTCGCAACTGCGGCACGTGAGGCAGCGGTCGAGGTGCGTGAGCGTGCTCTTCGTCACGGGCGCGCCTTCCACCATCTGCTTCATCAGATAGATGCGCCCGCGCGGGCCGTCCAGTTCGTCGCCGAGCAACTGATAGGTCGGGCAGGTCGCGGTACAGAAGCCGCAATGCACGCACTTGCGCAGGATCGCGTCGGCTTCGTCGCCGTCGGGGGTATTGCGTATGAAGTCCGCGAGGTTCGTCTGCATCGCCGCGTGTGGGTGTCGTCAGAAGTCGGAATACAGCCGGCCGCGATTGAAGATGCGGGCCGGGTCGAAGGCGGCCTTCAGACCGCGATGGATCTTCATGAGCGGCGCGGGCAAGGGCGTGAAGACGCCCGCACTGCGGTCGTAGTCACGCCCCGTGCGGAACATCGTGGCGTGACCGCCGGCCTGCTTCGCGCTGATGCGCACCGTTTGCGCGTCGGTTTCCGTGATCCACCAGCGCTGCGCGCCGCCCCATTCCATGAGTTGCGCGCCCGGCAGTTGCAAGGGCTCCGCGATCGAGGGCAGCGCGAGCCGCCACAACGCCGCATTCGGTGCGATCGAGGCAAAGAACGGATCGGTCTGCTCGCGCAGGCCCGCCCAGAAGCGTTCGGCCTCCACGGCGTCCACCACTTCGCCGCCCAGGCTCGCGCGCGCGGTTTTCACGGCCGCCTCCGCGCCGGCGAGGCGTACCGCGAGGGTTCCGTTGCGCCAGGCGCTCGCCGTCATCGGCAGCGGGCGGCCGCCCCATTCGTTGAGCTTGCGTACGGCGTCGGTGCCGTTCATGTCGAACTTGAGCGTGGTTTCCGCTTGCGCAACCGGCAGCACCTTCACCGAAAGCTCCAGCAGCAGGCCGAGCGTGCCGAGCGAGCCCGCCATGAGCCGCGAGACGTCGTAGCCCGCCACGTTTTTCACTACCTGGCCGCCGAAATGCAGCACCTCGCCGTGGCCGTTCATGAGCACCGCGCCCAGCACGAAGTCGCGCGGTGCGCCCGCGCTCGCCCGCCGGGGACCGGCAATGCCTGCGGCAATGCAGCCGCCCAGGGTGGCCTGGGCGCCGAAGTGCGGCGGCTCGAACGCGAGCATCTGTCCGTGGGCCGCAAGCGCCGTTTCGATTTCGACAAGCGGTGTGCCGGCGCGGGCCGTGATCACCAGTTCGGCTGGGTCGTACGCGATGATGCCGCGGTGTGCGCGCGTGTCGAGAATCTCGCCCTCGAGCGACTGGCCGTACCAGTCCTTGGTGCCCCCTCCGCGAATGCGCAACGCCCGCCCATCGGCGCTCGCTGCCCGGATGCGTTCGGACCAGTCCGAGACGATGTCGTCCTCTTCCATGTCGTGATGGTCGCGCTCGTTCGTTATATGGTTCGCTCGATTGTACTGAGCGAACCTCGCCTGACAACCCGGAGCGGACCCTCATGCGGGTCACGCGAAACGCATAAATGGCGCGATGCCTTGCGCGTGGTCGTGCGTCTGTCAGAAGCGCGGCAATTCAGGGTGCGGCAGCAGATTGCCCCGCACGTGCATGCGCCCGTATTCGGCGCAGCGCGCTCGCGTGGGGATCCCCTTGTCGGGGTTCAGCAGTCTGGCCGGGTCGAACGCGTGTTTCACCGCGTGAAACGCATCGCGCTCCTGCGGCGAGAATTGCACGCACATCGAATTGATCTTTTCGATGCCCACACCGTGCTCGCCCGTCACCGTGCCGCCCAGTTCTACGCAGGTTTCGAGAATGTCCGAGCCAAAGGCCTCGGCGCGGTGCCATTCGTCGAGGTCATTACCGTTGAAGAGAATGAGCGGGTGCATGTTGCCGTCGCCCGCATGGAATACGTTGATGCAGCGCAGCCCATACTGCTTTTCCATCTCGTGGATGCGCGCGAGCAGCGGCCCGATCGCGCGGCGCGGTACCGTGCCGTCCATGCAGTAATAGTCGGGCGAAATGCGGCCCGCCGCCGGAAACGCGTTCTTGCGGCCCGACCAGAAGCGCAGGCGTTCTTCCTCGGTGCGCGAGATCTGGATGCGCGTGGCGCCATGCTCGCGCAGCACCGTGGTCGTGCGCGCGATTTCGTCGGCGACTTCCTCGGGCGTGCCGTCGGCTTCGCACAGCAGGATCGCGGCGGCGTCGAGGTCGTAGCCGGCGTTCACGAACTCCTCCACGGCGCGCGTGGCTGGCTTGTCCATCATCTCCAGGCCCGCCGGAATGATGCCCGAGGCAATGATGCCCGCTACAGCGTCGCCGCCTTTCACGACGTCGTCGAAGCTCGCCATGATGACCTGCGCGGTTTGCGGGCGCGGAATCAGCTTGACGGTCACTTCGGTAACGATCGCGAACATGCCTTCGCTGCCGATCATCACCGCGAGCAGATCGAGGCCCGGCGCATCGGGCGCAAGCGAGCCGAATTCGACGATCTCGCCATCCATCGTCACGGCGCGCACGCGCAGCACGTTGTGCACGGTGAGACCGTACTTGAGGCAGTGCACGCCGCCCGAATTCTCCGAAACGTTGCCGCCTATCGTGCAGGCGATCTGCGAGGAGGGATCCGGCGCGTAGTAGAGGCCGAAAGGCGCCGCCGCTTCGGAAACGGCCAGATTGCGCACGCCAGGCTGTACGGTAGCCGTGCGTGCGTACGGATCGACTTCGAGAATGCGCTTGAAGCGCGCGAGCGAGAGCACGATGCCGTGCCGGATCGGCATGGCGCCGCCCGACAGGCCGGTGCCCGCGCCGCGCGGCACGACCGGCACGTCGAGCCGCCGGCAGATCTGCACGATGCGCTGCACCTGCGACTCGGTTTCCGGCAGCGCCACTGCGAGCGGCAGCCGCCGGTAGGCGGCAAGGCCGTCGCACTCGTAGGCGACGGTGTCCTCCTCGCGATGCAGCAGGCAATGCGCCGGCAGCACGGCCATCAACGCCTGGACCACCTCACGCTGACGCTGCGCGAGCGCCTCCGGGCTCAGCTCGGGCAAGTTCGCGTCTGGTGCGTTCATGTCTCCTCCCGTCTGTTGCGGTTGTTTGCGCTCGCTAAGCGCTTTTGCGCGCGTGTCGCGCTTGCTCGTCGGTTACGCCGCCCAGCTGAAGATCTTGCCCGGATTCATCAGGTTGTGCGGATCGAGTGCGTGCTTGATCGCGCGCATCGTGTCGATGGTGTCCGCGCCGTGCTCCTCCACGAGAAAACCCATCTTGTGCAGACCCACGCCGTGCTCGCCCGTGCAGGTGCCGTCCATTGCGATCGCGCGCTGCACGATGCGGTGGTTCAGGCGCTCGGCCTCGTCGATCTCCTCGGGCTTGTCAGGATCGATCAGGATCGCCACGTGGAAGTTGCCGTCGCCCACGTGGCCGACGATCGGGCAGGGCAGCGGCGAGGCTTTGAGATCGGTTTCGGTCTCGATCACGCATTCGGCGAGGCGCGAGATCGGCACGCACACGTCGGTCGTCACGGCGCGGCAGCCGGGCTTCAGTTGCAGCATCGCGAAATAGGCGTTGTGGCGTGCGTTCCACAGGCGGCTGCGGTCCTCGGGGCGCGTGGCCCACTCGAAGCCTTCGCCGCCATGCTGTGCGGCAAGCTCCTGCACGAGCTGTGCTTGCTCCGCGACGCCCGCCTCGGTGCCGTGAAATTCGAAGAAGAGCGTGTGCTTCTCGCGCAGCGTGAGATTCGAATGCTTGTTGATCGCGCGCACCGCGAGCGAGTCGATGAATTCCACGCGCGCGATCGGCACGCCAATCTGAATCGTTTCGATCACCGTGCGCACGGCCTCGGCCATCGAAGGGAACGCGCACACCGCCGCCGAGACCGCCTCGGGCTGCGGGTAGAGCCGCACCGTGATTTCGGTGATCACGCCGAGCGTGCCTTCCGAACCCACGAAAAGGCGCGTGAGGTCGTAGCCTGCCGACGACTTGCGTGCGCGCGTGCCGGTTTTGACCACGCGGCCGTCGGCGAGTACGGCGGTCAGGCCGAGCACGTTCTCGCGCATCGTGCCGTAGCGCACGGCGTTGGTGCCCGAGGCGCGCGTGGCCGTCATGCCGCCGATGCTCGCGTCGGCGCCCGGGTCGATCGGGAAGAAAAGACCCGTGTCGCGCAGCGCTTCATTGAGCTGCTTGCGCGAGATGCCGGGCTCGACCGTCACCGTGAGGTCTTCGGCGTTGATCGAGAGCACGCGGTTCATCTGCGAGAGGTCGATCGACACGCCGCCCTGCACGGCCAGCAAGTGACCTTCGAGCGACGAACCGTTGCCGTAGGGAATGATCGGCACGCCATGACGGGCGCACAGCTTGACGACGGTCTGAATGTCCTCGGTGCTCTGCGCGAACACCACGGCGTCGGGCAGTTGCGGATCGAAGGGAGACTCGTCGCGGCCGTGGTGGGCGCGCACGGCTTCCGAGGTGGAGACGCGTTCGCCGAAGGCGCTACGCAGTTCATCGAGGAGTTCGGCGGGGAACGGGCGGCGTGCGAGGGCCGGCGGCGCGGGGTGATTCACGCGGGTGTCTCCTTCGTATGGGTATGACTTCTGGCGTGGACCATTTTACGCTGAACGTCCGGGGCGCAAAGCCGCGCTCCCTTTGCTGCGACGCATCAAACCTATAATGGCCGCCGGATGTGCGCGCTTTCTATGGCGCTGGGCGCGCGTCACGCGCGAACTGCGCGAATTTTTCGCCTCGGAGGGCACAACATGGGCAATCGCCTGAGCAAGATCGCAACGCGCACCGGTGACGACGGCTCTACGGGTCTCGGCGACGGCAGCCGCGTGCGCAAGGACGACGCACGCATCGCCGCGATCGGCGACGTCGACGAACTGAACTCGCAGATCGGCGTGTTGCTGTGCGAGACGCTGCCCGACGACGTGCGCGAGGCACTCGTCGCCATCCAGCACGACCTGTTCGATCTGGGCGGCGAACTGTGCATTCCGGGCCACACGCTCGTGACCGACGAACACCTCGCGCGGCTCGACGCCTGGCTCGCGCATTACAACGGCACGCTGCCGCCGCTCAAGGAATTCATTCTCCCAGGCGGCTCACGGGCTGCCGCGCTCGCCCATGTGTGCCGCACGGTGTGCCGGCGCGCCGAGCGCGCTGTCGTCGCACTGGGCGCAGCGCCGAACTCGGGCCCGCCGCTCGCCGATACGCCGCGCCGCTACATCAACCGGCTCTCCGATCTGCTGTTCGTGCTCGCTCGCGTGCTTAATCGAGCTGAGGGAGGCAGCGACGTGCTTTGGCGGCACGACCGTGGCGCAGGCAAGGGCGAGTAGGGAATAAAAGGGCGCAAGCAGCGCGTCATCGCCGAAAGGGACTGTCTAACGCACCGCAAAAGCCCTGCCGAAGTCCCCCCACGGCCATCCGCCGCGAATTCACGCCTCGCACAATCCGCAGATTGCCGGGGTGCGACAAAATGCCCGGGTCGGGCTGCCTCGTTAAAGATGTATCTTATGTGCATCTTTAACGAGGAGAAGCTGCAAATGACTGCGCTCACCGCCGACCAGATGGCCCGCGTGAAGGCCACTGCGCCCGTTTTCGCCGAACACGGCGCCACGATCACCAAGCACTTCTACAAGCGGATGTTCGCCGCGCACCCCGAGCTCAAGAACATCTTCAACCAGACGCACCAGCAAAGCGGCAGTCAGCCCGAAACGCTCGCACGCGCGGTCTATGCCTACGCGGCGAACATCGACAATCTGGGCGCGCTCGGTGGCGCTGTCACGCATATCGCGCACAAGCACGCGAGCCTGAACATCCGTCCGGAGCACTATCCGATCGTCGGCCGCCATCTGCTCGGCGCGGTCGTGGACGTGCTCGGCGACGCCGTGGACCAGCCCACGCTCGACGCCTGGGCCGTGGCCTACGAGCAACTCGCGAACATCATGATCGGCACCGAGGCGAAGCTGTACGAGGGCGCCTCGTGGAGCGGCTTCCGCCCGTTCAAGGTGATGCGCAAGCAAGTCGAAAGCGACGAAATTACCTCGTTCTATCTCGCGCCGGCCGACGGCGCATCCGCAGGCGGCTTCGAGCCGGGGCAGTACGTGAGCGTGACGCGCTTCGTCGACAAGCTTGGCGTGGACCAGCCGCGTCAGTACAGCCTTTCGGACGCGCCTCACGGCAAGTGGCTGCGCATTTCAGTGAAGCGCGAAGCCGGCCGAGGCGAGGCACAGCCGGGCCACGTGTCGAACCTCATGCATGACGGCGTGGAAGAGGGCGCGGTGGTGCACGTGAGCGCGCCGATGGGCGAGTTCACGCTCGATCGCAAGAAGACGACGCCGGTCGTGCTGATG
Source organism: Paraburkholderia sp. J11-2 (assembly GCF_905220185.1). Taxonomy (NCBI): domain Bacteria; kingdom Pseudomonadati; phylum Pseudomonadota; class Betaproteobacteria; order Burkholderiales; family Burkholderiaceae; genus Paraburkholderia; species Paraburkholderia sp. J11-2. Next base: position 174,273 of record NZ_CAJMYY010000012.1, on the reverse strand, counting down.
AGCGGCGGCGTGGGCATCACGCCGATGAAGTCGATGCTCTCCACGTTGATCGCGGAGCGCAGCGAGCGCAAGGTGACCTTCGTGCACGCATGCCGCAACGCGAAGGTGCACGCATTCCGCGACTTCCTGCGTCACGCTGTTTCCGAGTACCCGAACGTCAAGCGCGCGGTGTTCTACGAAGAAGTCGGCGCAAACGACCGCCGCGGCGTGGACTACGACTTCGAAGGGCGCATCGATATCGGCCGCATCGAAGCCGACGTGCTGCTGCCCGACGCCGACTACTACCTGTGCGGCCCCGTGGCGTTCATGCGCGAGCAGCGCGAGGCGCTCGTTGCCCGCGGCGTCGACGCCTCGCGCATTCACACGGAGATTTTCGGCTCCGGCATGCTGTAACGGCGCGCACTGGTGTTAACCATTAGTAGACCGAATGAAAAGACGCCGCGTGAAAACGCGGCGTCTTGCGTGTGAGGCAGTCAATCGTGTATCGATTTGCAACGGAAGTCATTCGGTCGAAGCCCGCCTGTTGACCGCGCGATACCCCGATGGCGAAATCGAGAGCCTGCGCCGGAAGATGCGCGCAAGGCGCTCGCCGCGCGGCACGCCGCAGCGTTGCGCGATCTCGTCGATCGGAAGATTGGTTTGCGCGAGCAACAGGCAACTCGCATCGAGCCGGGTACGCAGCAGGTATTCGGACGGCGTGAGTCCCGTTTGCGTCTTGAAGTGGCGCAGGAAGTTGCGCATGCTCATCTGCGCGACACGCGCCGCATCGGCGACCGAGATCGGCTGATGGTAGTTCTCGCGCAGCCAGTGAGCGGCCGAGTTGATCTTGCCGTTTGCGCTGTCCGCTTCGCCATCGTCGAGCATAGGGCCGAGCCGCTCCCACGAGCCCGGCATCGAGTCCTCGGAAACGCGCTGCGCAAGCGCCACGCCATGATTGCGCTTGACCACTTTCAGCGCCGCGACGAGCGCCTCGGAAGGCGTCACGACCGAAGCGCCGGCGTTGCGCGCTTCCAGCGCGCGGCGCAGCCGCTGCGCCGAGTTCGCCGTATTGCCGCCCGTGCGCAGGAAGGGCACGTCGGCGGCGGCGAGCACGGCGCGTCCCTCGCCGAGTGCGCGGATAATGCGCACTTTCGGTGCGAGCATCTGAAGCCGTGTGATGAGCCGCGGATTGTCGCGCGCCATCATCGCACCGGGGCCGCCTGCGATGAACAGTGTGTCGAAGCCGCTGCGCAGCGGGCCATGCAGGCTCTCGGACCAGATCCGCAAGCCGCAGCCGCTGGCCACGTTGCCGCCTGGCTCGGAAAGCATCACGACCGAATAAGCAGGAAGCGTGTCGGCGCAGGCATCGTTCGCGAGACGAAACACGTCGGCGAGCAAGGTCACATCCCCGAGCGGGAAGCCCTCGAAAACCAGGATGCCTATGCGTTTGGCCACGTGTCCGAACTTCAAGTGAGCGCCGCGCGGCTGGAAAGCGGCTTGCCGGCAGACCACCCTGTCGATGTACATGGCCGGTTCCTCGCGCAGAAAGGATTCGCAGGAGTACGTTGCGTTTTTGCGCCGCGCGCCCTGATCCGGTTGCTTGGGGCTGCTTTGGGCTGTTACATGCGGTCACATCACGCTTTCGGGATTCATGATAGGCCGGTGCGCCCCTGACGCACGGCGCAGTCTGAAAATGCCGAGAAGTTGGCAGAATGGCTCGATATGCGCTGGGAGGTGGGGCTGGCCCTGGCCGGGCGTTGCGCTTGGGCGCCGCCAGTACATACAAGCGCGCACAAGGGCGAACGCGCCCCACGCGCGAGGTATTCGAAAGCCGCGCGCGGAACGCAGAGGGGCGGGTGTGTGTGGCGCTTGCGCGTTTTCAGCAAAAATATTGTTTCGTATTCTTGTGCACGTCGTCGCGCTTGAGTAGCTCCTCGGGCCAGAGCCACGCGTACTGGCTATGCTGGTCGAAGCGCCCGACGGGCACCGTGCTGTCCAGCATGAATGCATAGGCGAGCACCACATAGTGCGTGCCGATACCGTTCTCCGCCGCGAAGTTGTCGGGATAGTGATGTTCGTATACGCCGACGAAGCGCGCCGAGGAGCGTTGCATGCTCGCAATGCCCAGCTCTGTTTCGACGATGCGCGTGAACGCGGCGTCCAGCCGTTCGTCCTTGTGAATGCGTCCGCCCGGAACGAACCAGGTGCCGCGTGCGGGGCGATTGCGCCGCTGGCCCACGAGCACACGGCCGTCGGCGTCGGCGACGATCAAGTCGATCGCGACGAGCGGTGCGAGCCGCACCACCTCCAGGAATTCTGTCGGTGAGAGCATGGACGAGCGTATCCGCGGGGTGTCGGTCGTGTCGATTAGATGATCCGAAGCGCAGTCGCTGCGCACACGGCGCGTGCGAGGCACGTTCAAGAGCAGTCTAGGCGGGCCAATATCGCGTTGCACTGTCCGCAACCGCCGAAGTCTCGCTATCGTGGGCCAAGATGCGGCTAGCCGACCAGGCGCTCAAGGCTTCGGCGCGACGTAGCCCGCGGGTGTGACAGCGTTCGATCTGGCGATATCGGCGTTGTCCGACACCACATAAACGGGCGATTCGGTCAGGCGCAGCGGGAGCATGCCGTCGTTGTAAGTCATCGTGGTCGGATTGCCCATCATGTCGAAGACGCTGACCTGGCCCGAGCGCCCGCGCGCGTCCACCTGAAGCGTGTAGTTCGTTGCACGTGTGGCATCGAAGCCCGTCTTCGCGCTCCAGCGAGCGTTGTCGTGGCTCCACAGCGCGGTGATCACCTTGCCGCCGCCTTTGCCGTCTTTATTGCCGCCACCGCCCGGACGCGCGAACGCGTACGCATAGACGCCCGCCGGCGTGCCGCGCAGCGGCCCGAGCGTATACGTACCGTCGATCAGCCGCGTCATGGTCGCGACCGCGAGCGCGGCCGGCTTCGGACTGATGTTCGAGGCGCCGTACATGCCCTTCGGATGCTCGAGTTCAAAGAACACGCCATAGCCGGGCGTCGTCTCCGGCATGTCCGCGCCATAGAAGATGAACGTGGTGTCCGCGCCTTCGCCAAGCAGGATCAGATGCGCGCGCGCGACCACCGCACCTTGCGCGTAGAGCGTTTGCGCGTCGGGATAGTTGGCCGCGTAGTTCGTACCAATGTCGTAACTAATACCTGTTTCGGTGACAAAGAGCGGCGCGCCGGGCTTGAGCATGTCGCGCATTGTCGCGCGCAGCTCGCGCATGGCCTCGGGCAGCGAAAGCGTGCCCTTTTCGGGCGCGCCGTACAAACGCTCCGGTGGATGCGAAGGGCTCGTGCCGAAATCGTAGTAGCCGTGGATCGTCACGCCGTCGATATATTTAGCAATGCCAAACGGTGCGAACTTCTTGAGCCACTCGGTGTTGCCCTGCACGCCTGCATAGGTTGGGCCCATCACGATCGCCGACGTGTCGGTGGAGTGCAAGCCCTCGTAGACGGTCTTGTAGAGATCGACGAAATGCGCGTCCGTGTCTTTCCACGGCAGCCCGCCGTCCTTGTCGGGCTCCCATGTGACCTGATAGTAATTGTGCGCCTGGCGCGGAAAGACGCGCGCGCGGATGCGTGCGGACTCGGTGCCTACGCGCGCCATGTAATCGCGCAACTGGGCCAGCGAAGAAGGCAGGTAGCTGTGGGTCTCCTGGCCGTTCGGGCTCGCCCACGCGGGAAAGCCGTCGACCGTGATCAAGCGCATGATGTCGCCGGGCTTGAACTGCAGATCGAGTTCTGAGGCGGCAGGGTCGAATGAATTGGGACCTTTCGGTTCCATGACGTACCAGCCGCGCTTGTCGTTGGCCCATGCCAGGCCGAGGTTCGTGTAGAGCGGACGCAAGCCGTCGCCGCCGCAGCAGTGCTGGCCGGGCGCGATATATGCTGAGCCTTGGCCGCCGAAGCGGTGCAGGTCCTGGCGTGTAAAGGCGGGTGCGGGAAGTGCTGCGCTCACATCGGGCAGCACGCCGAACGTCGTGATGCCGGCTGGCCGCGTGCCGCGCTGGGGCAAACCAGTCGAGGGCTGCGAAGCCAGCGACGCCGAAAACGCGAAGTAGCCCGCCTGTGGCAGCGTGCAGGTGAGCGACGTGACGCGAGGGCCGGCTGCTACCGTGAAGTTGCCGCTGGCCTGCGGGCGGCTCCACGTATCCGCGATCTGCCATTGCACCTTGTCGTCGCGCGTCGCGCGCGTGGTCACGTCGATTCGCACGCTCTTGCCGCGCGGAAAAAGCCGCGTGCCGTCGCTGCCGGGCGTATCGGCCGAGATGGGATCGTCGCTTGCGTCTGTCGCCGCGCGGCTGTCGGCGCTCCTGCAAACGGGCGCGTCGGCGGCGCGGCAATTCATGGCCGGCAGAAGGATGCCGAGTGCGAGCGCCGCAGCCGGCAACCATGAACAGGCGCGCGAGCGGCGCGCGAAACGAGGCGTCACGAGTGCGGATGCAAGGGCTAGGCGCGATGTCATGGGCAGGTTCCTCACTGCATGAAAGGGTAAGCCTAGTTGTTCGAGCCAGTCATTTGACGCCAGCGTCCAGGCTTTTCGCGCAATTTTCCCTCGAAGCTCCGCGTGCAGGTTGTGCAGTGCTCTCGGAGTCCAATCATATAAGGCGGGATTTTGTGAATTTTTTTATTGTGCGGCGCAAACAGGATTTAACAGGTTTAAAATTCGCATCGCGTGCTCGAAATCCGGGCGCAAAGCTTCTTAAACATCATTTAATCAGACGAATAGAGGCGCAGTCTTTTATTGCTCGTTTCTCTTCCATCCCATGCGCACGCATCGATCGGAAGGCATCGAACGATTTTGTCGTAACAAAGGCGAAAATACCGGCCTGTAACGGTTATCCGGCACTTTTGCCCAAACCGATGTAATCGAACAAATTGCCTTTCACGCAGTTTGCGTTTTGTCATTCGACTTGGCGCCCAAGCTTCTAAACGGTCCTCGACCGGACTAAATGCGCCAATGTCTCGCCAGTTTCGGTCAGTCGTCGTTGCAGGAATTTTTCTCTGCATATGATGCACTGCACATGGAATGCTATCGAAATGCTATTACCGGGACTTTTCGCTTGATACGGGGGATTGTTTAGGGGAAAAGCATGGCGTACGCAAGTCTGGATTTACCGTCGTTCAGTCGCCCGCATCTAGTGACCGCGGGCATCAGTCGAGAGGTGCGTCATATCGCAATTCTGCTGTTCGATGGTTGTTCGCTCCTCGGCGCTGGCATTGTGGCTGAAGTGTTTCATGTGGCGAACGAACTCTCGACAGACACCGCTCGCAGTTCACCATACGATGTCAGCATCCTTTCGGCCGATGGCGGCAACGTGACGTGCTCGTCGTCGGTACGGGTCTGGACGGACGGACTCGATGCTCGCCACTACGTTGGTTTCGACGCGCTGTTCGTGGCGGGTGGCAAGGGCGCCTTCGCGGCCGCCAACGACGAGCGTCTCGTCGCATGGCTGCGTCGCGTGCATGCGAATACCGGCACCATTCGTCCGATTGGTGAAGGTCGTTCACTGCTCGAGGCGGCGAGTCTGTGCGGCCAGCGCACCCAGCACGAGTTCGGCTCGTATGCGGTGCAAACGGGCCGTGAAGAAGCAAGCGGCGACGCCGGCGACCGGCTCGAGTCGATGAAGAGCGCACTCACGCTCGTCAAGCGCGATCTCGGTGTGGATGTGGCGCGTGCCGTGACTGAGCGGCTCATGCCCGATTCGGGCGGCAACCTGTTGCCGTTTCTCGGCGATGCGCTCGGCAGCGCACCGGCTGACAAAGTCCGTGCAGCCGCGCGTTGGCTGCAGGAAAACTGTCAGCGCGCCATTTCGATAGCCGACGCGGCACAGGTCGCAGCGATGAGCGAGCGAAACTTCCTGCGCCGCTTCAAGCTGGAGATGGGCATCACGCCATCCGATTACCTCTTGCATGCGCGCCTTGCCATCACCTGCAGCCTGCTCACCGATTCGGAGTTGCCGGTCGACAAGATCGCGCGCCGCACGGGCATGGGCAATGGCGACCGCCTCGCCAAGATCTTTCGCAAGCGCATGATGATTTCGCCCACCGAATACCGCGAGCAAAGCCGCCGCGAGGCCGGCGTAGCCGTCTCGTAACGCCGCGGTAACAACGGTCGCACTTCGTTACAAACGGGGTCGCTTTTCGCGAGCCGAGGTGATCCTGCCCGATATGAAGGAGTCCGAAGATGAATGAGAGGTCATCGATTCAGGAGGGCCAGAGTCAGGCTCGCGTCGAAGCCGCGGCGTGCACGCGTATCGTGCCTGTCGTGCTGGCGGGAGGTTCCGGAACGCGTTTGTGGCCGATGTCGCGCGAACATTTCCCTAAGCAGCTAATTGGTGTGGTGGGCAGCGATACGCTGCTGCAGGCAACCGTGCATCGGTTAGACGGCTTTTCATCGGAGTGGCAGGTCGCGAGCGCGCCAATCGTCGTATGTGGTGAAGAACACCGCTTCGTGATCGCCGAGCAGTTGCATGCGTGCGGTATCGACGCGCGGCTCGTGGTCGAGCCCGCGCGGCGCGACACGGCGCCGGCGCTCACGCTCGGCGCAGCGCTTGCGTGCGCGAACGGTGACGACGCGATTCTCATCGTCATGCCTTCGGACCATGCGATTGCCGATACGGATGCGCTGCAGAGCGCGCTCGAATGCGCCGCGCGCCACGCGCAGCGCGGCGCGATCGTGACGCTCGGCGTGCCGCCGCGCTCGCCCGAAACGGGGTTTGGTTACATCCGTGTGGGCGACGCGATTGCCGACGGCGCGCACCGTATCGACGGCTTCGTCGAAAAGCCCGCGCCGGAACTCGCCACGCAATACATCGCACAGGGCGGCTACTGGTGGAACAGCGGTATCTTCGTGATGCGCGCGAGCGTCTGGCTCGACTCGCTGCGCGCACTGCAGCCCGACATGCATGCAGCGTGCCTTGCTGCATTCGTCGATGGAAAGGAAGACGGCGCCGTGTTCCGTCCGGGCACGGAGGCCTTCAAGGGCGCGCCCGCCGACTCGATCGACTACGCGGTCATGGAGCGGCTATCGGGCAGCAATGGCTGGACGCCCGAGGGCGTGGTGGTCGCGCTCGATGCGGGCTGGTCCGACCTCGGCTCGTGGGACGCCGTGTGGGCCGCAATGGAAAAAGACGAAGACGGCAACGTCGGGCGCGGGCGCGTGGTGTTCGAGGGGGCGGTTGCGACGTACGCGCATTCCGAAGGCAGGCTCGTGGCTTGCGTGGGGACCTCGAACCTCGTGGTGGTCGAGACCGCCGATGCGGTTCTCGTCGCGGACCGCTCGAAAGTGCAGGACGTGAAGGGGCTCGTTGCGCGCATCAAGGCCGAGCATGCGCCCGAAGCGGATTCGCATCGCAAGGTGCAACGTCCGTGGGGCTTCTACGATTCGATCGATTCCGGCGAGCGCTTTCAGGTCAAGCGCATCGTCGTCACGCCTGGCGCGCGGCTCTCGCTGCAACTGCATCACCATCGCGCCGAGCACTGGACGGTCGTGCGCGGCACCGCGCTCGTCACGCGTGGTGAGGAATCCTTTCTTATGACGGAGAACGAGTCCACGTACATTCCGCTCGGCGTGCGTCACCGGCTGGAGAATCCGGGCAAGGTGCCACTCGAAATCATCGAGGTGCAGTCGGGCGCGTATCTGGGAGAGGACGACATCGTCCGTTTCGACGATACGTATGGCCGCTGCGGTTGAGGGCAGCAGCACGGCCTGCAGGGAGAAAAAAGGAGAAAGCATGCGCGAGCTGCAAAATCTGATGGCGAGAGTGCTCGACGTATCTGCCGTGATGATCGGCGCGAGCGTAGCTTCGGAGATCCGCTTCGACGATGTGGTGCCGCGCGGCGTGAACGAAGCCTTCGTGCTGCTCGCCGCCGCGTTCGCGCTCGTGATCTTTCCGGCGTTCGAGCTTTACCAGTCGTGGCGCGGCCGCTCCAAGGCGCTGCTCGCGGGCCAGGTGTCGCTTGCGTGGCTCGTCGTGCAGGGCTGCGCGCTGATCTCGATGTACTCCACGATGCATCATGTCGACGTCGTTTCGCGCCTGTGGTTCGCTTACTGGACCGCGCTTGCAGGCGGCTTGCTCATTACGTGGCGCTTCCTCGCGCACGGCGTGCTTGCGCACATGCGGCGCGCGGGCATGAATCTCCATCAGGTCGCCATTGCGGGGTCCGCTACGCAGTGCGACGAGATCGTGCGGCGCATCGGCGCGGAGCCGGGCTCGGGCTTTCGCGCGAGCGCCCTCTACAACACGACGCCGCAATCGGCGCGGCCCGCCAGCGAGAAAGACACGCCGGTGTGCGACACGATCGAGGCGTTCGCGCAGTACATCCGCGAGCATGACGTGCATGAGTTGTGGCTCGCCCTTTCGCTTGCCGAGGAGCGCACAGTGGTGCGGCTCGTGAGCGAATTTCGCAACGACCTCGTGAATATCCGCTTCATTCCGGACGTGCGCTCGCTGGCGCTATTCGACACCAGTACGGTGATCGAGCTGCTCGGCGTGCCCGCGATCAACCTCGTCGCTTCGCCGCTGCCCGCGAGCGCGCAGTTCAAGAAGGCGGTGTTCGATCGCGTGTTCGCGGCGCTTGCGCTCGTGAGCCTCATGCCGCTACTCATCGGCATCGCCATTGCGGTGAAGTTTTCCTCGCCGGGGCCGGTGCTGTTCAGGCAGCGCCGCAAGGGCGCCGACGGCCGCGTGTTCACGATCTACAAGTACCGCACGATGCGCGAGCACAAGGAAGCGCCCGGCACGGTGAGCCAGGCCACGCGTGACGACCCGCGTGTGACACGTCTCGGCGCGTTCCTGCGCCGCACGAGTCTCGATGAGTTGCCGCAGTTCTACAACGTGCTGCGCGGCGATATGTCGGTGGTCGGTCCCCGCCCGCATGCGCTCGAGCACGACGATCTGTATCAGAGCGTGGTGAAGGGCTATATCCACCGTTATCGCATCAAGCCCGGCATTACCGGCTGGGCGCAGGTCAACGGATTTCGCGGCGAAACCGATCGCCTCGAAAAGATGGAAATGCGTGTAGCGCACGATCTGTATTACCTCGGGCATTGGTCGTTCTGGCTCGACATGCGCATCATCGCGGCCACGGTCGTTCACGGGCTGGTGGGCCGCAACGCGTACTGAGCGCGGCGGCGCATCCGGGCAAGCATCACCAGTCAAGCATCACGAGCAAGCAATACCAGGTTTCGGGAGAAGCAAGATGGCGATGAATTATGACGGCGCTTACTACGGCGCAGCAGCCGCCGACGAGCGATACCTAGGCGACTATCTGCAAACGATGGTGGCGAACTGGCGCGCTATCGCGATCGTGACGCTCGCCGTCACGCTGCTGGGCACGGCCTATGCCTTCCTGGCCACGCCGACCTATCGTGCCGACGTGCTGTTCCACCTCGTCGACAAGGGCGACGCCAGCAAGAAGGACAGCAGCCTGCCGCCGCTCACGGGCATGTTCGACGAGAAGTCGACCGCGAACGGCGTGATCGAAATGCTGAAGTCGCGCAACGTGACCGAGGAAACGGTGCGCAAGCTGCACCTCGACATTTCTGCGCGGCCGCGCGAAATGCCCGTGATTGGCGGCATGCTCTCCAGCATCATGGGCTCGCCCTGGGCGCAGAAGCTGCCCGGCTTCATGCGCCCGGCCGGCTATGCATGGGGTGGCGGCGAGATCAAGGTGTCGCGCTTCGATACGCCCGAAGCGATGTATGAGCGCGATTTCACGCTCGTCGCGGGCGACGAGCCCGGCACGTTCACGCTGCGCGACCCCGACGGCATTCCGCTCCTGGAGGGCCGCGTGGGCGAGGACGTGAGCGCCAATACATCAGTCGGGCCGATCGCGCTGCATGTGGACAGCTTGAGCGGGGAGCCCGGAACGCCTTTCCTGCTCATGCGCGCCTCGACGCTCACCACTGTCGACCGGCTCGAGCGCGCACTCGAAATCCAGGAAGTCGGGCTGCAGTCCGGCGTGATCCGCGCGAGTCTCGAAGGCCACAACAGCAAGATGACGGCCGCGATCCTCAACAACGTGGCGCACGAGTTCATCAAGCAGGACATCGCGAGCCGTTCGGCCGAAGCGGAGCACATGCTCGCGTTCCTCGACGACCAGTTGCCGCAACTGCGCGCGCAGGTGGATACGGCCGAGCAGAAGTACAACAAATTCCGCAACGAGCACGGCACCGTCGATCTCGGCGAAGAAAGCCGGCTGCTGCTCCAGCAGGTGAGCGACAACAAGATTCGTCTCGAAGACCTGCGCCAGCAACGCGCGGAACTCGCGCAGCGTTTCACCGAGCATCACCCGGCCGTTCAGTCGCTCGACGCACAGATCGGCACGCTGCAGGCCGCGCAGTCGCAACTCACGCGCAATGTGGCGCAACTGCCCGATACGGAGCAGTCCGCAGTGCGCCTGTTGCGCGACGTGCATGTGAGCACGGAGCTGTACACGAGCCTCTTGAACAGCGCGCAGCAACTGCGTGTGGCGCGCGCGGGCCAGGTGGGCGACGTGCGCGTGGTCGATTTCGCCGAAGCGCCGGACGATCCCGTGCGTCCGAAGAAGCTGCTCGTGATCGCGCTCGCGATCGGCGCGGGTCTCGTGCTGGGCGTGCTCGTCGCGTTCGTGCGCAAGTCGCTGTACGGCGGCGTGGAGCGCCCGGACGAACTCGAAGCCGCGCTCGGCGTGCCGGTTTTCGCGGTGGTGCCGCGCAGCCCGCAGCAACTGCGGCTGCAGCATCACGTCTCATCGCGCCGGCGCGGTCTGCACGTGCTCGCGCAACAGAACCCGCAGGACGTGGCGGTGGAAGGCGTGCGCAGCCTGCGCACCTCGCTGCAGCTCACGCTCAACGACGCGCGCAACAACATCGTGATGCTCACGGGCTCGCGCCCCGACATCGGCAAATCGTTCCTCTCGGTCAATCTCGCCGCGCTGGTCGCCTCAGTGAACAAGCGCGTGCTGATCGTCGACGGCGACATGCGGCGCGGCGACGTGCACTCGCACTTCGGCATTGTTCACCAGCCGGGCCTCTCCGACGTGCTGCTCGGCGCGGAGCTGGAGCGGGCGATCCAGCGCGAGGTGCTGCCGGGCCTCGACGTGCTCGCCAAGGGCTCGCTGCACTCGCATCCGTCCGAGCTCCTGATGAGTCCGCGTTTCGAGTCGCTGCTGCAGGAGCTGGGCGCGAAGTACGACCTCGTCATCGTCGATACGCCGCCGGTGCTCGCGGTGACCGACTCGACGGTGATCGGACGCTACGCGGGTACGACGCTTCTCGCGATCCGCCATGGCCGCCACCCGATTTCGGAGCTCGAGGAAACGGTCAAGCGCCTGCGCATAGGCGGCGTGAATCTGCGCGGCGTGCTGCTCACCGACGTGCCGAAGACCGGCGCATTCATCGGCGGCGGGTATCGCGGCGGCTACTACGGGTACGAAAGCATTGCAGGGTAGGGCAGCAGGCAGGCAGCAGGACCGCGGCCGGCCGGGGGGCCGCCGCGGCTAGTGGAACCACCGAATCCCATTTCGCTCACGCGAGGAGAGAACGATGGCGATGGCTCGCAAGGTTGCGTTGATCACCGGTATCACCGGTCAGGACGGTTCGTATCTGGCAGAACTGCTGTTGAACAAGGGCTACGAAGTGCACGGTATCAAGCGGCGCTCGTCACTCTTCAACACGGACCGCATCGATCACCTTTATCGGGACGTGCACGACCCGGAACCCGGCATTCAGCTGCATCACGGCGAGCTGACCGATTCCACGGCGCTGCTGCGCGTGATCCAGCGCGTGGCGCCCGACGAAATCTACAACCTCGCCGCGCAAAGCCACGTGGCGGTGTCGTTCGAGGAACCCGAGTACACGGCGAACGCGGACGGCCTCGGCACGCTGCGCATTCTGGAGGCGATCCGCATTCTCGGCCTTACGCAGAAAACGCGCTTTTATCAGGCGTCGACGTCCGAGCTGTACGGGCTCGTGCAGGAAGTGCCCCAGCGCGAAACCACGCCGTTCTATCCGCGCAGTCCCTACGCGGTGGCGAAGCTGTTCGCCTACTGGACCACGGTCAATTACCGCGAGGCGCATGGCATCTACGCGTGCAACGGCATCCTCTTCAATCACGAGTCGCCGCAGCGCGGCGAGACGTTCGTCACGCGCAAGATTACGCGTGCGCTAGCGCGCATCGCGGTCGGCCTGCAGAAAATGCTGTATCTCGGCAACCTCTCCGCCATGCGCGACTGGGGCCATGCGCGCGATTACGTCGACATGCAGTGGCGCATGCTCCAGCAAGAGAAGCCCGAAGATTTCGTGATCGCAACCGGCGTGCAGTACAGCGTGCGTGACTTCGTGCGCGTGGCCGCCGAGGAACTGGGCATCACCGTGCGTTTCGAAGGCAGCGGCGTGGACGAGGTCGGCATTGTCGACCAGGTGCAAGCGCGCGACATGCGCATAGAACCGGGCGACGTGATCGTGCGCGTGGACCCGCGCTACTTCCGCCCGACCGAGGTCGAGACGTTGCTCGGCGACGCCTCGAAGGCCCAGGAGAAGCTGGGCTGGAAACCGGTGACGACGTTCCATGCGCTCGTCAAGGAAATGGTGCGCGCCGACTACCAGGCTGCCCGGCGCGACGCACTCGTCAAGCTGGCCGGATTCAGGGCTCTCGAACATCACGAGTGAACGCATGGACAAGAACTCCCGAATCTTCGTGGCCGGCCACCGGGGCATGGTGGGCTCGGCGCTCGTGCGTGCGTTGCAGGCGAATGGATACTGGAACCTCGTCATGCGCACCCATGCGGAACTGGACCTCACGGATCAGGCTGCGGTCGATCGATTTTTCGAAGGCGAGAGCATCGATGCGGTGCTGCTCGCGGCCGCACGCGTGGGCGGCATCCTCGCGAATTCGACGCGGCCCGCGCAGTTCGCGTGGGACAACCTGGCAATCGAGACCAACGTGATCCGCGCGTCGCACAACGCGGGCGTGGAGCGCCTCGTGTTCTTCGGCTCGTCGTGCATTTATCCGCGCGAATGCCCGCAGCCGATCCGCGAAACCTATCTGCTCACCGCGCCGCTCGAGCCGACCAACGAGGCCTACGCGATCGCGAAGATCGCCGGCCTGAAGCTTTGCGAAGCGTACAACCGCCAGTACGGTACGCATTTCGTCTCGCTCATGCCGACCAACCTGTACGGCCCCAACGACAACTACGACCTCGGCAGCAGTCATGTGCTGCCCGCGCTGCTGCGCAAGGCGCATGAGGCGCGCACGAACGGCCAGCGCACGCTGACTGTCTGGGGGTCGGGCAAGCCACGCCGCGAATTCCTGCACGTCGATGATCTCGCCGATGCGACGATCTTCGTGCTGGAGCACGAGACCGGCGACGGCGTCTACAACGTCGGCGTGGGCGAGGACCTGTCGATCCACGATCTCGCGCAGCGCGTGTGCGACGTGGTGGGCTTCGACGGCGAACTGGTATTCGATTCGACCAAGCCCGACGGCACGCCGCGCAAGCTGCTCGATGTGTCGCGCCTGGGCGATCTGGGCTGGCACGCGCACATTGGCCTCGAGGAGGGGCTCGCCCGCACCTACGACGACTTTCTTCAAGCCTATGCCGCACCGGCGTACGAGGCAGGCATGCGGGCTTGATGCGGCCTCACAGGGCCGACGGCTTGCAAACAATCGGCTCGATGGACGAGGGGGAAAGGCGTTTGTTTGGTGGTGGGCGTCGTGCGCGGACCGGATGCACGGCGCCCGCTTTTTTTCGCTCGGCGCGCGAGTCGAAGGAAAGCGGTAGACCAGCAGCTCAAAAAGCAGTTCAGGGACGGAAACAACGCAATGAGAATTCTGATCTACGGACTGAATTACGCGCCCGAAGTGACAGGCGTCGGCAAATACAGCGCCGAAATGGCGGAGCTGCTCGCGGCGCACGGCCATGAAGTGCGCGTGATCTGCGCGCCGCCCTATTACCCGCAATGGCGCGTGCACGACGGCTATCGCGCGGGGCGCTACGCACGCGAAACCTTGCGCGGCGTGAGCGTGTGGCGCGCGCCGCTGTGGGTGCCTTCGCAGCAGGGCGGCCTCAAACGCATCGTGCATCTGGCGAGCTTCGCGCTTTCCTCGCTGCCGCTCCTCGCGCGGCTCGCGGCGTGGCGGCCGGAGGCGGTCATGATGATCGTGCCTACGCTCTTTTGTGCGCCCGGCGCACTGATGCTCGCGCGCGCCGTTGGGGCGGGCAGCTGGCTGCATATTCAGGACTTCGAAGTCGATGCAGCATTCGATCTGGGGCTGCTCAAGGGCGGCCAGGGCTCACGTCTCGGGCGCGCGGCGCTCGCCTGCGAGCGCTGGCTGTTGCGGCGCTTCGACGCCGTCTCGTCGATTTCGCCGCGCATGGTCGAGCGCGTCATCGACAAGGGCGTGGACTCCTCGCGCGCCGTGTGCCTGCCGAACTGGGTCGATACCCAGGCGATCTTCCCGCTGCCGTATCCGAGCGCGTTCCGGCAGCGCCTTGGCATCCCGCAGGACAACACCGTCGTGCTGTACTCGGGGAACATGGGGGCGAAGCAGGGCATCGAAATTCTCGCGGACGTCGCAACGGCGCTCGCCGCGCGCACGGATATCAGCTTCGTGTTCTGCGGCGACGGCGCGGCCAGGCGAGACCTGATCGCGCGTTGCGAGCCGCTTTCGAACTGTCACGTGCTGCCGCTGCAGCCTGCGTCGATGCTCAATGAACTGCTGAACGTGGCCGATATCCACGTGCTGCCGCAGCGCAACGACGCCGCCGACCTTGTCATGCCCTCGAAGCTCACCGGCATGTTCGCGAGCGGGCGTGCGGTGATCGCCATGGCGCGGCCCGGCACGAGTCTCTTCGACGTGGTCTCGGATCACGGGATTGTCGTGCCGCCCGAAGACGGCGAGGCGCTGGCGGCCGCGATCGTCGAACTGGCCGGGAACCCGGCGCGGCGCGCCGCGCTCGGCCATGCCGCACGGCGCTACGCGAAGCGCATGCTGTCGCCGCAAGCGATCTTCGACGTGCTCGAAGCGAGGCTTGCCGGGCTCGCAGGTGTGGCTGGCGAGCCGGCGAGTCAGACGCGAGTGGAGCCGCAGTCGGCGGCAAGTGGCGCTGCTTCGACGCATCGAGGCGCGGATCAATCTGGCGACGAACCCGCTCATCAAGCAGGCAAAGGCGGATCGACGTTGCCCGAGGTCGAGCAGTCCGATGTCTGATCGACGGCGGCCTTGGGCCGCTAGCAGAGCTTACCAGGGCGACTTGTAGAGCTCGGAGTTGGCCTGGTCCGGCGACCCGTACGGGTTGCTGTATGGATTGCCATAGACCTGGGCGGTCGGCGAGGTTTCGCGGGCGCCGTAGTCGTATCCGGCGCTCGACCGATGGCTACCGGCAGGGTTGCCTGCCGAGCTTCTCACCACCGCGTTGCCGGCGCGAGACCGGCCGTTCGATCCGATCCTGCTGCTCGCGCCACCTCGGCCGTTTCTGCCGCCCGAGGCGCTCGCTTCGCTTGCCGCGTAATCCCCAGGCGTGACGACGTGCATGTGCTTTTCGTTCGTGAGCGCGTCTTGCGCGTCGTCTGGCGAAGCGCCGTTGCTGCCGTACGGGGTCACGCTGTACGGGTTGTCCGAAGTGCCCGGGCCGCCGAGCAGGCGTTGCTCGTCGAGTTTCTGGCGCTGCACGGCGTTGGTGAGGGTGTCGCCCTGGCTGCTCTGGTATTTCGCATTGGCGGACGAGCCGCCGGATGGGGCGTTTTGCGCGAACACCGCGCACGGCCATGCGGCGCACGCGGCTTGCAGCGCAGCGGCGAGCACGTAGGGCGCAAACTGATGTCGATTCAGGCTGGACATGGCATGGATCCCGCGCGCCGCGAATCATGCGGCGTCAAGCCTTCATGTTGCCCACGCAGCGTCGCCCCGCTGCGCCAAAACCCCTGCCGTGTCGGCCACGCGCGGGAGGCGATGCGCAGGCCGCCGGATAATGAAATCGCGGCTCGACGCCGCCCGTTGTCCCGTTGCCGGTTTTCGGCACGGGCTCGCGACGAGCCGGGAAGCACGCAAGCCACATAGAACCGACCCGGGTGGGCAAGGAGCGTTCATGACGGAAGCGGTCGAAGGTTTAGGAACCCTCAAAGGGAACGTCGGCGCGGCCGGCCGCAGGGATGGCGCTGGCGAGGCACCGTCTGCAGGCGTCGCGCCGCCGCAAGCCGCCGCGCAGTCTGCAAGCGCGGAAATCCGCGTGATCGATTTGAGCCGCGCGGGCAAGGGCAACTTCGTTGCGCGCCGCGGCAAGCTCGTGCAGGCCGCCTGGTATCTGGTCGAGACCTGCGTGCTCGACAACCGTCTGCTGCCGCTCTCCGCGCTGCGCGTGAGCTTGCTGCGCCTGTTCGGCGCGAAGGTCGGCGCGGGATGCCGCCTCGTGCACCCCATGCGCGTGAAGGCGCCGTGGAATCTGGAGATGGGCGAGAACTGCTGGATCGGCGTGGACGTGTGGATCTACAACCAGGCGCCCATCCGCATCGGCTCGAACGTCTGCATTTCGCAGGGCGCGTTTCTCAGCGCCGGCTCGCACGACATGCGCACGAACATGGACCTGCACGTCGCGCCGATCGTGATCGAGGACGGCGCGTGGGTCTCGTCGAAATGCGTGGTGCAAATGGGCGTGACGATCGGGCGCTCGGCGGTCGTCACGCCGCTTTCGGTCGTGCATCGCTCGCTGGAAGCCGGCGGCGTGTATGGCGGCAATCCGTGCCGCTTTATTCGCTGGCGTTTTGAGCAGAGCCAGCCGCCCAAGGCATGAGGCGGCGCTCAAGCCGCGGTATGAGCAGGCCAGCAGGCCTGCTCATACGCACACGAACTCCACCCGCTAGTAACCGCCGTAACCCACCGCCCGGCCCGCAGCGGCTGCCTGCGTACTCGGCAGGATCAGGTTGATGACGCGGCTCCACTTCACGAGCGCCGAGGCATCGACGAACACCACGTCGTTCGGCTTCAGGTCGAACTCGTCGGCCGTGGCCATGGCTTCCGGCGTCGACGCGTCGAGGTGGTAGACCGTGCGGTGTCCTTCCTTCTGCCCGCGCACCACGTACACCTGCGAGGCGTCGCCCGATCCCTGGCTGATGCCGCCCGCGTTGCCTAGCGCGTCGTTCAGCGAGAGATGGCCGTTATCGAACGGAAGCGGCCCCGGGTGCCCGACTTCGCCGAGCACGAACACGCGGCTTTCGTTCGCCGAATACACGCGCACGAGGTCGCCGTTTTGCAGCAGGATTTTGTCCGGGTTCACGCCTTCCTTGATCATGTCGGGAATGTTCACCATGATCGTCTTGTCGCCGCGCGTCACGCTAACCCGCGAGCGGTCGCCCGCCGCCGTGAAGCCGCCCGCGCGGTTGATCGCCTCGGGCAGCGACATCGTCATGTCGTTGAGCACCATGAGGCCGGGCGTGCGCACTTCGCCGTCCACATACACACGCCGGCTGCGGTACGACTCGATGCGCAGCGTCACCTGTGGCTTGTTCAGGTAGTAGGCCAGCTTGCTCGCCACGAGATTGCGCGCCTCCATCTCGGTGAGCCCCGCTACGTGGATCGGCCCCACGTAGGCCACCTGGATCGCGCCAGTCGAGTCCACGGTATAGCCCGACTGCACCTGGCTCGCGCTCTGGTCCTGCGACCCGTTACCGCCGCCACCGCCGCCCGTCGGCAAGTTCATCTCGGGGTGATCCCACACGACAATGCTCAGCACGTCGCCGGGCCCGAGCGTGTAGGGCTTGGGCGTGCCGAACAGCGACGAGACGTTGGTCGGGACCGCCGTCGGTCGCTCTGCCGCCTGTTTCGCGACCAACGCGTTGTTGATTTCGACGAGCGCACCCGGCGGCGGTTGATCCCCGTTGCCGCCCGAGCGCGCGGAGTCGGTGGCGGCTTTCGCCTGCGTGACGCTCGACGGCGCCGTCATGCCAGGCGAGAGCGCGCAGCCCGAAATCATGGCTGCGGCCGCCACGATGGCCGCCACCGCCGACAGGACCGCCCGTGCGCGGCCCGCCGATAACTTGCGCAAACTGCGCGCGGGCTGCGTCGCGGTTGCGGCAGTGGCTGCAGTTGCATGCACGGCTTCGCCGCCAGAACAATCAGGTGTGCTGTTTAACATAGTGTTGCCCCCTTACTCACAGGATTCGCACATCGCCACGAAGGTGCAACGCGCTCACATCGTTCGATTGGTTATGACGCTTGAGCTGCGTTGCTTCGTCACCCCTGCCAATCCCTACCATGACCGCTATCTGATGCTGTTTTTTCTACTTTCCGTTTATTCGGTTTGCTCCGCGGGCTCGCCCTGCGCCATGGCGCTCATCGCACGCCCTCGGTGAAATCGAGCGCCCGCATACGAAGGATGTTCCTGCAGCAAGCCGAGCAGCGAGCGCACCATGCCATCCATCGCGAAGCGTGCATCGAACGTGCGCCGGGCCTGCGCGCGCATCGCGTCGCGCGAGGGTTCGTCGAGCGCGCGCCATGACGCGAAGTTGCGCTGCGTGCCGGCGACCGTGTCGGGCGCGACGAAACCGGCGCCATCCTCATCGATCTCGCGCCATACGCCCACCTTGTCCGAGACCAGCGCGGGCAGCCCGCACGCCAGCGCCTCCGCTACGGACACGCCGAAATTCTCCTGGTGCGACGGCAGCACGAACACGTCGCTGGCAAAGAACGCACCCCACTTGAGGTTGCCCTGCAGCATGCCCGGCCAGCTGATGCGGTGCGTGATGCCGTGCGTCTGCGCCATCGCCTGCAGCGCGGGCTGCCAGTTGCCCTTGTCGGGGCCGGCCATCAGCAGATGCGCATCCGGCGTTTCGCGCGCATGATCGGCAAATGCCTGAACCAGCACGTCGCAGCCCTTCTTCGGGTGCAGGCGCCCGAGGAACAGCACGATGCGCTTGTTGCGCAGATGCGGCGACTCTTGCAGGAAGGCTTCACGCAACGTGTCCGGGTCCTCGCGCGGTGCATTGGTGCCGAACGGCACGACGCGCTCGTTGGCGCGGTACAGCCAGAACGAATCGCGCGCGAGCAGGCGTTCTTCTTCGGTTGTGAAGATCACGGCGGCGGCATCGCGCAGCACGCGAAAATCGGCCCACGGCCAGTAAGCCCATTTCTTCAGATGCTTGAGCGGATAAGTCGCCTTGAACCACGGGTCGAGCATGCCGTGTGTGTACACGTAGTACGGCAGCTGGGCGTGACGCAGCGCGCGCCACGCGCCGAAGCCGTGGTATTGCCAGAGGCCGTGCACGATCGCCGCGTCGAAGCGCCTTGCGTTCGCGCGCAGCCACGGCACGTAGCCGGGGCTGTATCCGTAGTGGCCGCGCCCGGGGCCCAGGGCGTGCAGCGGCAGCGGGAATTCGCGCACGTAAGGCGCGTCGATCGGGTCGAGCGAGGCCACTTCGATCTGGTGATCGAGCGCCGCCATCGCGAGGCCGCTCTGGCGCACGCCTTCAATCGGGCCGCCCGAACGGGGGTCGACCGTGGACACGAGGTGCAGGATTTTCATCGGGGCTCCGGAGTCGCGTACGTGTTGAGCGGCACCGGCGCCGCCGCGGGCGCCGTGGGTCGGAAGGCAGGCTCGCGCCCGTAGGACGGGTGCAGGCGCTGACGCTTGCGTTGCAGGTCGATGCGGTAATGAAGCTGCGAATACAGCGAGACGATGAGCCCGAGCGCGAGGCCATACACGAGGCCCGAAAAACGCGTGCCGAGCGGATTGCCGCCAATCGAAGCGCCGGGCAGCGCGGCGAGCACGAGCAGCGCCATGCTGAGCGGCATGAGCATCGGGTGACGCGGCGCAATGCGGCGCCAGCGCCTGAATGCGCGTCCGGCAACGATGAGCGCGACGATCACCGCGAGCGGCATGCAGCCGCCGAACACGATACCTTCGGCGTAGAGCTGATACACCCAGAAGTTGTGGCCCGCCACCCAGTCGCTGGTGTTGAAGTAATCGTCCTTGCTGAATGTCTGGTTCACGTACTGGTAGTAAATGGGCGAGTAGCGGTAGAGGTGGCCATACCCCTTGCCGAACAGTACCGACTCCACCGATTCGGTGACCTGGTCGTACTGGTCGCGCATCTCCGCAATACGTGTGACCGTGGTCGGGTCGCGGTCGGAGTCCGAGTTTTGCGCGGCCGTCACGCGCTGCGTCCAGTGTTCGGTGATGGACGGGAAGAGCCACGCGGTTCCCACGCCCAGCGCCACGATGAATAAAAGTGCGATGCCGGTGCGGAAGAACGATTTGATCAGATGGCTCACTGAAGGCGAGGCGAGCCACGCCGCGAACATGGCGAGCAGGACGGTCGCGATCAGCAGGCTGCGCGTGACGCTCAGCAACTCGACGATCAGCGTGGCAAGGAACACGATCACCATTGTCATGTTGAAGCGCCGGGCGACGATGAACTGGTGCAACAGCATGCCTTGCAGCGCGAGCATGGTCGGCGAGACGATGCGAAAGCGGATGTCGGCGAGCGGCCCGCCGACAGCCAGCAAGCCGAAGAAGAACGTAAACACGAGACACAGCACGTTCGCGTAGTAAAGCGCGCGCTGCAACTGCATGACGCGAATGGGGTGCCACGGGCGGCACATGGCCCAGTAGCCGAGCACAAAGAGCAGGAACGGCAGGATCACGCGCAGGTACTGGCCGACCGGATTGTGCTGCAGCACTTGAGCAATGAGGCTGCCGATGAGGCTTGCGACGAGCGCGCCCGTCACGAACGAGCGCAGCCGGATCGGACGCGCGAAGCGCGGGCCGATCATCGCGAGAATCAGCGCGCCTGCCAGGGCCGGAATGACGGCCAGCCATTGCGCGCCGTGGCCGAACTGGGAGTCAGGGGCCTTGTAGTCGAAAGCGAGAGGCACGAGGCACACCCAGAGCCACAGAACAGCATGTTTGTTTCGCATCCGCGTTTCTCCCGGTGCGGTGCATAGGGTTGCAAACGCTGCGCAAGAAATATGCGCACCAAACGCGTTGGTTCGACTCAATATAAAACGCCGCAAGCGCCTTGCGCATGCGCGTGGCGGGAAGCGGCAGGGTTGTGGCGGCAGGAAAAAAATTCTGATTTGGCGTGTGGTTTGCTCCACACACCTGGCCGAGAACGGCGGGAACTTGGCGCACGCTGCACGGCGCCAGTGTTCATGATGGGGTCGGCAGGAGTAAGTTTTCCATCGTCTGCCTTGCGCAAGAATCCGGCATGGACGAAAACGAGGGAAAGGTCATGAAGCTGCTACACGGAGTGAGTCAATCGACGAAAGGGCGCTCCGTCGAACTCGACTTCGTGCGTGGCATCGCGATCTTCGTGGTGATGGGCTTTCACTTCCACACGGTGCGCACGGGCCATCCGTGGGTGAGCGTGATCGAGTACCCGCTGAAAAGCTTCGGCCACGAAGGCGTGAATCTTTTCTTCACACTAAGCGGCTTTCTCGTGGGCGGGCTGCTGCTGCGCCAATACGCGCAAACGGGCCATATCGGCGCGCGCCGCTTCATCGTGCGGCGGATCTTCAAGATCTGGCCTGCCTACTACGTGCTCATTCTCTTTCACCTGCTGGCGGGCCGCCACCGGCCCGATACGTTCCTCTGGCAGAACCTCACGCACATGCAGAACTACTTCGGCACCTCCATTGCGCAAACGTGGAGCCTCGCAGTCGAAGAGCACTTCTATCTGTTCCTGCCCGCACTGCTGATCCTGCTCGCACACTTCCGGTTGCGCGCGAACGCCCTGATCGCCGTAATGGCCGGCCTTTGCGCGATCGTTTTGACCGCGCGTTGCATTGCGGTATCGCACGGCGATCTCGTCGGGGCGTTCAACTACACGCAGTACCGCATGGACAGCCTGCTTGTCGGCGTGATACTCGCGACGATTTACTGGATGAAGCCCGACGTCTGGCGCATGCTCGTTGCGAAGAAGCGCTGGCTGTTCGCGGCGGTGGGGCTGCTCCTCGCCTGGCTCATCTTCGCGACGCCCGATGTCGCGCTGGACGAGAGCATTGGCTACACGATTCAGGCCATCGGCTTTTGCGCGCTCATCATGCTCGTGCTCGAACATTCGGGCCGATTGCGCACGACGTGGCTGTATCGCGGGCTTGCGTGGCTCGGCGTGTATTCGTACGGCATCTACCTGTGGCATTCGCTCGCGCTCGCGCCCGGCGACTATCTGATCCACAAGGCGAGCGCGCTCGGCGTGCCGCCGCTCGCCGCCTGGCCGGTCGTGATCTTCGCGCAGTTCTTTATCGCTGCGGCGCTCGGTTATCTCACCACGCGCGCTGTCGAATTCCCGTTCCTGCGTCTGCGCGAGGCGATGTTCCCCGACTCGCGCGGGTCCGTTCCCGCCGAGCGCCCCAACACGAGCGCGGCGGATCGCAAGATCGAAGGCGTTGCGTGAGCGGGTCGAACTGATTCGGGATGCTGATTAGCTGCGGGCGTTTGCCCAGGTTCATGCCATCGCGGCCTGCAGCGTGTGCTTGAACTGCGCGAGCGTGTTGCTCGACAGGAGGTGTTCGCCCGCCGGTTGCGCGGCGCCCGGGCCTGCGCGCCAGCGCTGCGCGAGCGCATCGAGCGCGTGGGCGATCGTGGCGGGCTCGAGGTCGTCGAGGAGCGGGCCGAGCGCGCCGTCGCGGCAATACCAGCCAATCAGGCCATCCGCGCTGGCCACCACGGGCTTGCCGAAGCGGTATGCCTGCACGAGCACGCCGCTCATGCCGTAGTGCTGCTTGTAGCCCAACCACACGGCGTCGCAGGCGCAGAAGAGTTCGCGTTCCATCTCATCGGAGATGAACTGGTTGAAGATCACCGGCGCGTTCGCGAGTCGCGGTGCGTGTGCGTCGATGAACGCGCGCGTTTCGTCATCCTGCTGGCCGGCGATCACGAGGCGCGGCGCGTCGGGTTTAAGCTCAAGCGCGAGCATCAGTTCGCGAATGCCCTTGCGTTCGCCAATCGCGCCGTACACGAGCAGATAGCGCGTATGCGCATCGAGCTTCAGTTGTGTGCGCGCAAGCAGCGGGTCCATGCGCTCGATTTCGGGAAACGGGTCGGCCAGATAGCTGAGCGGCGCGGCGCCCTGGGGCTTCGTGACCGCGAACCAGTCGGGCAGCGTCGGGTCGATCGTGAAGAGTTCGCGCAGCCCGCGCGAGCACATGGCGCGGCGAAACAGCGCCGACTTGGCCATGTCGACGAAGCGCCGGCGCGGCGTGCGCAAGCCGATGCCCGCGTGATGAAACGTCATGCCCATGACGATGGCGATCCACGGAGTGTTGCCGAATGGCGAGTCGAACCCCGCGAGCGTGTAGAAGAAGTAGTCGGCATAGGGCGCCACGACGAGCCGCACATGCATCGTTTTGCTGATCTGGCGGAAGGCGCGCGCATAGAAGTTGCGAAAGCGCATATACACGCTCACGGCGAAATGCGGGCCGGGCGGAACGGTGTGCAGGTCGAGCAGCACGAGGCGCAGATCGGGCCGCGCTTCGCGCACGATGCGCTGCGCGAGCGGATGGTCCGCGTACTCCGTGTCGGTGACGACGAGGCAGCGGTGTCCGGCTTCCACGCACGCCTGCGCGATCCACTCGACGTAGCGCCAGCGGTGGCCCGTGAAGTTCGGCTCGATGATGGCGATCCAGTCGCCGCTCGCCGTTGCGCGCACGCCGGCTGGCTCGGTCACTTCGGCGTCCGGGGTGTTGGGGTCGGCATTGCGGTATCTGGCGATCGACACGTTTTCCATGCGGCAGGCCCGATGAGCATTATTACGAACAAAATAGCAGTGGTGCGCAAGCGGTATGCGCCAGATTGCAGGGCAGGGTGGCTGAAAATGCCTGGGCATATGCCGATTGATTGAGTGGGCGTGCCCCGTCCGAATCCGCCTGGTTGATGGCGCGTCGTGGCAACTGCGGCGCGGTAAGGTCCAGAACGGGTCACGAAAACGCGTTCTCAAACATGCCTGAAGGGAACTCGGAAAAAGGGCAAAAGCCCCGACTCAGGGATCGAAAACGGGAGAGGTATTTTGCGCGTCATGCGGCTGCCAGCAATACCGATCAAGGCCGGCTTCGGACCCGGCGCGGCGACCTGGGTGCTGTTGCAGCAGGTCGTCGTGCGCGGCCTCGTGGCCGTCAAGTTCCTCGTGATTGGGCGCATTCTCGGGCCGTCCGCAATCGGTCTCGCGAGCGTCGCGCTGCTCGCGGTCGCGATTGCCGAAGCGCTGTCCGACACCGGGCTCGCGCAAGCCGTGATCCAGGGCCAGTCGCCGCCCACGCGCCAGGAGGCCGGCGCCGTCTGGACCACGCTCGCCACGCGCGGCCTGCTGATCGGTGTGCTGCTCGTCGCGAGCGCGCCGCTTATGGACGCGCAGTTTCACCTGGGCGGCGCCATCGGGCTCGTGCAACTTGCCGCGCTGCTGCCGCTCTTGCGCGGACTCGCCTCGCCCGCGTATTTCATCACGCAGCGCGAGCGTCACTTCCAGCACATCGCGGCGATCGAAATCTCGTCGGCGGTGCTCGACTGCGGCTTCGGTATCGCGCTCGCACTCGCGGGTACGGGGCCGTATTCGCTGCTGCTCGGCATGATGATCGGCGAGGCCTTCAAGAGCGTCGTGACATGGATCGCGCTCTCGCCGCGTCCGCCGATCCGGCTGCGCTGGTCGGGCATCGGCCACTACGTGGGATTTAGCCGCTGGATCTGGGCGAGCAGCGTGATCATCCTCATCACCAACCAGTTCGACAAGGTCGTGGTGGGCAAGCTGCTCGGACCGACACAACTGGGCGCCTGGCAGATGTCCTCGAAGCTCGCGCAGATGCTGCTCGCCGACGCCGCGCTTGCCCTCTCGCAGTATCTGTTTCCCACGTTCGCCGCGCATCATCGCGGCGGCCCGCAATCGGCCGCGCGCCTGTTCCGGTTGTATCTCGTCGCGGCCGTGGCGGGGCTCGCGTGCGTGGTGATCGTGCTGCGCTTCGCGGCCGAGCCGCTCTTCTCGCTCGTGCTCGGCGCCGCGTGGCTGTCGGCCGTGCCGCTCTTTCGCATCTTCGTCATCAACATGGCGATCAGTGCGCTGAACTCGGTGCTCGCTTCCTATCTGCGCGCTGTTGGCGACGCGCGCGCCGTTACGGTTGCGTCGCTGCTGCAGGTCGTGGCGCTCATCGTGTCCGTGCCGCCTTCGCTGCATATGTGGGGCGTGACGGGCGTGGCATGGTCGATGACCTTCGGGCTGGCCTCGTGCGCAGCGTGGATGCTGTTGCGCGTTTCGCGGCAGAAATAAGCGGGAATTCAGGCGAGGATTCAGGCAACGTCTCAGGCGCGCAGCGCCGCTTCGACGATCTCGGCAAGCTGATGGCCAAGCGTTGGCGAGTTGAGCTGGCAGTACACCGCATGCGCGGCGGCGGCGGCTGCACGCATTTCGTCGGGCGGCATGGACCAGATGCGCCGCAGCGTGGCGGCAAGCGCTTCTGTGCCGCCTTCGCGCCCGAAGAAAAATCCCGTGCGGCCGTCCTCGACATAGCCCGGCTCCGGGCCCATATGCAGCGGCAGCCGGTCGTGCACGATGGGCGGCAGGCTCAACGCGAACATGTGCACGACGCTCAAGCCCGCCGAGCCCGGATAGCAGCCCACGCGGCAGCGCCGGCTGATGGTCGCGATCGCGTCGTCGTCGAACACCGCGCCGTACCAGACCACATAGCGGCGATCGCTGTACTTGCGCTTCAGGCGCTCGCCATGCTCGCCGTCGCCGATCACGTGCAGCGTGATGTCGTTGCCTTCGCCGTGGAGCTGGCCAACCACCTCGATGAGCGGCTCGATCTCCGAACCTTCGCGCAGCCTGCCAATGAAGAGGACGCCGCTCTCCGCGCCTGTTTTGGTGGCGGGCTCCACGCCGCACGAGACCGTGAGCGCGTTGTTCGCGACGACGAGTTTCGCGGGCGGGCAGCCGATGCCGATGAGCGAGCGCCGCGAAGCCTCGGTATAGCAAACGTAACGTACGGCGAGCGCGACCGCGAGGCGGTAGCAGACCGTGCGCATGATTCCCGCGGACTCGTGCCGATAGAGCCCCTGGCCGTGAATCAACACGGGCACGCGCATCAGGCGCCCGGCGATCAGCGCGAGCCACAGCGAGAGATACCGAACGTCTGCGAAGATCAGTACGGCGTCGGGACGTTCGAAAACGATGCGGCTCAGCACGCGGCTTTGCATGCGGATACGCCGCGAAGGCAGGCCCGCAATACTCGCGATATGCGTTTCGACGAATTCGTCGCAGGCGGGTTTCTCGCGCGAAAAGCCATTGGCTTCCACGCCCTCGGAGCACGCGAATACCTTGACGGAGAAAAGACGATTGAGCGACTCGATGACTTCAATGCGATAGCGCGCGATCAACGGCTGCACGTAGAAGACCACTGGGCGTTTGCGCCGCGCGCCGGATTCGGTTTCGCAAGCCGTTGTGTCCGGAGCGAGGATCTCGTGTTCCACTGGCTGGCTCCGACGTGTCGACGCAGTCATGTTGAGAGGATCTTTCCGGGGGATGGGTCAGTCGGTCATATTTGCGCAAATCTCTTTTAGCAGTTGTAGGCGAGTCTTATCAAAAGAGGAATCCGAAAATTGCTATTGAACGAATTTCACCTGCGAGGCTGCGCTATGGGCGATGCGTAATCGATAAAAGCACAGGGAAAGTGCAATCAATGCGAAATTAATTAACGAAAGGAAAAGCGGTAAAAGCGATGCAAATGCGCGGGCGGCGGACAACGCTCACAGAGCGAGCGCATGCATGCTCGTTCACAAACAGGTGGAATCAGTCGTTGAATAGATCGTTTCGGACAACTTGAATCCGGCCCGACTGGCAGCGCGGGGGCCTCGTGCTAACCTCGATTCGAGTCGAAACGACCACCGGAATGCGGAGAAACCGATGCCAGCGCTCGCAGCCGATGATCTCGCGTCTTCCCCGGCCCAGAACGTCACGAAGGCCGCGAAGGCGCGCATGCGCGTCGCGGTGGTGATCGCGACCAAGGGGCGGCCAACCGCTACCGCATGGGCCGTGCGTCTGCTCGCGCGGCAAACGGTGCGCCCGGATCAGATCATCCTCTCGGCGAGCAGCGCAGACGACATCGGACCTTACGATGCTAACGGTTTGCGCGTGAACGAAATCGTTGGCACAGCGGGTTCGAGCGTGCAGCGCAATCGCGCGCTCGATGCACTCGCACCGGACATCGACGTCGTGATCTTCCTCGACGACGACTTCGCGCCCGAGCGGCACTGGATCGAGCTGTGTATCGCGCTGTTCGAAAGCGACGCGAATCTCGTGGGTTTTTCGGGGCGCACCCTGCGCGACGGCGCGAATACGCAGCCCATCGCGTGGGAAGAAGCCGTCGAGCTCGTGGACGGTGCGCAAGCCGAGACGATGCGGCGTCCGCCGCTGCGGCCCTGCGTGGAACTGTATGGTTGCAACATGGCGTGCCGCGCGCAGGCTATCGCCGATTTGCGCTTCGACGAGCGTCTCGTGCTGTACGGCTGGCTGGAAGATAAAGACTTCTCGCGGCGCCTCGCGCGCCGTGGCGGGATCGTGTACTGCGACTATCTGCTGGGCGTCCACCTCGGGCTGCGAGGCGGCCGCGTGTCGGGCCGGCGCTTCGGCTATTCGCAGGTGGTCAACGCCATGTACCTGTGCAACAAGGGCGTGATGTCGCGCAAGGAGGCGACCAGCAACATCCTGCGCGCGCTGAGCATGAACTGCGTGAAGTCGGTGCGCCCGGAGGCGCATCTCGACCGGCGCGGCAGGCTCATCGGCAACGTGATCGGGATTGCCGATCTGTGCATCGGCGCAGTGCGGCCCGAGCGCGCAGCGCGGTTGTGAACTCACGCGCAGCGCGGCTTTGAGCGTCCGCACCGCGCGCTTCACACGCTATCGCGCTCAGTTGCCCGAGCCGCGCGCGATGCGGCGCTGCTTGACCGCTTGCGCGAGCCCTTCGAGCACGCCCACGCTTTCGTCCCAGCCAATGCACGCATCGGTGATGCTCTGGCCGTAGGTCAGCTCGCAGCCTTCCTTGAGGTCCTGGCGGCCTGCCACGAGGTGCGACTCCACCATCACACCGACGATGCGCTCGTCGCCCGACGCCACCTGGCGGCCAATATCGGCGCACACGGGAATCTGGTTCTCGTGCTTCTTCGAGCTGTTGGCGTGGCTCGCGTCGATCATGAGGCGCGCGGCGAGACCCGCCTTGCCGATGTCGCTGCAGGCGGCGTTCACGCTCTCCGCGTCGTAGTTCGGCGTCTTGCCGCCGCGCAGAATCACATGGCAGTCCTCATTGCCTGCGGTCGAGACGATCGCCGAGTGGCCGCCCTTCGTGACCGACAGGAAATGGTGCGGCTGCGAAGCGGCCTTGATCGCGTCCACGGCGATCTTCACGTTGCCGTCCGTGCCGTTCTTGAAGCCCACCGGGCACGACAGCCCCGAAGCCAGCTCGCGGTGCACCTGCGATTCCGTTGTGCGCGCACCGATCGCGCCCCACGAGATCAGGTCGGCGATGTACTGCGGGCTGATCATGTCGAGGTATTCGGTGCCGGCGGGCAGGCCCAGTTCGTTGATCGAGACGAGCAGCTCGCGCGCGGTGCGCAGACCGTCGTTGATCTTGAAGCTGTTGTCGAGGAACGGGTCGTTGATGAGGCCCTTCCAGCCCACCGTCGTGCGCGGCTTCTCGAAGTACACGCGCATCACGATTTCGAGCTCGTTGGAAAAGCGCTTGCGTTGCTCGACGAGCTTCTTCGCGTAGTCGACCGCGGCCTTGGTGTCGTGAATCGAGCAAGGCCCGATGATGACGATCAGGCGGTCGTCCATGCCGTGCAGGATGCGGTGCATGGCGCGGCGCGATTCGAAGATCAGCGTGGAGGCGGCTTCCGAGCACGGGAATTCGCGGATCAGGTGAGCGGGCGGCGTGAGTTCCTTGAGTTCGCGAATGCGGACATCGTCGGTGTTGTGCGGGGGCATGTCGTTTTCTCCTGATCCTGTACGTAGCGTGCGTCGCGTGGACGGTGCTTCAAAAAATCGGTTAGATGAAGTTAAGGCTCTGGGCTAAGGGCGAAAAAAAACCGCCAGGCTTGGCTGGCGGTTTCTCGTGTGTTCGGGGTCCTGCGCGTACTATCAACCCTCTCGATCCGCCAGCGGTCTGAGATACCAAAAGAAGTAAAAGTAAAACTTCGTGGCGAACATGGCGGTGGGTGTCTGAACGTTCGTGACTTCGGTTCGTTACGTCGAAAGGTTGATTGCCTTTATAACCCGCGCTTCTCGTGGCTGGCAAGCGGGGTGCGGCAAAAAAGCGGACTATCTGCGAAAAAAATGGCTCATGCGCAGGAAATCCGCACGGCGATGCGGAAATTCCGCATCGCCGTGCATGGAGTGCGCGTGGACGACGGCCTTAAACCGTGCCGCCGACCGTCATGCGGTCGATACGCAGCGTAGGCTGGCCCACGCCCACCGGCACGCTCTGACCCTCCTTGCCGCACACGCCCACGCCCGAGTCCAGACGCATGTCGTTGCCGATCATGCTCACGTACTTGAGCGATTCCGGGCCGCTGCCAATGAGCGTTGCACCCTTCACGGGGTAGGTGATCTTGCCGTTCTCGATCATGTAGGCCTCGGAGGCCGAGAACACGAACTTGCCGTTCGTGATGTCGACCTGGCCGCCGCCGAAGTTCACGGCATAAAGGCCGTTCTTCACCGAGCCGATGATTTCCTGCGGGTCCTTGTCGCCGTTGAGCATGTACGTGTTGGTCATGCGCGGCATCGGCAGCGCCGCGTACGACTCGCGGCGCGCATTGCCCGTGACGGGCATCTTCATGAGCCGCGCATTCAGCGAGTCCTGAATGTAGCCCTTGAGAATGCCGTCTTCGATCAGCGTCGTGCACTGCGTGGGGTTGCCTTCGTCGTCGATGTTCAGCGAGCCGCGGCGGTTGGGCAGCGTGCCGTCGTCCACCACGGTCACGCCCTTGGCGGCCACGCGCTCGCCAATCCGCCCCGCGAACGCCGACGAGCCCTTGCGGTTGAAGTCGCCTTCGAGACCGTGGCCGATCGCCTCGTGCAGCAGCACGCCGGGCCAGCCCGGGCCGAGCACGACGGTCATCGCACCGGCCGGCGCCGGGCGCGCTTCGAGGTTCACGAGCGCCGCGTGCACGGCGTCGTCCACGTACTTCGACAGAATGTCGTCGGTGAAATAGGCGTAGTCGTAGCGGCCGCCGCCGCCGCCGTTGCCGATCTCGCGGCGGCCGTTCTGCTCGGCGATCACCGTGACCGAAACGCGCACGAGCGGGCGGATGTCGGCGGCGAGCGCGCCGTCGCTGCGCGCAACGAGCACCACGTCGTACTCGCCCGCGAGCGCGGCCATGACCTGGGTGATGCGCGGGTCGCGCCCACGCGCCATCTCTTCGATGCGCTCAAGCAGCTTCACCTTTTCGGTGGCGTCGAGCGAGGAGAGCGGGTCGGACGGCAGATACAGATCGCGGCCCGCAATGCCGGTGAGCGACTTCGCCACCTGGATCTTCTGTTTGCCGCCGCCGGCCTTGGCGATCGAGCGCGTGGCAATGGCCGCCTGGCGGATCGCTTCGGGCGAGAGGTCGTCAGAGTAGGCGAAAGCGGTGCGCTCGCCGGACACGGCGCGCACGCCGACGCCCTGGTCGATGCTGAAGCTGCCCGACTTGACGATGCCTTCCTCGAGGCTCCATGCCTCGCTGCGCGTGGTCTGGAAGTAGAGGTCGGCGTAGTCGATGCGGTGCGTGAAGATCTCGCCGAGCGTGCGCGTGAGCACTGCCTCGTCGAGGCCGTAAGGCGTAAGGAGCAGGTCCTTCGCGGTCGCCAGATTGCGGATGCCGGGTTCGATGATGTTCATGCGCTCTTTGGGATCAATCGATGAGTCTGTCAATGGAGATTCGGGCGCGGTGCTGCGAAATCAAGCGCCTGAATGGGGAATTCGTGTGCACTGCGCGTGGGGTTCATTCGCGTGGTGCGCGTCACGCGCAGTCGAGCACGCGGTGCCGCCATGCGGGCAGGCTCGCCCGCACGCTGGCGATGCGTTCGAGGTCGATGTCGCCGGCCACCACCCCCGCGCCTTCGTCGCGTACCGCGACGATCTCGCCCCACGGGTCGATCAGCACGCTGTGGCCCCAGGTGCGCCGGCCGTTCTCGTGCTTGCCGCCTTGCGCCGCGGCGAGCACGTAGCACTGGTTCTCGATCGCACGGGCGCGCAGCAGGATTTCCCAGTGCGCGCGGCCGGTGGTGTAAGTGAACGCAGAGGGCACGACCATCAGTGCGCAGTCGCCCATGCGCCGGTACAGCTCGGGAAAGCGCAGATCGTAGCAGACCGAAAGGCCGACACGGCCGAACGGCGCCTCGAACGTGCGCACCTCGGCGCCGGGCCGGATCGTGCGCGCTTCGTCGAATGATTCGGCGCCTTTTTCGAAGTTGAAGAGGTGGATCTTGTCGTAGCGCGCACGTTCCTCGCCGCTCGGGTCGAACACGAGCGTGGTGTTGAGCACACGCGTGTCTTCGGGCGCTTTCAGCGGCAAGGTGCCGCCGATCACCCACACGCCATGGCGCTTCGCCGCATCGGCGAGAAAGCGCTGAATGGGCCCGTCGCCGTACGGCTCGCGGATGGCGAGCTTGTCGCTGTCCTTGTGACCCATGAAGCAAAAATATTCGGGCAGCAACACGAGGCGCGCGCCTGCGGCGGCGGCCTCGGCGATCAGCTTGTCGGCTTCGGCGAGATTGCGCTCACGATCGGGCGTGCTGACCATCTGCAGCGCGGCGACGCGAAACGGGTCGAGAGGGGGAGCGCTCATCGGCAAGTCGTGAATGGGTTCGGGGTGCATGGGGCGCATGCTGCGCGCCCGCGGCGCGGCCCGGTAGTGCTCAATTCAGTGCGCAATTCAGTGCACGGTGGCCGGCGTCTGCGCGTCCATCTTACCCTGATCGCCATGCAGCCGCTCGACGTGCGGTTTGGCCCACGGGCCCGTGATCGCGAAGTCCATCGCGAACGCGTGCTCGAGCGTATGCGAGAGCACGACGTCGCCGATCAGCGCGCCGAGGCCGAAGAGCGGATTGATGATGGTCGCCGCGACCACGCCCGCGCCCGCGCTGACCGTCGGCACCACGTGTACGCGCAGGTCCTGGGTTTCGTGCGCCAGGTCCACGCTGCCCATCATCGTCGCGCGCCCGGGGGCGGTCACGAGCTTGAAGTCGTTGGTGCTGCCAATGCCGTTATGGATTTGCGCGGTGGCCGTCGCGCTCGTGAACGGCAAGCCTTCGCCGATGATGTCGCGGAAGTCCATTGTCGCGAAGCGCGCGAGGCTTTGCAGGCTCAGCACGCCGAGCAGTCTCGCCACGCCCGGATCGACCTTGAGGATCTGGCCGTGGTGCAGGTCGAGCGTGAGGTTGCCGTTGAGCGACGGGAAGTCGATTTTCGTGGGGCCGCCTTGCCACTCCAGGTTGCCCGAGAGTGTGCCCGAGCCGCTCTTGAGCACGTGCGGCCTGCCGGCGCGTACGAGCAGCGCGCCGGCGTCCTTGATGTCGAGATGGAAGTCGAGCGCGGTGCGGCGCGGCGTTTGCATGCCGGCGGCGGCCGAGTCGTCGCCGGCGGCCGTGTCGCCCACCGCGCGCCAGTTTTCCGTGGCGGTGAGGTGCGCATCCGGGTTGCTGATGTCGAGCTGGTCGAGCTGCCAGACAGGCACGCCGTTGTCGTCGAAGTTGTGCGCGTTCACCTGCAGGCGGCCGAGATCGCGCTCGCGCACGATGAGCTGGTTCACGACGAGGTCGATCGACGGCATGTTCTGCGCCGGCTGCGACATCGCCTGGCCGAGCAGGTCGTTTTCGGTGGCGGCGGGCACGGTGAGCCGGGCGAGTCGCGCTTCGAGCGTGCCGGGCGCGCCCGGCACGGCGCCCGGCTTCCACGAGACGTGGCCGGAGACCTGGTTGGAGGCGACGTTCGCCTGCCATTCGTTGCCGCGCTCGCCGGTGCGCGACGCGCCGAGCACGACGTTCTCCCAGTGGCGCTTGAGCAGCGTGAGCGTGCCGACGTGGACGGCGAAGCGCGACGGCAGGAACTGGCCGACCGCGCTGCTGGGGGCGAGCGGGGACGAGGCGGCGGTGGGTGCGGCTGCCGCTGCCGCCGTGGCCGATGCCGGGTTTTGCGGCGCGGCAGCGGGGTTGACCGCCGCAGCTTCGGCGCCTGCGGAAGCGGCTGAGGCTGCGGAGGCAGCCTCAGCCGCGGCGTTTTGAGCTTGCCTTTCTGCTGCCCTTTCTGCCGCGGTTCGCGGCGGAGGCACCGGCGTGGCCGCTGCGCGCGCAGGCGTCGAGCCCTGGGCTTGTGCTGCCGCCGTGCCGCGCATCTGCTGCACCACGGCGCGCCAGGCGTCGGCGTCGAAGGTGGGCAGATCGACGGCGGCGGTCACGCCTTCCGAGGGCAGATCGGCCGGTCGGTTCATACCGATCGCACCGCGCACCACTTCGGGCATGCGGCCCGGATGGCGGCGCATCACGTAACGCGCGGCAAGCGGCCCGAGCGTGAGCTCTGCATGTTCGAACGCGGCGTCGTCGGCCTTGGCGTCGGCGCTGCTGGCAGACTCCGCGCTCGTGCCCGTGCCCGGCTGCAGTTCGAAGTCCAGCGGCATCGGCGTGCCGGCCGCCTTGCCGAACGGCGCGGGGAGGTCGAGCGCGAGGCCGGTGAGATCGGCGTTGGCCTTCACGTCGGGCAGGCGGCCGCGCTGCCCGGCCACAGAAAGCGAGTAGGGCGCCGCGCCCGAAAGGCGTCCGACTGCCGCCGCCGCCATGCCGTGCAGGTTCAGGCCACGCGCGGCATCGACCGCCACGTCGCCCGCCACGTTCACTGCATAGTGCCCGTCGTCGCGCATTGCGCCGCTTGCGCGCAGGTCGCCGCCGAGAAAGCGCGCCGTGAGCCGGTCGACATTGGCGGTGTGAGTCGTGAAGCGCACCCGGCCGGTGAGGTTCGAGACCGGCGGCACGTTCTTCGCCGTGAGCGTGTTGTTCTCGAAGCCGATGGCGCCCGCGACCAGCACCTTCGGCATTGGATGGCGCGGGATCGTGAGCTTGAGCGCGAGCGTGGACTGCCCTTGCGCTTGCACCTTCGCGGTGGCGTGCTTCGCCATGTAGCCGATCGAGCTGTTGTCCGCGTAGTCGAGCAGGTCCGCGAGCGGACCGCGCCCGCTGCCCTCGATCACGATATCCGAGCCCTTGATGCCGAGTTCCTCGATGCGCCCGCTTACGTTGCGCAGCACGAAGTTGCGATAGTGGCCGCGATCGACGTCGAAGCGCAGCTTGTTCTCATGCAGCTTGAAGATGCCGTCGATGCCGTCGAAGGCTGGCCAGACGTTCGGCGCGCCGTTGCGCATCTTGCGCGGCGGGAACGGCGACGGGTCGAAGCGCCCGCCCGTGAACGGCGCGACGATGCGGAACTGGCCCGCGTCGGGGTCGCGCGAATAGGGGAATTTGGTGAGGTCGCCGTGGATCTCGATCGTGCCGCCCTTCGACATGCCCGCCTGCAGCCCGTGGCCGAGATAGATGCGCGTCTTTTCGCTGATGGCGGTCGGCAGGTAACGCGGGATCGCCTTGACCTTGGCCTCGTCGAAGTGCGCGACGAGGTCGAGCGAACCGCGCCCCTTGCCGGGATTCGTGTAGTGCGCGGTCATTTTCGCGCGTGCGTCGGCGTTCTCCACGCCGAGGTTCGCAACGTCGACGGTGAACGACTTCAGCCGGTTGCCGGGCTCGCGCTCGGCGGCCACAGTCCATTTAGCCGCGCCGTAGAGCCGGTCGAACGTGAGGCGCGGATTGTCGAACACGCCGGGCAGCGTGATGGCCACCTGGTTCGTGTCGAGGTCGATGGTGCCGTGCGACTCGTCGGCGTCGATGTGCCCCCAGAGGTTCTCGACCCCCGGCAGGCCCGCGCGCGGGTGGCCGCGCGGCGTGAGGCCCGGCCCCGGCTCCTGCGCGTTCACGCTGATGCCTTGCAGGTCGCCCTTGAAGCGATAGTGCGTGACCGGCTCGACGCTCGTGGAGCGTTGCTCGGCGGCCGCTTCGCCCGACTCGGGTTTCGCGCGCTCGAGGGAGAGGTCGTAGTTCGCCACCAGCCCGCGCGGGTCAAAGCGCACGAGCGCGCCCTGCACGCGCCCGGGCAGCGGCAGCGCGCGCATGAACTCGGCGAGGATGCCGAGATCGATGCGGTCGCCTCGCACGCTCATCAGCTGGCCGTGCTGGAGCGTTTGCTGGCGAAAGCGCGCGTCGAGCGTGGTGAGCGCGAGCGAGCGCGTGAGCGGCGTGCCGTCGTCGAGGGGCGGCTGGCCGAGTTCGGCGTGGAAGTCGCGCAGCTTGAGCGCGTAGTCGCCGGGCTCAATCCCGATGCTCCACTGAAAACTCGCGACCGGCAGGTCGAGCAGCGGCTGCGTGGGCCGCGTGCGCAGCGAAACATTCGTGCCTTCGAGCGCGCCGCTCGCTTCGAGAATGCGCCCGTTCGAGAAGTGCGCCCAGATCGCGTTGTCGATGCGCCCGCCGTAGGTGGCGATCGGGATGTTGATGTAGCGCGAGAGCGTGGGCAGGTCAACGGGGCCGGTCGAGAGATAGGTGTCGCCGGTCCAGCTGATCGGTTTGCCGGCCTGCGCGTTGCGCGCGTGCCTGAAGTGCGCGCGGAAGTCGAGCGGGCCGTGCAGCACGGTGCCCTCGGCCGGCGCCTGGAGCGCGACGCGGTGATCGTAACCGTCGTTGAGGATCGCAAGGCGAATGTGCGAGAGCGCGAGGTCGGGCACGTCGCGCGTGGCGTCGTGCCAGCGCAGCGTGCCGCCGCGCAGCACGATGGCCTCCTGGCGCATGAGCCAGGTCGTGAAGGTGGCGTTGCCCGTGTGTGCGGTGGGCACCGGCACGCCCGCCACGGTGAGGGTGCCGTCGTCTTCGCGCGCGATGTGCACATCGGGCTGCTCGACCACGATGCTCGACAGCAGCGGTTCGAACAGCACGACCGAGCGCCATGACACCGAGGCCGTGGCATGCGGCACGTCGAGCGCGACGTTGCCGTGGCGGTCGCGAATCGTCAGATCGCTGATGTCGATGCCGGGCTGGAAGCCCGACCAATGCGGCGCGAGCTTGCCGATGCGGAATTCGGCGTGAATCTTCGAGGAGACGAGCTGCTCGATACGCGGACGGAAGTTGTCCACGTACGGCAGCACGACGTAGCGCAGCCCGAGCAGCAGGACCGAGACGATGAAATACAGGACGAGCGCGATGATCGCCAGCACGCGCAGCGTGTGGCGCAGGACCGGGTGATGATGGTGCGGGCCCCCGGGCTCCGTAGCCTGGCTGGCATGTCCAGATTGGGGTAGGCCGGCGTGATCGTTTCGCTCGGACATGCTGCGGCGGGTGGGGTATGGTAGCGTTGCGTTCTAACGACGAAATGTATCACAGAGGGCCGTCAAAACGCCCATCCGGGGAACCCGGGATGGCCGTGCGGCGCGTGATACGCATGATTTTTTTGCACTGCAGCGGCGACTATGCCGGACGCATTGGCGAGTCGAGGCGCAACAGCCGGCGGTCGGTGCGTGCCGTGTGTGTAGTGCGTGCGTCATGTGGCGGGGCGAACCCTCGCGGTCGAACCATCGATATCGGCATCGTCGCATCGGCACCGTCATCAACCCAGGCGCGCGCGGCGAAACAACAGCGGACAGCGGGCCTTCCCGGCAAGCAGCACTTCATGACTGACATCCCTCTTCTGAGTTCCAGCTATTCCCGTTATGCAGCGCGAGCTTGCGCCGCGCGTCCCGAACTGGCGGCACAGATCGAGGCGCTGGCCGCCGCGCCGATCTCGCGCGAGCGCATCGTCGCGCGGCTCGACGCGCTGAGCGGCCAACTGCTTGCTGCAGCAAACGCTGCGCCCGGCACGCCGCTCAACGACGAGCAGTTGAAGAAAGTCCTGCGCCAGCTGCGCGTGGAAGTGATCTGCGCCGTGATGGAGCGCGATCTCGGCGGCGTGGCCGACGTCGCCGAAGTGACCGGCAGCATGACCGATCTCGCCGAAGTCACGATCCAGCGCGCACTCGCCTGCGTGAGCGCCGATCTCGAGACGCTCTTCGGCGAGCCGCGCGGCCCGAACGGCGAGCGCCTCACGCTCGGCGTGGTGGGCATGGGCAAGCTGGGCGGCCGCGAGCTGAACGTCTCGTCGGACATCGACCTGATCTTCGTGTACGAGGACGACGGCGAAACCACGGGCGGCCAGCGCTCGCCCATCGCCACGCAGGACTTCTTCACGCGCGTGGGCAAGCGCCTGATCGCCGCGCTGAGCGACGTGACGGCCGACGGCTTCGTGTTTCGCGTCGACATGCGCCTGCGCCCGAACGGCGACTCCGGGCCGCTCGTGTGCAGCCTCGGCATGCTTGAAGAATACTTCTATGTGCAGGGCCGCGAGTGGGAGCGCTATGCGTGGATCAAAGGCCGGCTCGTTTCCGAAGACGAGAGCGACAGCGCGCTGCGTCTCGCGCGCCAGCTCGATTCGCTCGTGAAGCCGTTTGTTTACCGGCGCTATCTGGACTTCGGCGTGATCAGCGCGATCCGCTCGCTGCACGTGCAGATCCGCCAGGAAGCGCAGCGGCGCGCCATGATGCGCCCCGACAAGGCCGACGACATCAAGCTCGGGCGCGGCGGGATTCGCGAGATCGAATTCAGCGCCCAGGTGTTCCAGCTCATTCGCGGCGGCCAGGATGCGGGCTTTCGCGTGCGTCCGACGCTCGCCGTGCTCGGCTACGCCGCCGCGCGCGGACTGATCGCGCCCGAGGTGTGCGGCGAGCTCACGCGCGCCTACAACTTTCTGCGCGAACTGGAGCATCGCCTGCAGTATCGCGACGATGCGCAAACGCACGCCATGCCCGTTGACGCCGAGGAGCGCGCCGCGCTCGCGAAATCGATGGGCTTCGCCGACTACGCCGCGCTGATGACGACGCTCGACGGCCACCGCGACAAGGTCGAGCGCCAGTTCGTGCAGATCTTCTCCGACAAGGTCGGCGGCGAGGGCGGCTGCCGCGCCTCTGAAGACGGCGCAGCGGCGTGGGTGTGGAGCGGCGCGCTCGCGGAAGAGGGCGCCGACGACTCGTTGCTCGAACGCCTCATGGAGTTGGGTGTCAACAACCCGGCGCCATTGCTTGCGCGTCTGCGAGGGCTTTGGCAGTCGTCGCGTTACGCCGGGCTCCCCGAAAAGAGCCGCGAGCGCTTCGACAGCGTCGCGCAGCGCGCGCTCGAATCCGCGCCTACGCTGGAGCCGCGCGAGCGGCGCGCCGACACGCTCGCGCGCATGTTCGACCTGCTCGAAGCCGTGATCCGGCGCGGCGCGTATCTCGCGCTGCTCTGCGAATATCCGGACGCGCTCGACCGCGTGCTCAAGGTGCTGGGCGGCTCGCGCTGGGCGGCGGGCTACCTGATCCGCCACCCGCAACTGCTCGACGAACTGCTCGACGACGAGGCGATGGCCACGCCCTTCGACTGGCCCGAGTTCTCGCGCCTGTTGCGCGCGCGTCTGGCCGCCGCCGCCGACGTCGAGCAACAGATGGATCTGCTGCGCCACGCGCACCAGGCCGAAGTGTTCCGCATCCTGCTCAACGACCTGGCGGGACGGCTGTCGGTTGAGCACGTGAGCGACCGGCTCTCCGAGCTTGCCGACGCCGTGCTCGACGTGACCATCGAGACCGTGTGGAAGCAGTTCGCGAAGCGCCACCGCGAGGTGCCGCGCTTCGCGGCGATCGCCTACGGCAAGCTTGGCGGCAAGGAGCTAGGCTACGCGTCGGACCTCGACATCATCTTCCTGTACGAAGACGACGACGAGCACGCCTCGGAAATCTACGCGACCTTCGCGCGCCGCCTCATCACGTGGCTCACTACGGCCACCGGTGCCGGCACGCTGTTCGATGTCGACTTGCGCTTGCGGCCGAACGGCGAGTCGGGGCTGCTCGTGACCGATCTCGACGCGTTCCGCCGCTACCAGTTGCGCGAAGGCGACGCCGCGAACACGGCTTGGGTCTGGGAGCACCAGGCGCTCACACGTGCGCGCTTCTCGGCCGGGGACGCCGCGATCGGCAACGCGTTCGAGGCGATCCGCGTGCAGGTGCTGACCACGCCGCGCGATGCCGCGCCGCTCGCGAAGGAAATCGTCGAAATGCGCCAGCGCGTGGAAGACGGCCACCCGAACCGCACCGAACTCTTCGACCTGAAGCACGACCGCGGCGGCATGGTGGACATCGAGTTTCTCGTGCAGTACTGGGTGCTGCTGCACGCGGCGCAGGACCCGGAGCTGATCCGCAACACGGGCAATATCGCGCTGCTGCGCGAGGTGTCGCGCTTCGGGCTGATGAGCGAGGAGGAAGCCGAGACGATAGGCTCGGCGTACCGGCTTTATCGCAAGCTGCAGCACCAGTTGCGCCTCGACGGCATGGAGAAGGCGCGTGTGAATCCGGCGCGTGTGGAGCGCGAGCGCGAGGCGGTGCTGGCGTTGTGGAAGCGGGTGTTCGGGGAGCGCGGGGAGGCTTAGGGCGAGTGCGCTACGCGCCAATGGCCGGTGCGGCTGGCGCGTGAGGCACAGCCTTCTTCAAGCTGCCAACATCTCTTTCGCATGCCGCCTGGTGGTCGCGGTAATCTCCAGCCCGCCCAGCATGCGCGCAACTTCTTCCACGCGGCCGCCCTTGTCGAGCGGCGTGACGGCCGAGACTGTGCCGCCGTTGCCGTCGCCGGACTTCGCCACCTGGAAGTGGTGATC
This sequence comes from Paraburkholderia sp. J11-2, assembly GCF_905220185.1. Classification (NCBI taxonomy): domain Bacteria; kingdom Pseudomonadati; phylum Pseudomonadota; class Betaproteobacteria; order Burkholderiales; family Burkholderiaceae; genus Paraburkholderia; species Paraburkholderia sp. J11-2. The sequence goes on along the minus strand of NZ_CAJMYY010000012.1, from coordinate 134,527 downwards.
GCCGCGCGCCGCGACCTGCGGCAAGTGCGTGACGCACAGCACCTGGCGCGCGCGCCCGAGCTGGTGCAGCAAACGCCCGACCACTTCGGCCACGCCGCCGCCAATGCCCGTATCGACTTCGTCGAAGATCAGTGTGGGCGTGGGGCTCGCCGCGCTCGCGATCACGGCGAGCGCGAGGCTGATGCGCGCGAGTTCGCCGCCTGAGGCGATCTTCGCGAGCGGGCGCAGCGGCACGCCGGCATGGCCCGCCACGCGGAATTCGATCTGCTCCAGACCGTGCGCGCCGCCGATCGGCTCGCCAGTCGAACTGTTGCCAAGCGCCACGAGCGCGACTTCGAAGCTGCCGCCCGCCATCGACAGTTCCTGCATGCCCTGCGTGACCGCCGCGCCGAGCGCCTTCGCCGCCTTGGCGCGCGCCTTCGAAAGCTGGCGTGCCTGTACGAGATACGCTTCCTGCGCCTTCTGCTCGGCGACGCGCAGGCCGTCGAGATCGGCCGCGGCGTCGAGCGCCGCTAGCTGCTGGCGGCGTGCCGCGTGTTCCTCGGGCAGCGTTTCTGCCGGGAGGCGGAACTTGCGCGCTGTCGAATGCAGCGCGTCGAGGCGCCGTTCAACCTGCGCGAGATGTTGCGGATCGAGATCGAGACGCTGCGCGTAGTGCGAGAGCGAGTACGCCGCTTCCTGGATCTGGATCGCGGCCGGTTCGAGCGCCGCAAGCGCGTCGTTGAGTTCGGCGTCGACCTCGGCGAGGCTTCGCAGCTTCGAGACGATCGAGTTCAGCTGCGAAAGCATCGCCTCGTCGGATTCGGACAGCGCCGCGAGCGCGCCTTGCACGCCTTCGATCAGGTTGGCCGAGTTCGAAAGCCGCACGTGTTCCGCGTTCACTTCTTCCCATTCGCCCGGCTGCGGCGCGAGCTTGTCGAGTTCGGCGAGCTGCCACGCAAGGCGCTCGCGCTCGAGCTGCAGTTCGCGGTCGCGCGACATGGCGCTTTGCAGCGCGAGACGTGCGTCGCGTGCGTCGCGCCACGCACTCGTGACGGTTGCGGCGAGATCCGTGAGGCCTGCGTGCGTGTCGAACAGTTCGCGCTGTGCGTCGGGGCGCATGAGCAGCTGGTGCGCATGCTGGCCGTGGATGTCCACGAGCATTTCGCCCAGTTCGCGCAACTGCGCGAGCGTCGCGGGCGTCCCGTTGATGAAGGCGCGCGAGCGCCCGCCGCTATCCACCACGCGGCGCATCATGACGGTCTGCTCGCCGTCCCCGTTCGCGAGCGCTTGCTCGTCGAGCCAAAGCGCTGCGTGCGGCGGCACATCGAACTCGGCGGTGATGTCGGCGCGGCTCTCGCCCGTGCGCACGACGCTCGCGTCGGCGCGCGTGCCGAGCGTGAGGGCGAGGGCGTCGATCAGGATCGACTTGCCCGCGCCCGTCTCGCCGGAAAACACGGTGAAGCCGCTGTCGAATTCGAGGTCGAGCGCCGCGACGATCACGAAGTCGCGAATCGAAAGATGGCGAAGCATGGCGTCTGGTTCTGCTTGTTTTGGTTGGCTTGGGTTACCGTGGGACTGCTGGCGGCGTGGCAACTGCATGGCAACTGCGTGGCAACTGCGTGGCAACGACCACGCGCGCTTCACGCGAAGACGCGGGTTTAGTCCTCCGGATCGCCCTGCAGCGAGGGGTGCTCGTTCCAGTGCAGTTTCTTGCGCAGCGTGCGGAAGTAGCTATAGCCGACCGGGTGCAGGAAGGGCACCGTGTGGCGCGAGCGGCGCACCTCGATCACGTCGTTCAGTTCGAGTGCCGTGAACGATTGCATGTCGAAGTTCACGTTGACGTCGCGGCCCGCCACGATCTGGATGCTCACCTTGGAGTCGTCGGGCAGCACGATCGGGCGGTTCGAGAGCGCGTGCGGCGCGATCGGCACGAGCACGATGCCTTGCAGCTGCGGATGCAGGATCGGCCCCTGCGACGAGAGCGCGTAAGCGGTCGAGCCGGTGGGCGTCGCGACGATCAAACCGTCCGAGCGCTGGTTGTACATGAAGCGGCCATCCACGTTCACGCGCAGCTCGGCCATGCCGGAAAAGCCGCTGCGGTTCACGACCACGTCGTTGAAGGCTAGCGCGTGGTAGATCGGGTCGCCGTCGCGCGTGATGCGCGACTCCAGCAGCGAACGCTCCTCGCGCTCGAACGAGCCCGCGAGCAGTTGCGGCACGACTTCCTGCATCTCGGAGAACGCGATGTCGGTAATGAAGCCGAGCCGCCCATGGTTGATGCCGATGAGCGGCGTGCGGTACGGCGCGAGCTGGCGGCCGATGCCGAGCATCGTGCCGTCGCCGCCGAGCACGACAGCCACGTCCGCGCGCGCCCCGATCTCGGCGGGTTGCAGCGCGGGATAGCCTTGCGTGCCGATTTCCTCTGCGGTCTGCGCTTCGAACACGACTTCGAAGCCGCGCTTCGAAATGGTCTGGGCGAGCGCCATCAGCGGCTCGGCGATGCCTGGCGTATTGCTGCGCCCAACGAGCGCAACAGTCTTGAACTGGCTCTGGATCTTCTGGATCTGCATGCCGGCATTACACCATAGTCACGTCGCGAAAAGAACCTGGCGCAGACCGGGACAGGCCCGCCGGGCCTTGCGCGCCGCGCCTTCCAGCCCGCCGCCGGTGACACGGCGATGACAAGGCGCGAGCTATCGCGCGAAGTACCGGGGCGCCGCACCCCGAGCCGAAGGTACGCCCGCCAGGCCCGGTCTGGCGGCGCACTCGCGGCCAACCCGCCGTTAGGCTAAAATTTTGAGTCATGCTAGATCCTCGCGCACAAACCCTCCTCAAAACGCTGATCGAGCGCTACATCGCCGAAGGTCAGCCGGTCGGCTCGCGCACGCTGTCGCGCTATTCCGGCCTGGAATTGAGCCCGGCGACGATCCGCAACGTCATGTCTGACCTCGAGGAGCTGGGTCTCGTGTCCAGCCCGCATACGTCGGCGGGGCGTGTGCCCACGCCGCGCGGGTATCGCCTGTTCGTCGACACCATGCTCACCGTCGAGCCCGGCTCCGACGACGACGCGGTGACGCGCGCGGTGAAGACCACGCTACGCCCCGGCGAGCCGCAGAAGGTGGTGGCGGCCGCCGCCAGCGTGCTCTCGAACCTCTCGCAGTTCGCGGGCGTGGTGCTGACGCCCCGGCGCAGTCACGTGTTCAAGCAGATCGAGTTCATGCGCCTGTCCGACAAGCGCATCCTGCTGATCATCGTGACGCCCGAAGGCGACGTGCAGAACCGCATCATGGCGACGCAGCGCGACTTCTCGCCTTCCGAGCTCGTCGAAGCTTCGAATTACATCAACGCGCACTTCGCTGGCCTGTCGTTCGACGAGGTGCGCCGCCGCCTGCGCGAGGAAATCGACGCGCTCCGCGGCGACATGACCTCGCTCATGCACGCGGCCGTGACCGCGAGCACCGAAGAGCCCGAAAGCGGCGACACCTTGCTCATTTCCGGCGAACGCAACCTGCTCGAAGTGGCCGATCTTTCGTCGGACATGGCGCGCCTGCGCAAGCTCTTCGACGTGTTCGACCAGAAAACCAGCCTCCTGCAGCTGCTCGACGTATCGAGCCACGCGCAGGGCGTGCAGATTTTCATTGGCGGCGAGTCCCAACTCGTGCCGATCGAGGAAATGAGCGTGGTGACGGCGCCCTACGAGGTGAACGGCAAGATCGTCGGTACGCTCGGCGTGATCGGGCCGACGCGCATGGCGTACAACCGGGTGATTCCGATCGTCGACATCACCGCGCGCCTGCTCTCGCTCACGCTCAGCCAGAACTGAGCGCCGCCACCGGCCCGCTGCATCGGCTATCAGGCACACCTGTCTTTCCGAAGATCATCCCCGAAACGCTTGCCGCGCGCCATCGGCCGAATGGCCAATGCCAGGCAAACTCAGGCAACCCCTGACAACGCACGGCGACCCGCGCCGGCGCGGGCCGGTTTGGGCCGCCAGGACCGCCCGCTATAATGATTGTTTCGTGTAACCGTTGCTGCGCACTCGCGCGGCGCCACTGATCGCCTATGCGTTTCGACCTGGAGCGGCCTTCGCAGTCCGCCGCGGCGCATCGCGTCGCCGTGCTGCTCATCAACCTGGGTACGCCGGACGCGCCCACGCCGCGCGCCGTGCGCCGCTATCTCGCGCAGTTTCTGTCCGATCCGCGCGTGGTCGAGATTCCGGCCCCGATCTGGCAGGTCATCCTGCGCGCGTTGATCCTGCCGTTTCGCGGCCGTTCGTCGGCGAAGAAGTACGCGGCGGTCTGGACGCCCGAGGGCTCGCCGCTGCGCGTGCACACGCAAAAGCAGACCGAGGGCCTACGCCATCTGCTGCAGATCAACGACTACACGGTCCTGGTCGATTACGCGATGCGCTACGGCACGCCCGACATCCCGGCGATGCTGAACCAGCTCAAGCTGGCGGGCGCGGAACGCATCCTGCTCGTGCCGATGTATCCGCAGTATTCGGCGTCGACCACGGCCACGGCGTTCGACGCGGCCTTCGTCGCGCTGCGCCGCATGCGCAACCAGCCGGAAGTTCGCACGGTGCGTGGCTACCACGACCATCCGGCGTATATCGCGGCGCTCGCGGCCCAGGTGCATCAGTACTGGCACGCGCACGGCAAGCCCAATTTCGCGGCGGGCGACCGCCTCGTGCTGAGCTTTCACGGCGTGCCGAGCCGCACGCTCGATCTGGGCGATCCGTACCACGACCAATGCCAGCAAACGGCCGCGCTACTCATGCACGCGCTGGAGCTGACGCCGATCGAATGCCGGGTGACCTTCCAGTCGCGCTTCGGGCGGGCGCAGTGGCTGCAGCCGTACACGGCGCCCACGCTGCGGGAACTGGGCGCCGGCGGCGTGCGCCGCGCCGACGTGTTCTGCCCCGGTTTCACGGCGGATTGCCTTGAAACCATCGAGGAAATCGGCATGGAAGTGCGCGACGAATTCCTGCACGGCGGCGGCAAGGAATTCCATCGCATCCCGTGCCTGAACGCTTCGCACGCGTGGATCGCGGCGCTGGGCGAAATTGTCGCGCAACACCTGCAGGGCTGGCCGGTGCAGGCCGCGGCGCCGGCCGGTGCGGTGGCGTGACCCTGCAGATTGAGCGGCGCATTGCGGAAAGCCTCTGATGAACTACAAGATTTCGACTGAACCTGGCGCGCGGCTGCGCATCGACAAATGGCTATGGGCGGCGCGCTTCTTCAAGACGCGCTCGCTCGCCTCGGACGCCGTAGGCAAGGGGCACGTGCGCATTGGCGGCGACGCCGTGAAGGCATCGAAGGACGTGCGCGTGGGCGACCTCGTCGAAATTGAGATCGATCACGTGGTGTGGGAAGTGCAGGTGCTGGGAATTTGCGAGGTGCGCGGCTCGGCCAGCATCGCGCAAACGCTTTACGCGGAAACCGATGCCGGGCGCGAGAGGCGCGCGGCGGAACAGGAGCGGCGCCGGCTCTTTCGCGAACCGGCTGCCGTGTTGCAAGGCAGGCCGACCAAACGCGACCGCCGTACTATCGACAAATTTTCGCGTGAGGGTTGAACAGCGCTTCCATCGTAGCGTGCACGCCCCCGTATTCCGTCGTGTTTTCGTTCACGGCGCCCGACATGCAGATGGTCGTAGTTCCGGCGATGAGTACCAGCGCGACCACCGATATGGCAAAGGTCAGTTTCACGGTACTCCCCTTGGGATCGCGGCAAAACGGCCAGTTTCGGGGCCCGGTTAGCGTTTTTATGTGCAGCGAAGCCGCTAAACAAATTTGCTGACCGCAGGCCCATTCGGTGCGGTGCCAGGCTCAGGGTAAACGCGCCGTGAGCAGCACCTGTTCCTGAGTGTAGGTCAGGGATGTCCCGTACTCAATTTCATTTTTGCGGCGGTGCAGTAATGATTGTTACAGGCAGTTTCGCGGCTTTGATCTCTGTATAAAAAAGCCGCGGGAGCCTCTTGAAACAAGCGATCCGGCACCCATGTGCTGTCGCAATGTACAAAGCCAATGTCGCGCCGGCGCAACGGTCGCCGGTGTAGCAGGGAGGGCCGCGAAACGGCGCCCGACGCTTTGTTCCCTTTTTCACTATTCAACGACGTTCAGCGACATGGAAAACACGCAAGAGAACCCGACGAGCCAGAACCCCACGCCCGCGGACGAGGCGTCGCAAGCAGCAGCCCAGCCGCAAGCGGCTGAGGCGGCCGAGCAGGCAGCCCAAGGCGGCGTGGACCAGAACGCCGCGGCCCTTGCCGAGGCCGCGCTGGCCGAAGCGCAGGCTAAGGTCGCCGAATTGCAGGACGCGTTCGTGCGGGCCAAGGCCGAGACGGAGAACGTCCGCCGCCGCGCGCAGGAAGACGTCGCCAAGGCGCACAAGTTCGCCATCGAAAACTTCGCCGAACATCTGCTGCCGGTCATGGACAGCCTCGAAGCCGCGCTCGCTCATAACTCGGACGACCTCGCCAAGGTCAACGAAGGCGTCGAGCTCACGCTCAAGCAGCTGACCGGCGCGCTCGAGAAGGGCCGTGTCCTCGCCATCAACCCCGTTGGCGAGAAGTTCGACCCGCACCGTCACCAGGCCATCTCGATGGTGCCGTCCGAGCAGGAAGCGAACACGGTGGTCAACGTGCTGCAAAAGGGCTATGTGATCGCCGACCGCGTGCTGCGTCCGGCGCTCGTGACCGTTTCGGCACCGAAGTAATGAAAACGTAATAAATGCGACGGCCTGTAGGCAGCAAAAGGGCCCCGCAATTGAAAAAAATGATGGAACGCATAGCCCAAACCCCTTGAAATCGCCGTAACGGCACTTATTTGGGCAGCAGTTCCGTATTGAAGTGGACGCCAGCCGCGCACAAGGGAAAACGCGGCTCGAGCATGCAGTTACCTGCGCAGCGCGAAAGCGGCGTCCGCACAGCGATCAAAATCTGGAGATTTGAGAAAAATGGGCAAAATCATCGGTATCGACCTCGGCACCACCAACTCGTGCGTGGCGCTGATGGAAGGCAATCAGGTCAAGGTGATCGAGAACTCGGAAGGCGCTCGTACGACGCCGTCGATCATCGCCTACATGGACGACAACGAAGTGCTGGTCGGCGCGCCGGCCAAGCGCCAGTCGGTCACCAACCCGCGCAACACGCTGTACGCAGTCAAGCGCCTGATCGGCCGCCGCTTCGAAGAGAAGGAAGTGCAGAAGGACATCGGCCTGATGCCCTACAAGATCGTCAAGCACGACAACGGCGACGCATGGGTCGAAGCGCATGGCTCGAAGCTCGCGCCGTCGCAGGTTTCGGCTGAAGTGCTGCGCAAGATGAAGAAGACCGCTGAAGACTACCTCGGCGAGCCGGTCACCGAAGCCGTGATCACGGTTCCCGCGTACTTCAACGACAGCCAGCGTCAGGCAACCAAGGACGCCGGCCGTATCGCCGGTCTGGAAGTCAAGCGCATCATCAACGAACCGACGGCAGCCGCGCTCGCGTTCGGTCTGGACAAGGCCGAAAAGGGCGACCGCAAGATCGCCGTGTTCGACCTCGGCGGCGGCACGTTCGACATCTCGATCATCGAAATCGCGGACGTTGACGGCGAAATGCAGTTCGAAGTGCTCTCGACCAACGGCGACACGTTCCTCGGCGGCGAAGACTTCGACCAGCGCATCATCGATTACATCATCGGCGAGTTCAAGAAAGAGCAGGGCGTTGACCTGTCGAAGGACGTGCTCGCGCTGCAACGCCTGAAGGAAGCTGCGGAAAAGGCCAAGATCGAACTGTCGTCGGGCCAGCAGACCGAAATCAACCTGCCGTACATCACGGCGGACGCCTCGGGTCCGAAGCACTTGAACCTGAAGATCACGCGCGCCAAGCTGGAAGCGCTGGTCGAAGACCTGATCGAGCGCACCATCGAGCCGTGCCGCGTCGCGATCAAGGACGCAGGCGTGAAGGTCGGCGACATCGACGACGTGATTCTCGTCGGCGGCCAGACGCGTATGCCGAAGGTGCAGGAAAAGGTGAAGGAGTTCTTCGGCAAGGACCCGCGCCGTGACGTGAACCCGGACGAAGCCGTGGCCGTTGGCGCCGCGATTCAAGGCCAGGTTCTGTCGGGCGACCGCAAGGACGTGCTGCTTCTCGACGTCACCCCGCTTTCGCTCGGTATCGAGACGCTCGGCGGCGTGATGACGAAGATGATCAACAAGAACACCACGATCCCGACCAAGCACGCACAGGTGTACTCGACGGCGGACGACAGCCAGTCGGCCGTGACGATCAAGGTGTTCCAGGGCGAACGCGAAATGGCGGCGGGCAACAAGCTGCTGGGCGAGTTCAACCTCGAAGGCATTCCGCCCGCACCGCGCGGCGTGCCGCAGATCGAAGTGAGCTTTGACATCGACGCGAACGGCATTCTGCACGTGGGCGCGAAGGACAAGGCGACCGGCAAGGAAAACCGTATCACCATCAAGGCGAACTCGGGTCTGTCGGAAGCCGAAATCGAAAAGATGGTGAAGGACGCCGAAGCGAACGCGGAAGAGGATCACCGTCTGCGTGAGCTGGCCGACGCGCGCAACCAGGGCGACGCACTGGTGCACAGCACGAAGAAGGCCGTGGCCGAGTACGGCGACAAGATCGACGCCTCCGAAAAGGAAAAGATCGAAGCCGCACTGAAGGACCTCGAAGAAACGCTGAAGAGCTCGTCGGCCGACAAGGCGACGATCGAGGCGAAGGTCGAGGCGCTGTCCACCGCTTCGCAAAAGCTCGGTGAAAAGATGTACGCCGACATGCAGGCTCAGCAAGCCGGCGCGGCCGGTGCAGCGGGTGCGGGTGCAGCAGGGGCCGGTGCAGCCGAACAAGGCGCGCAGAACAACGCCGACGACGTGGTCGACGCCGAGTTCAAGGAAGTCAAGAAGGACTAAGCCGGTTCGTGGCGGCCATGACCGTTCTGCCTGATCAGCGAACGGTCGTGGTGCTACGAAAGCGGCCGCATCGGTTACGATGCGTGTCAGCATTGCAGCGCCTGGCGAGCCATCCGGCTCTCCGGGCACATTTGTTTTATGGAGGCCGTTCTCTTTCAGGGGCCGCCGCGGCGCAAGAAGCGTCCGTGCGGATGTTCAAAGGAACGGCAAACGGGTCACGAGATCCAGCATTCAAGAGGAGCCGGCGCGCGCCGTGAAGCGCGAGGCCGGCGTTGAACCGATATGGCGAAACGGGATTACTACGAGGTTCTGGGCGTCGCGAAGAACGCGAGCGACGACGAAATCAAGAAGGCGTATCGCAAGCTCGCGATGAAGTACCACCCCGACCGCAATCCGGACAACAAGGATGCGGAAGAGCATTTCAAGGAGGCCAAAGAGGCCTATGAAATGCTGTCGGACTCGCAAAAGCGCGCGGCTTACGACCAGTACGGCCACGCCGGCGTCGATCCCAATATGGGCGGAGCCGGCGCGCAGGGTTTCGGCGGTTTCGCGGACGCTTTCGGCGACATCTTCGGCGATATCTTCGGCCAGGCCGCAGGCGGCGCACGCGGCGGCCAGCGCGCCGGCCCGCAGGTGTATCGCGGCGCGGACCTGCGCTACAGCATGGAAATCTCGCTGGAGCAGGCGGCGCACGGCTACGAGACGCAAATTCGCGTACCGGGCTGGAGCGGCTGTGAAGTCTGTCACGGCTCCGGCGCGAAGCCCGGCACGAAGCCCGAAACCTGCCCGACCTGCCATGGTTCGGGTTCGGTGCGCATGTCGCAGGGCTTCTTCAGCATTCAGCAGACCTGCCCGAAGTGCCACGGCACGGGTTCCTACATTCCTGAGCCGTGCACGAACTGTCACGGCGCGGGCAAGGTGAAGGAAACCAAGACGCTGGAAGTGAAGATTCCGGCGGGCATCGACGACGGCATGCGCATTCGCTCGGCCGGCAACGGCGAGCCAGGCATCAATGGCGGACCGTCGGGCGACCTATACGTCGAGATTCACATCAAGCAGCACGCGGTGTTCGAGCGCGACGGCGACGACCTCCACTGCCAGATGCCGATTCCGTTCACCACGGCGGCGCTCGGCGGCGAGATCGAAGTGCCGACGCTCGCGGGCCGCGCGACCTTCACGGTGCCCGAAGGCACGCAGTCGGGCAAGACGTTCCGTTTGCGCGGCAAGGGCATCAAGGGTCTGCGTTCGAGCATCGCCGGCGATCTGTATGTGCACGTCCAGGTGGAAACGCCGGTCAAGCTCACCGATCACCAGCGCGAAATGCTTCAGCAGTTCGAAAAGTCGCTCGTGGAAGGCGGTTCGCGCCACAGCCCGCAGAGCAAGAGCTGGTTCGACCGCGTGAAGAGCTTCTTCGACTGATGCGCTTTTCCGGCGTCACCATGCAGTAAGCAGGTCAATGGCAGGTAGTTAGCGCAATGGCAGTCAATCCTGGCGGCGCGGCGGGTGCCGCAATTTTCGCGCTGCTCGACGACGGCGACTCGACTGCGGACAACCGCTCGAGCCGCCTCTACACGGGGTTCGTGCGCGAGCTTGCCTGCGAGCGCGCCGCGGATCTCGACGCGGTGTGTTCGCAAGTCAACGCTGAACTGAACGCGGGACTTCACGCGCTCGTGATTGGCGACTACGAGTTCGGGCGCGCGCTCGAATTCACGAAACGCGACACAGCTTCATCCATCGAAACGCAGCACGGCCACGCCGCGCTGCGTTTTTTATTGTTCGAACGCTGCGAAAAGCGCTCGCGCGACGAGGCCGATGCGTGGCTCGCGGCGCAAGAGGGCAACGAGGCACCCGCGCCGGCAGGCGTGGCGGGCGTGACGATCGGTGTCGATCTCGCGCGCTTCGAGCAGGACATCGCCGCCGTGCAGGACGCCTTGCGCGCGGGCGACTCGTATCAGATCAACTACACATATCGGCTCGGCTTCGAGGCGTATGGTTCGCCGCTCGCGCTTTACCGCCGCTTGCGTGAGCGTCAGCGTGTGCGTTACGGCGCGCTGATCGCGTTGCCGGGCGATCGTTGGGTGCTCTCGTGTTCGCCGGAGCTATTCGTGGAGAAGCGCGGCGAAACGTTGCGCGCGAAACCCATGAAGGGCACGGCCGCGCGTTGCGCCGACGCGCAGCAAGACGCCGCCGCCGCGCGTTTTCTCGCGAGCGATCCGAAGAACCGCGCTGAAAACGTGATGATCGTCGACCTGCTGCGCAACGACCTCTCGCGCGTCGCGCAAACCGGCTCGGTGCGCGTGCCGGCGCTCTTCAGCGTGGAGCCGTACGCTTCGGTCTGGCAGATGACCTCGACAGTGGAAGCGACGCTGCGCGAAGGCACGACATTCGCCGACGCCATGCGCGCGCTCTTTCCGTGCGGGTCGATCACGGGTGCGCCCAAGCATCGGACGATGGAGCTGATCGAAGCACTCGAGCATGCGCCGCGCGGGCTGTACACGGGCACGATAGGCTGGCTCGAAGCGCCGGCGGCAGACGAGACTTGCGGCGACTTTTGCCTCTCGGTCGTGATCCGCACGTTGACACTCGATGCGCCTGCCAGGGGCGCGGGAGGCGCGCGGCGCGGCGAAATGGGTGTAGGTGCGGGCATTGTGCTCGACAGCGTGGCCGCCGACGAATACGAGGAGTGCCGCTTGAAAGCCCGTTTTCTGACCGATGCCGATCCGGGTATCGAATGCTTCGAAACAATGTATGCGACACGTGCTGGCGGCGTGCGCCACGTGGAGCGCCATCTCGCGCGGCTCGCGGCGAGTGCTGCGTGGCTCGGTTTCCCATGCGACGTGCAAGCCATGCGCGCGCGCTTCGACGAAACTTGCGCCACGTTTGCAGACGATCACGCGCCGCACCGTATGCGCCTCGCGCTCGGCAAGAGCGGGGCGGCCACGCTGACGAGCGCGCCGCTCGCGGCGCTCGCGCACGATACCGTGGGCGTGCTGCTCGCGCCCGACCACGGTTTTGCGCCGATCGAATCCGCCGACGCGCTGTTGCTGCGCAAGACCACACGCCGCGCCGAATTCGATCGCGCATGGCGCGAGGCCGAAGCGCTGGGCGGCTTCGACATGCTGTTCTTCAACGAGCGCGGCGAGCTGACCGAAGGCGGCCGTTCGAACGTCTTCGTGAAGCTGAACGGCAAGTGGTTCACGCCGCCGCTCGCCTCGGGCGTGCTGCCGGGCGTGATGCGCGGTGTGCTGCTCGACGACGAGACGTTCGGCGCACAAGAGCGCGTGCTTACGCGCGACGATGTGCTCAACGCCGAAGCCTTGATGCTGACGAACGCGCTGCGTGGCGTGGTGCCGGCGCGCTTGCAGCGATGAAGCAGCCGTAGCACGCACCATATAAAAAGCGCGCTCAATCTGGAGCGCGCTTTTTTTTCTGCGAAGCAAAATCGCCGGATCAGAACACGTGTTCCGGGCCAGGGAACGTGCCTTCCTTTACCGCCTGCACATACGCGCGTACAGCCGATTCGATATCGGGCTGACCGGCCATGAAATCCTTCACGAAGCGCGGCCGCTTGCCGGGGAAAATGCCGAGCATGTCGTGCAGCACGAGCACCTGGCCCGAGCAGTCCACGCCCGCGCCAATGCCGATCGTCGGAATGCGCAACTGCTTCGTGACTTCCGCGCCGAGCCCTGCGGGCACGGCCTCGATCACCACGAGTTGAGCGCCCGCGTCCTGCAGCGCGAGTGCGTCGCGAATCAGCTGGGTGGCGGCCGCATCGCTCTTGCCCTGCACCTTGAAGCCACCGAAGGCATGCACCGACTGGGGCGTAAGGCCGATGTGCGCGCACACGGGCACGGCGCGCTCCACGAGCATCTTCACCGTGGGCGCGAGCCACTCGCCGCCCTCGATCTTCACCATCTGCGCGCCGGCGCGCATGAGCTTCACCGAGTTCGCGAACGCGTCTTCGGGCGTGCCGAAGGTGCCGAACGGCAGGTCTGCAACGATCAGTGCCTTGGTTTGCACACGCGCCACGCACGCCGTGTGATACGCGATGTCATCGATGGTGACGGGCAGCGTCGTGCTGTGGCCCTGGAGCACGTTGCCGAGCGAGTCGCCGATCAGCACCGTATCGACGCCCGCGCGGTCGCACAGCGCCGAGAAGCTCGCGTCGTAGCAGGTCAGCATGGCGATGCGCTCGCCGGCGTCGCGCATGGCCTGGAGTTTGGGCACGGTGACCGCGCTGCGGCTCGTTTCCTGCAGGTAAGTCATGGGGAAATCCGTTGGGAAAGGGAAAAACGGGGAGGGGCTGCGCCGCTCGTTCGATCGATCGAGTCGATCGAGCCGTTGAAACGGCTATAGCGACGTGCCCTTGACGAAGGATTCCTTGCGGCCGCGCATCGTCTCGATACGTTCGGCAACGAGCGCGAGGTCCGCATCGGAATCGAGCAGATCCAGATGTTCCGCGCCGACGGTGAGCACCGGCGCATGATCGTAATGATAGAAAAAATCGTTGTAGCTGTCGCAGAGCGCACGCAGGAAGGCGCTCGAGATAGGCAGCTCGCGCGGTGTCGCCCGCTTCTGGATGCGCGCGTAGAGCGCCTCGGGGCTCGCCTGCAGGTAGACCACGAGGTCGGGTGCAGGCGCGGACGAAGTCAAACGCGAGGCGAGCGCGCGGTACAGCGGCAGTTCGTCTTCAGCGAGCGTGAGGCGTGCGAAGAGGTCGTTGCGTTCAGCGAGGAAGTTCGTGACGAGCGGCGCGTTCGTTGCCCGGCGCATGGCCACTTCGCGCGACAGCTGCTCGCGCTGCAAGGCGATATGCAACTGCGCGGCGAGCGCATGCGACGAAGGCGCGCTGTCGCGATAGACGCGTTCCAGAAACGGATTGTCTGCGTTCGATTCGAAGAGGGTCTGCATCGACCAGCGTTCGGCGAGGCGCGTGGCGAGCGTGGTCTTGCCCGCGCCGATCGGCCCTTCGATGACGATGTACTGGAGCGCCGCGGGCCGCGTGGCGCGCGCGCTGACGACGGGCAGGGGGGCCGTGCTCATCGGCAGTTGCCGGCGGGCGGCGTGTCCGGTGCGGGCGCTGTGCCCATGCACTGGCACAGCGGCTTGACCTTCTCGATGCGCTGGTCGGCCACGGCGGCGAGAAACGCGCTGGCAGGCCCCAGGCCCGGAATCACGAGTTCGGGATCGATCTCGACGAGCGGCACGAGTGCGAATGCGCGGCCCGTCATGCGCGGATGCGGCACGACAAGGTCGGTTTCGTCGATGGAGGCGCTGCCGTAAATCAGGATGTCGATGTCGAGCGTGCGGGGCGCGTTGCGAAAGGGACGCTCCCGGCCGAAGTGATGCTCCACGCGCTGGCAAAGCGCGAGCAGCGCGTGAACGTCGAGACTCGTCTCGATCTTCACGACGCAGTTGTAATAGTCGTCGCCGCCCGCGTCGATGGGCGCGGTGCGGTACAGACTCGATTTGGCGACGACGGTGAGGGTGTGCTGTTGTGCGAGGCACACCACCGCGTCTTTGAGGGTTTGGCGCGCATCCCCCAGATTCGCGCCAATTCCCAGCCAGGCAACCGTCATGGCTTCACTTCCTGCGACTTTTGTTGCTGTTCGACACATGTGCATCGCGGCTTGCCGCGACGCCGCACGGCGTCAGTCCTCATGCGGACCGGTGTGGCCGTCATAGTCTGCACTGCTGGCTTCCTGCTCGTCACCGCCTGCGTCGGCTTCCGACGCAGCACCTTCACCCGTTCTGCGGCTTTTCGCGCCGCCGCGGCGGCGGCGCTTGCGCGGCGAGCGTTCCTTGCCGCCCTGCGAGAGCAGCGCCTCGCGCGCGGCGATGTCGCCGGAAATGAAGTCCGTCCACCATTGGCCGATTTCGGCGTCCAGTTCGCCCGATTCGCAGCGCAGCAGGAGGAAATCATACCCTGCTCTAAATCTTTGGTGTTCCAGCAGCTTGAGCGCGCCGCGGCCACGCTTTTCAAGGCGCAGCTGCAGGCCCCAGATCTCGCGCATGTCCGACGAGAAGCGGCGATGGATCGCGAGCTTCTCTGTTTGCGCGTCGATTACGTCGTCCATCGCGCGATGCAGCGCCGGCACCGGGATTTCGCCCGCAGCCGTGTACTGTTGCCAGCGCTGCTGCACGTCGTGCCAAAGCAGCGTGGCGAACAGGAAGCCCGGCGACACCGGCTTGCCCGCGCGCACGCGCGCGTCGGTGTTCGAGAGCGCGAGCGTGATGAAACGCTCACCCTGCGGCTGCTCGAGAATTACGTCGAGGAGCGGCAGGAGGCCATGATGCAGGCCTTCCTTGCGCAGCCACCGCAGGCACTCGAGCGCGTGGCCGGAGAGCAGCAGCTTGAGCATTTCGTCGAACAGACGCGCCGCAGGCACGTTGTTGATGAGGTCCGCGAGTTTCGTGATCGGCTCGCGCGTGTTCTCCTCGATCTCGAAGCCGAGCTTCGCCGCGAAACGCACGACGCGCATCATGCGCACCGGGTCTTCGCGGTAGCGCGTGGCCGGGTCGCCGATCATGCGCAACAGGCGCGCGCGCATGTCGGCCATCCCGTTGTGATAGTCGAGCACCGTCTGCGTGGCTGGGTCGTAGTACATCGCGTTGATCGTGAAGTCGCGGCGCGTGGCGTCTTCATGCTGCTCGCCCCAGACGTTGTCGCGCAGCACACGGCCGCTCGCATCGACGGCGTGGGTCTTGCGGTCGAGCTCGTCGCGGCGCATGCGCTTCGCGGGCGCCGGAGCGGGCGCGGCATCGGCGGGCGGGGCGTCCACCAGCGCGCGGAACGTCGAGACCTCGATGATTTCCTGGCCGAACTGCACGTGCACGATCTGGAAGCGCCGGCCGATGATGCGCGCGCGACGGAACAGCTTCTGCACCTGGTCGGGCGTGGCGTCGGTGGCCACGTCGAAGTCCTTCGGCGCGACGCCGAGCAGCAGGTCGCGCACCGCGCCGCCCACGATGAACGCACGGAAGCCCGCTTGCTGCAGGCCTTCGGTCACGCGCACGGCGTTGCGCGAGATGAGCGCGGGGTTGATGCCGTGGACGTCGGCGGAAAGGATGACGGGCGTGGCCGGATCGGGCGCGCCTTTGCTGCCGCGCGGCTTCGACGTTTTCTGCGCGCTGGCCGGTTTGCGGCGCGCGCGGGTCGCGCCGGCAGCGGCGGCCGCGCCTTCATGCGAGGCCGTGTGCGGATCGGCGGCGGGGGCTTCGGTGTCTTGCGCCGCTTCGGCGTCGTCCTGGCCGAACAGCTTGCGGATGAGTTTCTTGATCACTGGGCTTGGAACAAATCGAGGATGCGCCAGCCCGCTTGTTGCGCGTGAGCGCGCAGGGTGTCGTCGGGGTTGGTGGCGATCGGGTCGGTGACTTTTTCGAGCAGCGGGATGTCGTTGTGCGAGTCGCTATAGAAGTAGCTGTGCTCGAAGTCCGACCAGCTTTTGCCAAGCGACGCGAGCCAGGCTTCGACACGCACGATCTTGCCTTCGCGGTAGCTCGGCGTGCCCGTCGGGCGGCCGGTGAAGGCCGATGCCGGATGGCCGTCCACGGTTTCGACTTCGCACGCGATCAGCTTGTCCACGCCGAACACCTCGGCGATGGGCGCCGTGATGAATTCGTTGGTGGCCGTGACCACGCAGCAAAGATCGCCCGCTTCCTTGTGCTTCTTCACGAGTTCGACCGCGCTCGGCAGGATGGTCGGCTTGATCACCTCGTGCATGTACTGGTCGTGCCATTCCTTCAACTGCGCGCGAGAATATTTCGCGAGCGGCGTGAGCATGGCGACGAGGTACGCGTGGATGTCGAGCTTGCCGGCCTTGTAGTCGGCATAGAAGCGGTCGTTTTGCTCCGCAAAGCGCTCGCCGTCGACAATGCCGAGCTTCACCATGAAGCGGCCCCATTCGTGGTCGCTGTCGGTGGGGATCAGGGTGTGATCGAGGTCAAAAAGTGCAAGGTTAGCCATGGGCGCTCATTTTACTTGAAGCGGGGGACGCCGTTGCCGCCGCCGGCGGGCGGCGTCGGCGCGGCGGGGTCCGCGGGGGATTCGGGTGCGGGAGGCGTCTCGCTTGCGGCGGACGATTCGCTGTCTTGCACGTGGGACGGATCGGGCGTTGCCGGCGCTTGCGCCGATGTTTCTTGCGGCGCTTCACTGGTGCTCACGGCGACGCTTGCCCCGCTGGCGGCGCTCCCGCCCGGCGGATCGAGATCGCCGCGCAGCTCGCCGGTCATTTCGTTGCTCACGTCGGCTTCGACTTCGCCCTTGAGGTCCGTGCCCAACTCCTTGTGGACGACGTGACGGTATTTGGCCCCTAATTCGCCTTCGACGTTGTCGGTCGGTTTGTCGAAGGGCACGGGCGCCTGTGCGCGTGCCTGCAGGGCCGGTGCTTTCGGCGCTTCGTAGGGCTGGGCGTCGTCGTCGGGCTCTGCCGCGGGCGAAGGCGGCGCGGTCGGCGCATCGAGACCGGCGAGTTGCGCCTGCGCCACGATTTCTTCATCCGGAGCCGCGTCGCGTTCGTCTGCTTCGTCCGCTTCGTCCGCTTGTGCCGCTTCGTTCGTTGGCGCCGGTTCTTCACCGGGAAGCGCATCGTCCGTCGCCGGCGTGCTCGCTACGCTCACCAGATCGCCCACGCCGTTGGCGAGCATCGTGCGCAAGAGGGGCAGCGTCACCGCGCGCTTCTGTTCGAGCGAGAAGCGGTCGAGCGCGTCGAGCAGGCCCATGAGGCTCGGCATGTCGCGCCGGAAGTGCGTGAGCAGGTAGGCGGGCACGTCGTCGGCGAGCGCAATGCCGCGCTCGCGTGCGGCGAGCTTGAGGATCGCCGCCTTGCCTTCGTCGGAGAGCGGCGCGAGGTGGAACACGAGGCCCCAGCCGAGGCGCGTGCGCAGGTCCTCGCGCACGGCGAGACCCATGGGCGGCGCGTTGCCCGTCGCGACGAGCGCGCAGCTCGGGTAGGAGCGCACCTCGTTGAACAGGTTGAAGAGCGCGATCTGCTGCGCGCCCGAGAGCGAATCGCAGTCGTCCACCGCGTAGATCGTCACGCGCGGATCGAACGTGAACGCGGCCAGCGCGCTTTGCGGGCCCAGATAGCGCACGTGGCCCGGCGGCGCCTCGTCGGCGAGCGCATGCAGCAGATGGCTGCGCCCGTTGCCCGGTTCGCCCCAGACGTAGAACGTGCGATCAGCGACCGGGCCCGCGGTGAGCGCCGCGTCCAGACCGCGCAGGCGCGCGACCAGCTCGGCGTTGGCGCCGATATGGAAGTTGTCGAAGGTCGATGGCGGCGGGGTGCCGAGATCGAGCGTTAACTGTCGCTGCACGGTGTGTCTGGACGGAATCGGTTCTAGTAAAGCGTGCTCTCGCGAGAACTGCGCTGAGATCTGCGGAGATCACTGAGCCGCGAGCGCCGCAGCACGTGGCCGAGGGCGAGCGCGATCCCGGTCCAGATTGCGGCCCGACGCGGGTACTGCGCGAAATACAGTGTGTTCTGCGGCAAAACTCGGTTTCCGGTGGTGGGGCGTCAAGCGAGGCGCGTTCCAAATCTCGCTCCACCCGCGGCGGCGGGGCGCCGTCAATCGGTTAAAATCGCATTTTACCGACCTTCTGGCGCTTCCCCATGAATCAACCGAAATCCGGCCCCGCTAATCAGCCCCAAGGCCTCTCTTACGCCGACGCGGGCGTGGACATGGTCGCGGGTGACGCGCTCGTCGACCGCATCAAGCCCTTTGCGAAGAAGACCCTGCGCGAAGGCGTGATGGGCGGCATCGGCGGTTTCGGCGCGCTCTTCGAAGTGCCGAAGAAGTACAAGGAGCCCGTGCTCGTCTCGGGCACCGACGGCGTGGGCACCAAGCTGCGCCTCGCGTTTCATCTGAACAAACACGACACGGTCGGCCAGGATCTCGTCGCGATGAGCGTGAACGACATCCTCGTGCAGGGCGCCGAGCCGCTGTTCTTCCTCGACTACTTTGCCTGCGGCAAGCTGGACGTCGATACGGCGGCCACCGTCGTGAAGGGCATCGCGCAAGGCTGCGAGCTGTCGGGCTGCGCGCTGATCGGCGGCGAAACGGCCGAAATGCCGGGCATGTACCCCGACGGCGAATACGATCTGGCCGGTTTCGCGGTGGGCGCGGTCGAAAAGAGCAAGATCATCGACGGCAGCACGATCGTCCCGGGCGACGTGGTGCTCGGTATCGCTTCGAGCGGCATCCACTCGAACGGCTTCTCGCTCGTGCGCAAGATCATCGAGCGCGCACAGCCTGACCTCGCCGCCGACTTCGACGGCCGCTCGCTCGCCGACGCGCTGATGGCCCCCACGCGCATCTACGTGAAGCCGCTGCTCAAGCTGATGGAAACCATCACCGTGAAGGGCATGGCGCACATCACGGGCGGCGGCCTCGTCGAGAACATTCCGCGCGTGCTGCGCGAAGGCCTCACGGCTGAGCTGGATCACGCGGCATGGCCGCTGCCGCCGCTCTTCACGTGGCTGCAACAGCACGGCGGCGTGGCCGATGCAGAAATGCACCGCGTATTCAACTGCGGTATCGGCATGGCCGTGATCGTGGCGGCGGATCAAGCCGATGCGGCGCTCGCGCTCCTGGCCGCTGCGGGCGAGCAAGTGTGGAAGATCGGCGTGGTGCGCGAAAGCAAGGAAGGCGAAGCGCAGACCGTGGTGATCTAAGCTTCACGCGTTGCCGCGCAAAAAAATGTCCGCCATCGATGGCGGGCATTTTTCGTTTGGGCGTAGCGATATGCGTTACAGCACCGTGCGCACGTGCCAAAGCTCGGGGAACAGCACGACGTCGAGCATCTTGCGCAGATACGGCGCGCCGTTCGTGCCGCCCGTGCCTTGCTTGAAGCCGATGATGCGCTCGACCGTCGTCACGTGGCGAAAGCGCCATTGACGGAACGCGTCTTCGAGATCGACGAGTTCTTCGGCCATCTCGTACAAATCCCAGTACTCCGAAGGATTGCGATACACCTCGAGCCACGCCGCCTCGACCGTGGGGTCGTGTTCGGTCGGCCGCGACCAGTCACGGTTCAGGCGCTCGGGTGCGATGGCAAAGCCGCGCCGCGCGAGCAGGCGAATCACTTCGTCGTAGAACGAGGGCGCTTCGAGCGTCGCTTTGACCTGCTCGAAAATCTCGCCCCGATGCTCGTGCGGCTTGAGCATCTGCGCGTTCTTGTTGCCGAGCAGGAATTCGATCTGCCGGTACTGGTACGACTGGAAGCCCGACGACGCGCCCAGGTACGGCCGCATGGCCGTGTACTCGGAGGGCGTGAGCGTCGAGAGGACGTTCCACGCCTGCACGAGCTGCTCCATGATGCGCGAGACGCGCGCAAGCTGCTTGAACGCGGGCGGCAGCGCGTCGCGATGCACGTTGGCGAGTGCCGCGCGCAGCTCGTAGAGCGCGAGCTTCATCCACAGCTCGCTCGTTTGATGCTGCACGATGAACAGCATCTCGTTGTGGTCGGGCGAAAGCGGGTGCTGCGCATTGAGCACGGCGTCGAGCGCGAGGTAGTCGCCGTAGCTCATCGACTTCGAGAAGTCGAGTTGCGCGTCGTGCCAGCCTTCGCCTTGCGCCGCTTGTTCGGGCGCTTGCGCCGTCGGCGCGACGGCGCCGTGTCCGAACGGGCATCCGCCGCGTGCGGCGGCTGTGGTTGCACCCGCGGTTTCACCGGCGTCGGGCATGCCTGGGACTTGCATGTGATCGTTCATCTGCCGCTCCTCAGGTCACCGCGCCGCGCTCGGCGAATTCGGGCTTGCGCCAGGCTTCGGTGGCGAGCACATCGCGCAGCGTTTCCACGGCGTCCCACACATCGACGTAACGCAGATACAGCGGCGTGAAGCCGAAGCGCAGCACGCGCGGCTCGCGATAATCGCCGATCACGCCGCGCGCGATCAACGCCTGCATCACCTCATAGCCGTGCGGATGCTCGAAGCTCACGTGCGAGCCGCGCTGCGCATGAGCGCGCGGCGTGACGAGCGTGAGGCCGTATTCCTTGCAGCGCGTCTCGACCAGTTCGATGAAGCGGTCGGTGAGCGCGAGCGACTTGCGGCGGATGGCCTGCATGTCGGTTTGCAGGAACACGTCGAGACCGCATTCGACGAGCGCCATCGAAATGATCGGCTGCGTGCCGCAGAGGTAGCGGGCAATGCCGTCGTCGGGGCGGTACACGGGGTTCATCTCGAACGGCGACTTATGCCCCCACCAGCCCGAAAGCGGCTGCGAGAACGCGCTCTGGTGGCGCTTGGGCACCCACACGAAGCCGGGCGAGCCGGGGCCGCCGTTCAGGTACTTGTACGTGCAGCCCACGGCGTAGTCGGCGTTCGCGCCGTTCAGGTCGACGGGCACGGCGCCCGCCGAATGCGCGAGATCCCACAGTGCGAGCGCGCCTTGTGCGTGAATATGCTCGGTGAGCGCGCGCATGTCGTGCATCTCGCCCGTGCGGTAGTTCACGTGCGTGATCATCGCGACCGCCACGTCTTCGCGGATGGCGGCGCGCAGCTCGGAAGGATCGTCGACGAGGCGCAGTTCATAGCCGCGGTCAAGCTGCTCGATGAGCCCTTGCGCGATGTACAGGTCGCTCGGAAAGTTCGAGCGCTCCGACACGATCACACGGCGCTTCGGGTCGCGCGCGTTCTGCACGCGCAGCGCGGCGGAAAGCGCCTTGAAGAGATTGATCGAGATGGTGTCGGTGACGACGACTTCGTCATCGGCCGCGCCGATCAGCTTCGCGAGCTTGTTGCCGAGGCGCTTGGGCATGGCGAACCAGCCCGCCGTGTTCCAGCTGCGGATGAGGCCTTCGCCCCATTCGCCGCCGATCACGGCCTGCGCGCGCGCGGCCGAGGCCGAGGGCGGCACGCCGAGCGAGTTGCCGTCGAGATAGATGGTGCCGGCCGCGAGCGTGAATTGCTCGCGCAGGGCGGCGAGCGGATCGGCGCGATCGGCTGCCAGGGCTTCGTTGCGGTCGTTCATGTCTGCGTTTCGTGATGTGGCGGGTTTAGCGGGGATTGGGTCGGCGGCGGCTCAAGGCAACGCGCGCAGCACGGCGCGCACGGGGCTTGCGTCGAGCGTCGCAAACTTCAGCGGCAGTGCGATCAGTTCGTAGTCGCCGGGCGTGACGTCGTCGAGCACGATGCCTTCGAGGATCGCCATGCCATGCGCGCGGATGCGGTGATGCGCGTCCATCGTCTTCGATTCCTGCGGGTCGAGCGAAGGCGTGTCGATGCCGATGAGACGCACGCCGTGCGCGGCCAGCAGATCGATCGTTTCCGGCGCGACGGCGCAAAACTTGCTGTCCCAGTGGTCCTGCGGCGCGCGCGCATAGGTGCGCAGCAGCACGCGCGGCGGGATGCCGGGCAGCGCGGCTTCCACGTGTTCGGGCAGCACGAGGGGCGCTGCGCCCACGCAATGAATCACGCGGCACGCGCCGATATACGTGTCGAGCGGCACTTCGCCGATCGGCGCGCCTTTGGCGTCGTAGTGCAGCGGGGCGTCGGTGTGCGCGCCGGTGTGCGGCGACAGCGTCACGCGCGCGACGTTGACCGGCGAGCCCGCCTCCATGCGCCAGACGCGCTCGACGCTCACAGGCGTGTCGCCGGGCCAGACGGGCGTTTCGGGGTGAATCGGCGGGGAAATGTCTTTGATCTGCGTCATGTCGGTGACGATGTCTCTCCTGATGCTTCGAATGATAGGCAACCCTGCGCGAAATGTGCTTGCGAAAAAAACGCCGCAAACTCCCGTTGTTGGCACATAATTTGTCTTAAGACGGGAATGGAGACCAAATATGAACGCAATCTCGCTTGATGCTACCGATTGCCGTATTCTCGCCGTGCTGCAGAACGAGGGGCGGATCAGCAATCTCGACCTTGCGGAGCGCATTTCGCTCTCGCCATCGGCATGCCTGCGCCGTTTGCGGCTGCTCGAGGAGCAGGGCGTGGTGGAGCGTTACCGCGCGAGTCTGAACCGGGAGATTCTCGGCTTCGAGATGGAGGCTTTCGTGCAGGTGTCGATGCGCAACGACCAGGAGAGCTGGCACGAGCGTTTCGTCACGGCGCTGCGCGACTGGCCGGAGGTGGTGGGGGCGTATGTGGTGACGGGCGAGACGCACTACCTGCTGCGCGTGCTCGCGCACAACCTCAAGCACTACTCGGACTTCGTGCTCAACAAGCTGTACAAGGCGCCGGGGGTGATGGACATACGCTCGAACATCGTGCTCACGACGCTCAAGGTGGAAGTGGGCGTGCCGGTGGACCTGATCGCGCAGCGCGAGCCCAAGAGCGCGCCGGCGTAACTGGCAGGGTGCCAATAAGGCGCACTCGGCGCCTTATCGGATATTTCAGAGCGACTGGAGCCGGTGGAACGCGCCGCCGTGGAACACGAGCGGCGAAGCGTCGGTGCCGTCTTCGCGCACGCCGCAGCGTTCCACTTCTCCGACGAAAATCACGTGGTCGCCTTCGTCGTAGCGGCTGCGGTTGTGGCACTCGAACCACGCGATCGCGCCGTCCAGCACGGGCATGCCGGTGTCGCTGGCCGCGTGCGAGACACCCTCGAAGCGGTCGCCCTTCACGGTCGCAAAACGCTTGCACAGGTCGAGCTGCGACGCGGCGAGCACATTGATCACATAATGGCTGTTCGAGCGGAACACGGGCATGGAAGCCGAGCGCGTGGCGAGACTCCACAGCACGAGCGGCGGATTGAGCGAGACCGAGTTGAACGAGCTGGCCGTAATGCCGATGAGCGTGCCGTCGGGCGCGCGCGTCGTGATTACGGTCACGCCGGTGGCGAACTGGCCAAGCGCGCGGCGAAATGCGCCGTCGTCGAAGTTGGGCGGGCTGGCGCGGCGGGTCATCGGGGCAGGCCTTCACGGGCCGCGCGCGCGGCGGCGGGAGCAGAAATCGGGATCAACGTCATGTGGAAATTCGGCGAATTGTCACAATTTTAGCGGAAGCGGCGGATGGCGGGTCGCGCGGGGCACCGCGCGGTGGTGTCCGAGGTGAGGCCCGTAACCGCGTCCGCAATCACGATCAAAGGAGCGAACAGCATGAGTCAGACAGTCGAAACGGCCACCCTGGGCGGCGGATGCTTCTGGTGCCTGGAGGCGGTGTATCTGCGCGTGGAGGGCGTCAATGCCGTGGAGTCGGGCTACGCGGGCGGCCACGCGGCGAACCCGAGCTACGAACAGGTCTGCGACGGCGAGACCGGTCACGCCGAGGTCGTGAAGGTGGACTTCGATCCCGCGAAGATCAGCTATCGTGAGATTCTCGACATCTTTTTCGCGATTCACGATCCCACGCAGCTGAACCGCCAAGGCAACGACGTGGGCACGCAATACCGCTCGGTGATCTTCACGCACTCCGAGGCGCAGCGCGAAACGGCCGAGCAGGCGATTCGCGAACTGGCCGCCGAGGGCGTGTACGACGGCAAGATCGTGACCCAGGTGCTGCCGCTCGACGGCAACTATTTCCCCGCCGAGGCGTACCACCAGAACTACTTCGCGCAACACCCGAACCAGGGCTATTGCTCGTTCGTGGTCGCGCCGAAGGTCGCGAAATTCCGCCAGAAGTTCGCACACCGGCTCAAGCCGGAATAAGCGCGAGCTGGCGCGCGAGGTTTCGATACCGAGGTTTCGATGCCGCGCGCGTCAGTCTTCGTTTTGTTCTTCTTCCTGCGCGCCGGGCGATGCGTCGTCCGGCGTCGCGTCGTGCGCGGCTTCCGGCGCCATTTCCCCGCGTAAGCGTTCCATTTCTTCCGCAATCGCCCGCGCGAGCTTCGCGCACGTGAGCGGTGCCGATCCTTCCGCCTTGTTGTTCGTCGTGATCAGCACGGGCTGGCCCGCCATTGCGTAGCGTGCGGCGAGTTCCGCGAGCGTAACGCGCGTGTGCGGGTCTTCGTCCACCAGCTTGTCGAACGGCTCGTAGCGCGCCTTCGCCTGTTCGTACTTGAAGCCGCTGTGCAGGCTCCAGCGCACGATCAGCGGGCCGGCCGGCGCTTCACCGTCCATCAGCGCGAGCGCGGCGGCCTGGCGCAGCGGGTCCGGCATGCGGGCGTGCAGGCCCACGCAGTAGCGCACGCCCGCGGCGCGCAGCGTGCGCACGAAGCGCGGCGTGA
Source organism: Paraburkholderia sp. J11-2 (assembly GCF_905220185.1). Taxonomy (NCBI): domain Bacteria; kingdom Pseudomonadati; phylum Pseudomonadota; class Betaproteobacteria; order Burkholderiales; family Burkholderiaceae; genus Paraburkholderia; species Paraburkholderia sp. J11-2. The sequence continues at coordinate 109,522 of NZ_CAJMYY010000012.1, read as the reverse complement.
GCAGGATCGCGTCGCGAATCTCGACGGCGTAGCAGGGACCGTCGCCGGCTGCGCAGGGCTCGGGTGGTTTGGGCAGGGGCGGCAGCGCGGCGAGGAAGGCGGTCAGCCGTTCGACGAACGCCGCCGGGTCGGCCAGCAGCTGATCGGGCAGCGGCGGGAACTGGAACACGAGCGCGCCTGCCTTGTTGCCAAGCCCTGCGAGGCACGGCTCGACGAATTCGCGCGCAGCCATCTCCGCATTGAGAAAGCACGGGTTCGCCGAGACGGGCTCGCCACGTTCGCCGCGCACACTGGCGTCGGTGACGAGCGCCGGCGCCTTGACGATGAAGCGGAAGTGGTCCGGCACCTGCTGTGCGTAGCGCAGGTAATCGGTGACGGTGAGCGGCGCGTAAAACGAGCGGTCGATGCTGACCGAGCGCAGCAGCGGATGCGCGCCGTATGCCGAGAGGCCGTCGCGGGCGAGCTTGGACTGGCTGTAGTCCTCGCCGTAGACAATGCCGCGCCAGCCGGGAAACGACCACGACGAGGTGCCGAGCCGCACGCTCGCAGGCAGCGCGGCGGCGACGTCGAGCGTGTCTTGCGTGGCCACGGCGGGCAGCACGCCGCGGCCGCGGCGCTTGGGGGCGTCGCTGCTGGGCGCAGGCTTCTTCGGTGATTTAGGGCGCGGCTCGCCTTCATCGCGCGCTTCGACTGCGGCGTCGTCGTCGCCCGTGGCGCGGGCGGGGCGCTGGCTCGCGGATTTCGCGGCGGGCTTTGGCGCAGGCACCGGCGCCGAAAAGCCGAACAAGTCGGGTTGCGGCTCGGCGCGGGCTTCGGCTTTCGGCGTGTTGTGGCGTGCGACCGGGCGCGCAGCCGGGCGTGCGGCGTCGAGTCCGGGTTCGTTGGCCGACCCAATCTTCATGTCGCCAAACAGGTCGTGGCCGTCGTCGCGATCGTTCATGCAGTGGCGTCTTGATGGCGGTCGTGGGGCGAAGCCGCCTGAGTCGGGCGCAACTGCGGGGACAGTCGATGCGCCGGCGGCGCGGCGAACCGCGCCGCCGCCCGCGTCAGAGCGGCTTCTCGTACATATACCGGCGCGACCACGGCAGCGTTGTCGCGCTGCGGCCGGCCTTGCGGCAGACGATCTGGAAGATCGACACGTCGTCGTGCTCGAACGCGTACGCGCAACCCGCCAGATAAACGCGCCAGATGCGGAACTTCTCGTCGTCGACGAGCTGTTTCGCTTCCTCGGCGCGCGCCTCGAAATTCTCCGCCCACAAATCGAGCGTGTGCGCATAGTGACGGCGCAAGCTCTCCACGTCAACCGCTTCGAGGCCGCCGCGCTGCGCCGCTTCGAGCGCGAGGCCGATGTGCGGCAGCTCGCCGTCGGGGAACACGTAGCGGTCGATGAACTCGCCGCCGCCGAGCGCCGTTTCGCCCGAGTCGGCGTCCGACGAAGTAATGCCGTGATTCATGGCGACGCCGTCGTCAGCGAGCAGGTCGTGGACCTTGCGGAAATAGCCCGGCAGATTCTTGCGCCCGACGTGCTCGAACATCCCCACGCTCGTGATGCGGTCGAACTGGCCCTGCACATCGCGATAGTCCTGCAGCCGGATCTCGATGCGCTTTTCCAGACCCGCGGCCTTCACGCGCGCGGTGGCGAGATCGAACTGGTTCTGCGAGAGCGTCACGCCCACGCAGCGCGCGCCGAACTTCTGCGCCGCGCGCAGCACGAGCGCGCCCCATCCGCAGCCGATATCTAGCAGCGTCTGGCCTTCCTGCACCTGGATCTTGGTGAGGATGTGGTCGATTTTCTTGAGCTGGGCGGTCGCGAGGTCTTCATCGCCGTTCTCGAAGTAGGCGCACGAATAGACCATGTTCTCGTCGAGCCAGAGCTTGTAGAACTCGTTCGAGACGTCGTAGTGGTACTGGATCGCCTGTTTGTCCGTGGACTTCGAATGCGTGAAATAGCGGCGCACGCGCGCGAGCTTGCCGGCGCTCGTGACGGTGTTGCGTGCGAGCGAGTAGCTGATGTTGATGATGTCGGCGAGCTTGCCTTCGATGTCGATCTTGCCCTTCACGTAGGCCTCGCCGAGATTGTCGAGGCTCGGCGTGAGCAGGAGCGGCAGAGCAGAAGCGCTATTGACCTTGAGCGTGACCCGAGGCGCGGTGAAGTGGCCGAAGTCGTATTGCTGCCCGCTCCAGAGCACGAGGCGGGCGGGCAGGTTGGCCTTGCTGCGCACTTCTTCTGCCCACTGTGCGAGTTTTTTCTCCCAGAACATGCGTTTCTCTCCCTGTCAGATGAACGATTGAAGCCCAATGACAAAAGCGAATTGCGATGCTTGATGTATGTCGGCAGCGAGGAACTGAATGACGCGAAGCTAAAGCGGTGAGACGAAAACAAGGTGGGCGCGGCGCGAGTGCAGCACGCCGCGCAAATGAGATCAGGGGGCGAGGCGCTCGATCGTCCACGGAGCACTCGCGCGCTCACGCGTGTAGCGGATACGGTCGTGCAGCCGCGACGGCCGGCCCTGCCAGAACTCGATCGCTTCCGGCACGAGCCGGTAGCCGCCCCAATGCGGCGGGCGCGGCGGCGCGTCGCCGTACTGCGCGACGATTTCGCGCTCGCGTGCTTCGAGCGTCTCGCGGTTCGCGATCACCGTGCTCTGCTCCGAGGCCCACGCGCCAATGCGCGAGCCGAGCGGGCGCGAGTTGAAGTAGGCGTCGCTTTCCTCGGCGCTCGTGAGTTCGACCGTGCCCTCGATGCGCACCTGGCGCTCCAGCTCGATCCAGTGAAAGAGCAGCGCCGCATGCGGATTCGCGCTCAGTTCGCGGCCCTTGCGGCTCTCGTAGTTCGTGAAGAACACGAAGCCGCGCTCGTCCACGCCCTTGATGAGCAGGATGCGGGCGGCCGGGCGGCCTTGCGCGTCGACAGTGGCGACCGTCATGGCGTTGGGCTCGGGCAGCTTCGCGTCGAGCGCCTGGGCGAACCAGGTCTGGAACTGGCGGATCGGATCGGGCTCGACGTCGGCGGCGTCGAGCGAGCCGAGCGAGTAAGTCTTGCGGAGATCGGCGAGGGATGTCATTTTTTATGCAAACGCTTCAAAGCGGAGGAGTCTATCGAACAGGTGGGCAAGCAAGGGGCACTCGGCCTCGTTTGGCGCGATCAGGCAAAATACGGGTCTTGCAAGGACCGCGACAGCAGCGTGTGACCGGTCCGAGGTCCGCTTACGTTTGCCTACCGTCATGTCCAGTACCCCGATTTCCCCTGCCGCCGGCTCCGTCGATCTTACCGCGAGCCCTGCCGACGATGTTGCCGACCGCGCCCGCCGATTCGGCGGAATCGCGCGGCTTTATGGCGCACCCGCGCTCGACGCGTTTGAGCGCGCCCACGTTGCCGTGATCGGCATTGGCGGCGTGGGCTCATGGGCCGCCGAAGCGCTCGCGCGCAGCGCGATCGGCAAGCTCACGCTGATCGACCTCGACAACGTGGCCGAGAGCAACACCAACCGCCAGATCCACGCGCTCGACGGCAACTACGGCAAGCCGAAGGTCGAGGCCATGGCCGAGCGCATCAAGCTCATCGACCCGGCCTGCGACGTGCGTCTCGTCGAGGATTTCGTCGAGCCGTCGAACTTCGCCGAGCTGCTGGGCGGCGGCTTCGACTACGTGATCGACGCCATCGACAGCGTGCGCACCAAGACCGCACTGATCGCCTGGTGCGTCGAACACCGCGTGCCGCTCATCACGGTGGGCGGCGCGGGCGGGCAGCTCGACCCCACGCGGATTCGCATCGACGATCTCGCGCTCACGATCCAGGACCCGCTGCTGTCCAAGGTGCGCGGCCAGTTGCGCAAGCAGCACGGCTTTCCGCGCGGTCCGAAGGCGAAGTTCAAGGTGAGCGCCGTGTATTCGGACGAACCGCTCATCTATCCCGAAGCCGCCGTGTGCGATATCGACGCCGAGGCCGAGCACGTGACCACGTCGCCGGGGCATCACGGTCCCGTGGGGCTGAACTGCGCGGGCTTCGGTTCGAGCGTGTGCGTGACGGCGAGCTTTGGCTTTGCAGCGGCTTCGTACGTGCTGCGAACGTTGGCGCATCAGGCCAACGGGCGTTGAATCCGGGCCGCCCGAATGCAAGAAAGCGTGCCTCGTGAGGCACGCTTTTTTTGTAGCCCTGGAAAGCGAACGAGCCGCGAGTGGGCCGCCTTATTCGACGGCTTCCGCCTCGTGCAGGCGCGGCAGCAGACGATCGAACTCGCGGCGTACGAGACCATAGCACTCGCAGGCGCGCGCTTCGAGGCGCTCACGGTCCAGCACGCGGATCTTGCCGCGGCTGTGATGGATCAGGCCTTCGTCGTGCAGCTTGCCGGCCGCTTCGGTGATGCCTTCGCGGCGCACGCCGAGCATGTCGGCGATCAGTTGTTGCGTGACGCTCAGATCGTACGAGTCGACGCGATCCACTTCGATCAGCAGCCACCGGCACAGCTGCTTGCTGAGCGAGTGATGACGGTTGCACGCGGCCGTCTGCGCCACTTGCGTGAGGAGTGCATGCATGTAAAGCAGCGTGACGCGGCGCAGGAGGTCTGAGCGCGCGAACTGCTGCTTGAGCGCCTGTGCGCTAATACGGTAAGCGAAGCCAGAGCTTTGCACCTGCACGCGGTTCGGCATGGTTTCGCCTCCCGTCAGCACCGGCACACCGGTCATGCCTTCGCGGCCCACGGCTGCAATTTCGACGGAGCTGCCATCCTCCATTGTCGAGAGCATCGAGATGACTGCCGTCGTCGGAAAGTACACGTGATGAATACGCTGGCCACAATCGCAGAGCAGTTGTTCAGTGCGCAGCTGAACAAGTTCGAGGTGGGGCGCGAGCGCCTGCCACTCGTGCGACGGAAGTGCGCCCAGCAGATGATTGCCGTGCAGATCAGATTGAAGAGTCAACATGATTGGTCCTCGCGTGAAGCGGCGTGCCGCCCCCTGTTTTTTCTGACTCCGGTCTCCGAACTTGTTGTTATCGCCGTTACCCGTACGGCTATACGTTCGTTGCGCCGGCCCCATGAGCCCCATAGCGCTTTCCGATCTCGATTGTCGGCATCTACGCCTCGGTGGCGAACTCTACTTAGCAGGGGTTGTGCCAGCAGCGGCAAAAGTGAGAACGCTTGCGGGTTCGCGCGGTGCGAGCAATTTCCAAGACGACCAATTGCCGCATTATTGTTTCAGTTCTGTACAGCATCCGTGCGGCGCCACTTGCCAATCAACAGAAGTTTGTTGTCGCTAACTCATTGATTTATTTTGATATTGTCGTTCTGTATGCGGCTGGACGGAAATGAGTCCTCCTTGAAACATCGTTGAGCCAAGGCCTGGAGGGCGTTGTGCACCGGCCTCTGAAGCGAAGCGGTTTTGATTCAACTCTGTTGGTGCTGCACTGACACTCTCGCAAAAACGTTCGGATGTGAAACATCACGTCGCGCAGCCATCTTTGTGCTTCGTGCGCTGCCGCACATAACGACGGCTGCGCCTGCGTCTCGCCGAAAAATTTCGTGAAGGCCCCGGCGATCAATGTGGCTGCGCGTACAGATTCGCGCGGCGTGTCTTGTTCAAATGTCACCCGTACGCGAATACATACGAGACCAGGCGCATTGCTACGGGGGAGTGATCCAGATGAACAATGACGTGACATCTGCGGGCCTGATGGCCGCCGCCAACGAAGGCGAAGCCGAGCTAGTCGTTCAGCCCGTGGTGCTGGCGGGCGGTTCCGGCACGCGGCTATGGCCGCTTTCGCGCGAATACTGTCCCAAGCAGCTGATCGATCTGCTCGATGGCGAGTCGCTGCTAGAGGCGACCGTGCGGCGCCTCGACGGCGTGTTTCTGCGCAGCGCCGTCTCACTGCCTGAATCGCACACTGCGGTTCGCAAGGCTGCGCCGTTCGTCGTGAGCAGCGAGGACCTGCGCCATCTGACCGCTGATCGTCTCGGACGCAGTGGCATGGCAGCACGCTTCGTGCTGGAGCCGCTCGCACGCAACACGGCGCCCGCACTGACGGCGGTGGCCCTTGCCGCGAGCCGCGACGGCGATCCCGTGCTCGTTGCAATGCCCGCAGACCATCTGATCGCCGATGGCGCCGCGTTCGCTGCCGCGCTCGAAGAAGCCGTGACGCATGCGGCGCGTGGCGCCATCGTCACGCTCGGCGTGCCGCCGCAACGTGCCGAAACGGGCTATGGCTACATCGGCGCGGGATTGCCGCTTGGCAGCAGCGGGGCGCGCAGCATCGAGCATTTTGTCGAGAAGCCCGATGCGCAGCGCGCGGCGAGCTATGTGGCCTCGGGCAACTATCTATGGAACAGTGGGATTTTCGTTGTGCGCGCATCGGTCTGGCTCGCGGCGATCGCGCATAGCCGGCCGCTCATTGCGGCGCAGTGCTCGGCGGCATTTGAAAGCGCCGCCGTCGACGCCGACGGCACCGTCCACTTGAACCGCGACGCGCTCGCCGCCTGTCCATCCGATTCGATCGATTACGCGGTGATGGAGTCGGTCGGCGTGAATGCGCGGCTCGCGGGCGTGGTCGTGCCGCTTCGCTCCGGCTGGTCGGACGTCGGGGCGTGGGATGCCCTGTGGCAGGTCTCGGAGAAGGATGAGAATGGTAACGTCGCGCGCGGGCGCGTGCTATTCGAGGATGCGACGGATACCTTCGTGCATTCGGACGGCCGGCTCGTTGCCTGCGTGGGCGTGAGAGGCATGGTGGTGGTCGAAACGGCGGACGCCGTGCTCGTTGTCGCGAAAGAGCGCGTTCAGGACGTCAAGTCGGTGGTCGCGAAGCTCAAGGCGCAGCATAGCGAGGTGGCGCGCCAGCACCGGCGCGTGGAGCGCCCGTGGGGCTGGTACGACTCGGTCGATCAGGGCGAGCGCTTCCAGGTCAAGCGCATTGTCGTGAAGCCGGGTGGTCGGCTCTCGCTGCAGATGCATCACCACCGCGCCGAGCACTGGACCGTGGTGCGCGGTACGGCCCGCGTCACACGCGGCGACGAGGTGCTCCTGCTCTCAGAGAACGAATCGACCTATATTCCGCTCGGCATGACCCACCGGCTCGAGAACCCCGGCAAGACGGCGCTCGAGATCATCGAGGTGCAGTCGGGCTGCTATCTCGGAGAGGACGACATCGTGCGCTTCGATGACCAGTACGGTCGTGTTCAGGCATAGCTGACTGAACGTCGTGCGAGGACGCATGGGGCGTCCTCGCCCTGCGCGAGATCAGTTCAGCGTTGCGCTCAACTTGCGCCGCCACTCGCTTACGAGCTGCGGCTGATGCGCCGCGAGATCGAACACGGAAAGCATGGTCTTGCGGCCCGCGTCGTCGCGGAACGCGCGGTCGCGCTTCACGATCTCCAGCAGATGCTCGAGCGCGCCCGCATACTTGCGCCGGGCAATCAGCGCATTCGCCAGATCGAAGCGCGCTTCGAGGTCGGCGGGGTCGGCGGCGACCTGGGCTTCGAGCGCGTCGGTGGGCGGCAGGTCGGCGGCGGCGTCGAGCGCGTCGAGGCGCGTCTTGAGCGCGTTGAAGCGCGCGTCGATACCCTGCGTGGTCTTGGGCGAAAGCAGCTCGACTTCCTTTTGCGCTTCGTCGGCGCGGTTGTCGGCGAGCAGCATCTCGATCAGGTCCATGCGCACTTCGTCGTTGCCCGGATCGAACGCGAGCGCGGCCTGCAGCGCTTCATAGGCTTCGTCGCGGCGGCCTTCGGCCAGTGCTTCCTGCGCGGCGCGGCGCGCGGCGTCGGCGCCGTCGGGGATCAGGCCGTCGAGGAACTGGCGCAGCTGGCCTTCGGGCAGCACGCCAACGAACTGATCCACCGCCTGGCGGTCGGCGAATGCCACGACGTGCGGAATGCTGCGCACGCCGAAATGCGCGGCAAGCTCCTGGTTTTCGTCGACGTTCACCTTCACGAGCTTCCATTTGCCCGCGTAGTCGGCCTCGAGCTTTTCGAGCATCGGGCCGAGGCTCTTGCAAGGGCCGCACCAGGGCGCCCAGAAGTCGACCAGCACCGGCGCGAGCGCCGACGCTTCGATCACGTCTTTTTCGAAAGTGGCGAGAGTGGTGTCCATTGCATCCTCGTTGAGAAATCCGTTATGCCGCTAGTTGGGGACGAAACGTGCAGGTTTCAATCGTCCTCTGTACGCGGCGAGCCGTATTGAGCCTTAGCGGAGCCTCAGCGCGGCTTCTTTTCCGGCAGCGGAATCCATTCCGTTTCGCCGGGAACATGCCCCATTTCCTGGCGCGTCCATGCTTCTTTCGCGGCTTCGATCTTCTCGCGCGAGCTTGCGACGAAGTTCCATTCGATAAAGCGCTCGCCTTCGAGCTTTTCCCCGCCGAGCAGCATCACGCGGGCGCCATTCGTGCTCGAGAGCGTGACGGTTTCGCCCGGCACCAGCACGGCCATGCTGTGCTGTTCGAGCGGCGTGCCGTCGATCGCGAGATCGCCTTCCACGAGATAGACGCCGCGCTCTTCGTGCTCCGCGTCGAGCGCGATTGCGCTGGCCGGCGCGAAATCTGCGGCGACGTAGAGCGTGCCGGAGAAAGTCTCGACCGGCGCGGTCGCGCCGAACGCCGTGCCGGCGATCACGCGCATCGTCACGCCGTTGCGCTCGATTTCGGGCAGCGTGGCGGCGGCGTGATGGAAGAACGACGGCTCGGTGTCTTCGTGATCGAGCGGCAGCGCCACCCAGGTCTGGATGCCGTGCATGGTGAGGCCGGTGGCGCGGTCCTCGTCGGGCGTGCGCTCGGAGTGGACGATGCCGCGCCCGGCCGTCATCCAGTTCACGTCGCCGGGCACGATCTTCTGGCTCGAACCGATGCTGTCGCGATGCATGAGCGCGCCGTCGAACAGGTAGGTGACCGTGGCGAGCCCGATATGCGGATGCGGGCGCACATCGACGCCCGAGCCCGGAGCGAGCGTGGCGGGGCCCATGTGGTCGAAGAAGATGAACGGGCCGACGAGGCGTGCGGCGAGCGCGGGCAGCACGCGCCGCACATAGAGATTGCCGATGTCGCGTTGATGAGGCTTGAGAACCGCTTTGATCGATGAGGACATGATGCTTCCTGGATGAGTCGTACGGTGCCCGTGTTGGGCCAGCTAGTGGGCGAAATCGGCGCGCGGGACAGGCCGCGCGCGAGGCTGGCGCTCATTCTAACGCCGGTGTTCCCGGCGTGCGGCTAACGCATGGGCGTGGCGCTGGCGGCACGGCGCGAGGGGGCGCGAGGGGGTAAGATCGCCGCTTCGAAGAAAAGGTATGACGCAAAACAGGAGAAAGGGGATGTCGCCGAAGGACTTGTTGCTCGCGCTGGTGGTGGTGCTCGCGTGGGGCGTGAATTTCGTCGTGATCAAGGTGGGGCTGCACGGCGTGCCGCCGCTCCTGCTCGGCGCGCTGCGCTTCATGCTGGCGGCTTTTCCCGCCGTGCTGTTCGTGAAGCGCCCGCAAATGCCGCTGCGCTGGCTGCTGGCCTACGGCGCGACCATCTCGCTCGGTCAGTTCGCGTTTCTTTTCACCGCCATGTACGTGGGCATGCCCGCGGGCCTCGCTTCGGTCGTGCTGCAGGCGCAGGCGTTCTTCACGCTCGGCTTTGCGGCGGTGTTTCTGCATGAGCGCTTTCACGCGCAGAACGTGGTCGGCTTGTTGATCGCCGCGGGTGGCCTGGCGCTGATCGGCGTGCAGTCGATGGCGGGCGGGGCGCAAGGCATGACGATCGCCGGTTTCGTGCTCACGCTGTGCGCGGCCTGCATGTGGGCGCTCGGCAATATCGTCACGAAGAAGGTGGGCAAGGTGGATCTCGTCGGCCTCGTGGTGTGGGCGAGCCTCGTGCCGCCGCTGCCGTTTCTCGCGCTCTCGTACTGGATGGAAGGTCCGCAGCGCATCGTGGCCGCGCTCTCGGGCATCGGCATGACTTCGGTGGGCGCGATCGTCTATCTCGCGTTTGTCGCGACGCTCATCGGCTATAGCCTCTGGAGCCGCTTGCTCTCGAAGTATCCCGCAAGCCAGGTGGCGCCGTTTTCGCTGCTCGTGCCGATCGTCGGGCTCGCCTCGGCGTCGCTGCTGCTCGGCGAGCAGTTGAGCGCGGCTGAGATCGGCGGCGCCGTACTCGTGATGGGGGGGCTCGCTGTGAACGTGTTCGGAGGCTGGGTCAAGCAGCGCATCGGGGCCGCGCGCTCGTAGTCTTCCCGCTGCAAATGAAAGCGCCGCGCGAGCCCGAAGGCGTGCGCGGCGCTTGCCTGGATGCACAGGAGGCCCGGCTTGCGGGCCTGAGCCTCAGGTCATACGGCTTTTCGCAAGGGGCGGATTGGCCGCGAAATAGCGCTTGATGCCCTTGAGAATCGCGTTCGCCATCTTGTCGCGATAGGCGTCGTCGTTGAGCCTCGACTCTTCTTCGGGATTGCTGATGAAGGCCGTCTCCACGAGGATCGACGGAATGTCGGGCGCCTTGAGCACCGCGAAGCCCGCCTGCTCGACCGAGCCCTTGTGCAGCTTGTTGATCTCGCCGACCTCGTCGAGCACGAAGCCGCCGTAACGCAGCGAGTCGCGGATCTGCGCCGTGGTCGACATGTCGAAGAGCGCGCGGTTCACGGCGGCGTCGGCTGTTTGCACGCTGATGCCGCCGATCTGGTCCGACGAGTTCTCCTTGTTCGCCATCCAGCGCGCCGCGGCGCTCGTCGCGCCGTGCTCCGAGAGCGCGAACACCGATGAGCCGCGCGCCGCGGGCGTCGTGAACGCGTCGGCATGAATCGAGACGAAAAGGTCCGCGCCCACGCGGCGCGCCTTCTGCACGCGCACGTTCAGCGGCACGAAGAAGTCGGCGTCGCGCGTCATCATCGCGCGCATGTTGGGCTGGGCGTCGATCTTCGCGCGCAGCTTCTTCGCGATGTCGAGCGCCACGTGCTTTTCGTAGGTGCCCGCGCTGCCAATCGCGCCGGGGTCTTCGCCGCCGTGGCCCGGATCGATCGCGACGGTCAACAGGCGCGTGGTGCCGCCCTTGGTCGACTTCGGCGCGGTGAAGCCGTAGTTGTCGTCGGCGCTGGCGCTGTCGTCGTTGTTGTTGCGCTGGGCGACGACGGGCGGCTTCGGCACGGCAGGCTTACCCGCACGCGGTACAACGGTGGCAGGCGGGACCGGCGGCGCGGGACGCGGCGCGCCCGGCGAGGCGCCCGAGTCGCTCTGCGCGTAGCGCTCGAAAAACGCGTCGCTGTTGTCGTGCGCGGGCGGTGCGCTGATTCCCGCATTGGGACCCGCGAGCGTGGAGGGCGGCGCGTTGTCCTTCATCGCCTGGTGCGCGTCGAGCTGTTGCTGCTTGCGCTCGGTCTGGGCCAGCAGGTCCATCAGCGGGTCGGGCGCGACCGCCGGATAGAGGTCGAACACGAGCCGGTACTTGTACGAGCCCACCGGCTGCAGCGCGAACACCTGCGGCTTGACCGACCCCTTGAGGTCGAACACCATGCGCACGACGTGCGGCTGGTACTGGCCCACGCGCACGGCCTGGATCTGCGGATCGTTCGGCGTGATCTTGGAGACGAGGTTCTTGAGCGCGTCGTCGAGATCGAGCCCGGTGAGGTCGACGACGAGACGATCGGGGCCTTGCAGCAATTGCTGTGTGTTCTGCAGCGGCTGGTCGGATTCGATCGTGACGCGCGTGTAGTCGCGCGCGGGCCACACACGCACGCCAACGACCGAAGTCGCCCACGCAAGACGCGGCACGGCTAGGCCGAGCACGAGCGTGGAGGCGCCCGCCTTCAGAATCTGCCGGCGACGCCAGTTGTGCGTGGCGGTGGCGGCCGATTCGATCGAGCGGAACGGTTTGATTAACATCTTTCTAGACATGCCTTTCCTGATGCGCTGTATGCGTACGCGGTGAGCACGCGGCCTTCGCCGCTTGCATCGGGCTCGAGCGAAAACACGAGATCGGGTACGCCAAGCAGGCCGCCCGCGCGTTGCGGCCATTCGACGAGACACACCGCACCTTGCGCGAAATATTCGCGAAAGCCCGAGTCGGCCCATTCGGCCGGATCGCTGAAACGGTACAGATCGAAGTGATAGAGCTGGAGTTCCCCATTCGGCGTGGCGACCGCGTACGGTTCGACGAGCGTGTAGGTGGGGCTGCGCACACGGCCCGTGTGGCCGAGCGCGCGCAACGTGGCGCGCACGAGCGAGGTCTTGCCCGCGCCGAGGTCGCCGTGCAGCTGCACGTGCAGGCCATGAAAGGGCGGTGCGTTGGGATCTTGCGCGCCGTTTTGTGCGGCGCTTTGTGCAGTATTTGCGCGCAACGAATCGAGCGCATGCGCAAAGCGTGCGCCGAAGGCGTCGGTGGCGTCGGCATCGGCGAGATCGAAACGGCGCTCGAGGAGAACGTCGGCGGAGGGATCAAGCGAAAACGGCGCGTGGTCGTGACCGGGCGTGTCGGGCATTCTCGTAAAATGACGTAATGAACCCCACGCATTCCCCTTCCAACTCCGCGCAGGATGCGCGCGCGTCTTCGGAGGCGCTCGACCCAACGTCCGCTCAGGCGTGTGCTCAGGCACAGGCGGCGCGAGATTTGTCTGCGCCGGCCGGCGAGCCGGCCACGCTGCTCGATGAGGCGGCGCTCGCCGCGCTCGCGGCGCGCATCCGGACGTGGGGGCGCGAGCTGGGGTTCGGTGCGATCGGTATCAGTGACACCGACCTTTCCCATGCCGAGGCGGGCCTCGCCGCGTGGCTCGAAGCAGGCTGCCACGGCGAGATGGATTATATGGCCAAACATGGGATGAAACGCGCGCGGCCAGCCGACCTTGTGGCCGGCACGCGACGCGTGATCACCGCACGCATGGCCTATTTGCCCCTCGATACGCTCGCGCCGAATGCGGCGGGAAAGACGCGCGAAAGTGCTTCGCAAGGCAGCTCGCATCGCAGCGAGGACGCTGGCGCCCAAGTTGGCACGAACGTTGCCCACGAGAGCATTCACGCCGACTGGCGACTGCGCGAGCACGCGCGGCTCGCCGACCCGCATGCCGCCGTCGTGTCGATCTACGCACGCGGGCGCGACTATCACAAGGTGTTGCGCGCGCGGCTGCAGCAGCTTGCCGAACGCATCGAGGCCGAGATCGGCCCGTTCGGTTTTCGCGTGTTTACCGACTCCGCGCCCGTGCTCGAAGTCGAACTCGCGCAGAAGGCCGGTGTGGGCTGGCGCGGCAAGCACACGCTGCTCCTGCAGCGCGACGCGGGCTCGCTCTTCTTTCTCGGCGAGATCTACGTGGACGTGCCGCTGCCCACCGACGCCGACGACCCGGCCAGCGCCGCACCCGAAACGCCGGGCGCGCATTGCGGCAGTTGCACGCGCTGCATCGACGCGTGCCCCACGGGTGCGATCACCGGGCCGTATCGCGTGGATGCGCGCCGTTGCATCTCCTATCTGACGATCGAATTGAAGGGCAGTATTCCCCTGGAACTGCGCGAGCTGATCGGCAATCGTGTGTATGGCTGCGACGACTGCCAGCTCGTGTGCCCGTGGAACAAGTTCGCGCAGGCGGCGCCCGTCGCCGATTTCGACGTGCGTCATGGGCTCGATCGCGCGAGTCTCGTCGACCTGTTCGCATGGAGCGCGGCGCAGTTCGACGAGCGCATGCAGGGCAGTGCGATACGGCGCATCGGTTATGAAAGCTGGTCGCGCAATCTCGCGGTGGCGATGGGCAATGCGCTGCGCGCGCCGCAGCATGAAGGCGCGGATAGCGAGCGCGACGCCGCGCGCGCCGCGATCGTGAAGGCGCTGCGCGAGCGCGAGCATGACGAGTCGGCAATCGTGCGCGAGCATGTGCTTTGGGCGCTGGAGGCAGCGTGATGGGAGCGGAAAAGGCAGAGGCTGACATGGACATGACACTGAACGACGGCGCACTGGAAATCGCGCGCCCATCGCGGCACCATGGCGTGCAACGTTCGCGCACGGCTTTGCATGGGATCGGCGCAAGCGCTGAAGCGCTAACTCCGAATCGACAGGAGACGACGATGTTCAACGCAGTGATCGACGCGCCATTCGGCAAGGTCGGCATCCGAACCGTCGGGCCGGCGCTGCGCGAGATCGTCTATCTGCCGGGTCACACGGCGAGCGTCGAGCCCGATTGCGAACTCGCCGCGCGCGCGGCCGAACAGATCGCGCAGTATTTCGAAAACGCCGACGCCGGCTTCGACCTGCCGCTCGCCCCGCTTGGCACCGAATTCCAGCGGCGTGTGTGGGATGGCATCTGCGCAATCGAGGCGGGTGAAGTCCTCACCTACGGCGAACTCGCGAAGCGTATTGGCGGCCTCAGCCCGCGCGCCGTGGGCCAGGCGTGCGGCGACAATCCGTTTCCGCTCGTGATTCCGTGTCATCGCGTGGTGTCGGCGAGCGGCCTCGGCGGTTTCGCGCATCACGGCGGCGAAGGGTTCTTTCGCGACGTGAAGCGCTGGCTGCTCGCTCACGAATGCACGTCGAACCGATTTCAACTGCGCTGACACGATGACGATGACGACGAATCCGCCGCCGCTTGCCGTAAGCGATGCCGCCGACGAAGCGGAACACGCGCTCGACCCCGCCGCGGCCGAAGCGCTTGCCACGAGCCTCACCGCCATCGACACGTTTTGCGACGCCATGTGGCTCGAACACGGCCTCTCGCGCAACACGCTCGACGCCTACCGGCGCGATTTGCGCCTCTTTGCGCAGTGGCTCGCGCGCGAGCGCTCCAACGCGCTCGACACGACCCACGAAGACGATTTGCTCGCCTATAGCGCGCGCCGCAAGGACGACAAATCGACTTCGGCGAACCGGCGCCTTTCGGTGTTTCGCCGCTACTACGGCTGGGCGCTGCGCGAGCAGCGCGTGCACTCGGACCCGACCGTGCGCATCCGCTCGGCGAAGCAGGCGCCGCGTTTTCCGTCCACGCTGAGCGAGGCGCAGGTCGAGGCGCTGCTCGGCGCCCCCGACGTCGAGACGCCGCTTGGCCTGCGCGATCGCACGATGCTCGAGCTGATGTACGCGAGCGGCCTGCGCGTGACCGAACTCGTCACGCTCAAGACCGTCGAGGTGGGCATGAACGAAGGCGTGGTGCGCGTGCTCGGCAAGGGCTCCAAGGAGCGGCTCATTCCGTTCGGCGAAGAGGCGCACGCGTGGATCGAGCGCTACCTGCGCGAGGCGCGGCCGGCGTTGCTCGGCGCGCGCACGACCGACGCGCTCTTCGTGACCGCGCGCGCCGAAGGCATGACGCGCCAGCAGTTCTGGCACATCATCAAGCGCCACGCGGCAGCGGCGGGCGTGCATGCGCCGCTCTCGCCGCACACGATGCGCCACGCGTTCGCCACGCACCTGCTCAATCACGGCGCGGACTTGCGGGTCGTGCAGCTTCTGCTCGGCCACAGCGACATTTCCACGACGCAGATCTATACGCACGTCGCGCGCGAACGGTTGCGCCTGTTGCACGCGAAGCATCATCCGCGCGGGTGATCCTCGCAAACCTGGCGGTGCGGCCCTTGCGAGTCCACCGATTACAATGCGCCGATGAGCAAAACGAAACATGTATCCGAAACGCCCGCCACGCAGATGCTGCGCCGCGCGGGCGTCGCGTTCGGCGAGCATCCCTACGAGTATGTCGAGCACGGCGGCACGGAAGAGTCCGCGCGCCAGCTCGGCGTGGACGAGCATCGCGTCGTCAAGACGCTCGTGATGGAGGACGAGCACGCGAAGCCGCTCATCGTCCTCATGCACGGCGACCGCAAGGTGTCGACCAAGAATCTCGCGCGGCAGATTGGCGCGAAGCGTATCGAGCCGTGCAAGCCCGAAGTCGCGAACCGTCATTCGGGCTATCTGGTGGGCGGCACCTCGCCCTTCGGCACGAAGAAAGCCATGCCCGTGTATGTCGAATCGACCATACTCGAACTCGACGAGATCTGGCTCAACGGCGGCCGGCGCGGTTATCTCGTGAGCCTCGCTCCCACGGTGCTCACGACGCTCCTGAACGCGAAGCCGGTGCAGTGTGCAAGCGTCGACTAACGCGCGGCGTTCGCTCACCGTCCTCCCGCCTGTTCCCGTTGCTTCCCTGATTTACCCTGGTTTGTGCGCGGTTGTGCCGTCGGCGCGGGCAGGGCGTGCCCGCGCTTCGGTAGAATGAGCGCCGTCGCGCGTTGCCGGGCGGTGACGATCATCACTTCGGCCCGGCGCGCATCGTTCCACTTCCTCCGGGTTTCGTGCATGTACAACCTGTTCGTCGCCGTTCTTGCCTATCTGATCGGCTCGGTTTCGTTTGCCGTGATCGTGAGCGCCTTCATGGGCCTCGACGATCCCCGCTCCTACGGCTCCGGCAATCCCGGCGCGACCAACGTGCTGCGCAGCGGCAACAAGAAGGCCGCGATCCTCACGCTGATCGGCGACGCGTTCAAGGGCTGGCTGGCCGTCTGGCTCGTCGTGCGCTTCGGCCCGGGCTACGGTCTCGGCGACACAGCCGTCGCGCTCGCCGCGATCGCCGTGTTCCTCGGCCACCTGTACCCGGTGTTCTTCCGCTTCAAGGGCGGCAAGGGCGTCGCCACCGCGGCCGGCGTGTTGCTCGCCGTGAATCCGATCCTCGGCTTAGCCACGCTCGCCACCTGGCTCATCGTCGCGTTCTTCACGCGCTATTCGTCGCTCGCGGCGTTGGCTGCCGCCGTGTTCGCGCCGCTTTACTACGTGTTCATGTTCGGCCCGCGCATTGTCGCGCTCGCCATCCTCGGCATGAGCGTGCTGCTGTTCTGGCGGCATCGCGCGAACATCTCCAAGCTCATCGCGGGCACGGAGAGCCGGATCGGCGAGAAGAAGGCTGCCGGCGCCGGCAAGTAGTCGGCTACTATCTATTTGTCTGATAATTTCGCTTATCCTCCGCCAACTTCTGACAAATAGGCGATTCAAGGCGCATCTTCCACCGTTGCGCCCTCAAGAATGCCGTGTGGTTTGCCGTAATCCCCGATAGGTCCAGATCAGGTATGACGGCTTTCCTCTTTCTTCCCCATACGGCATTCCCTCCCGATGTTTTCCACTATCCGCGCGCGCATCGTCGCGCTATGCGTTGTTATCGTCGTGACCGCGCTTGCCGCGAATACGGCGCTCAACTATTTCGTCGCTAACTCGCACAACCGGGATTCGATCGACAGCACGCTCACGGCGCTCGAGGAGAGCCACGCGCAAGGCGTTGCCGACTGGGTCGCGACGCACGTGCGGATGATCGACTCGCTGCAGGACGCCGTGCTCGCGCCGGACCCCGTGCCGGCGCTCAAGCAGATCGCGGCGGCGGGCGGCTTCACCAATGTCTACGTCGGTTATGCCGACCGCACGGCGAAATTTTCCGACGCGACCGGCATCCCGCCCGACTATGACCCGACCGGGCGCCCCTGGTACAAGCAGGCCGTCGCGGCGGGCAAGGCCGTGGTCACGCCGCCTTACGTGGATGTGGGCACGGGCAAGCTCGTGGTGGCGTTCGCCGAGCCCGTGATCCGCGACGGCGCGGTGAAGGGCGTGATTTCCGGCGACGTGGCAATGGACAGCGTGATCGACAACGTCCGCTCGATTCACCCCACGCCGGCGAGCTTCGGCATGCTGGTCGACGCGAGCGGCGCGATCGTTGCGCACCCCGACCCGAAGCTCACGCTCAAGCCCGTCTCGGAACTCGCGCCTGATCTGGCAGGCGATCGCCTGAACGCGTTGTTCACGGCCACCGCGCCGTTGAAGGTGGACGTGAACGGCGACATCAAGCTGATGCGTGCGCAAACGATTCCGGGCACCGACTGGCGCGTGATCGTCGCCTTCGACCACGCCGATGCGACGGCGGCCATGCGCTCGCTTCTCACGGCCTCGCTCATCGCGCTCGTCGTCGTTGCGCTGGCCGCTGCGGCGATCGTGGCGGCGGCGACAGCCGTGTCGTTCCAGCGCCTCTCGCGCGTGCGCGACGCGATGGACGCGATCAGCGCTGGCGAAGGCGATCTCACGAAGCGCCTGCCCGCCGTGGGCGACGACGAAGTGGCGCAGATCGCGCGTTCGTTCAACGCGTTCATGGACAAGCTGCGCGACGTGATGCGCCACATCCGCGACGCGAGCGAATCGGTGCGCACGGCGAGCGACGAGATCGCGGCGGGCAACGTCGACCTTTCGGGCCGCACCGAGTCGGCGGCGGCGAGCCTCGAAGAGACGGCGGCGTCGATGGAGGAAATCACGGCGACGGTCGCGCAGTCGGCGAACGCGGCGCAACAGGCCGACGTGACGGCGGCCACCGCTTCGCAGGCAGCTTCGCGCGGCGGCTCGGTGATCGGCGACGTGGTGCACACGATGGGCGACATCGAGAAGGCGTCCGTGAAGATCGCTGACATCATCGGCGTGATCGACGGCATTGCGTTTCAGACCAACATTCTCGCGCTGAATGCGGCGGTCGAAGCGGCGCGGGCGGGTGAGGAGGGCCGCGGTTTCGCCGTGGTGGCGGGCGAGGTGCGCAGCCTCGCGCAGCGCAGCGCGCAGGCGGCGCGCGAGATCAAGGGGCTGATCGAATCGACCGTAACCAGCGTGACTTCGGGCTCGCAGCTCGTGCGCCGCGCCGGCTCGACGATGGATGAGATCGTGGCGAATGTCTCGAACGTGACGACGATCATCTCCGAAGTCACCAACGCTACCGGCGAGCAGACGCGCGGCATCCAGGAAGTGAACCGCGCGGTGAGCCAGCTCGACGAGATGGTTCAGCAGAACGCGGCGCTCGTCGAACAGTCGACGGCTGCCGCGGCCGCGCTGCGCAGCCAGGCGGCCAGTCTCGCGGATGCGGTCGGCCAGTTCCGGCTCGACTGAGGCGCGCGAGCGCAATGGGGTGAGAGAACGGCGCTGCGGCGCCGTTTTCGCATGTTCAGCCCGCCAGTCGCCTGTCTTCGGCCGTTCAGAAACGGCCTATCCCTAACGGATGACTTTTCCCCAAACGCCACGTTGATAAGCTGGGTTCACGCAAACGCCAAAGTTTGTCGTGAGACAAAGGCCGTGCGCGTGCGCTTCAAATCGAGGTTTTGGAAACCCAACGTTAGGTTATTATCCGACCCATGCCCACTGTTCATCGCGTAGCGGGATATCGCGTGGCGATCTTTTCGCATGACCATCGGCCCGCCCATGTTCATGTCGCCAGTCCGCAAGGATCGTGTGTGTTCAAGCTGAATTGCCCTGAAGGTCCGCTCGAATTGCGCGAGCTTTACGAACTCGCGGAGCAGCAGGTTGCGCGCCTCACACGCGCGCTCGAGCCGGAAATCAACATGTTGTGCATGGCGTGGTGGAGGATCCATGGTTTCCATTAGCAAGAAGCAGATTGCCGCGGCGCGCGAGGCTGGCGCGCAGAGTCCGGTTGCCGTATCCGCGCGCTATAGCCGTGTGCGCGCCCGGCTCGAAATCGAGTTCGCCAACGATGTGGCCATTGGCGTGCCCGTTGCGCTGATCCAGGAGTTGCAAAGCCTCGAGCGTGCGCCAACGGCCGCGCAACTTGCCGAGGTCGAGATTTGGGGCGGCGGTCAGTCGCTTTACTTTCCGCGGCTCGATCTTTTGCTGTGGGCGCCCGGCCTGCTGCAAGGCGTGTTTGGCACGCAGGAATGGATGCGCGAACTCGCGCGCGCAATGGGTTCGTCCACGTCGCCGGCCAAGGCCGCCGCAGCGCGCGCGAACGGGCGCAAGGGTGGCCGCCCGCGCAAGCAGCCAGGCGATCAGGCGAACGATGAACCGGACGATGAAACGGCTGATCCGGTAGAGGCTCAGGCAAGCGCTACGGCGACGTGACGCGCCTTCATCGCTGCGGTGCCGTTTTCTTACCTTGACATGCAACCACGGGGTTGCATAATCAATGCATGAACGACGACGCCGTATTCCGCGCGCTGGCGGACGCGAGCCGCCGTCAACTGCTCGATCGCCTCCACGCGAAAAACGGGCAGACGCTGACCGATTTATGCCAGGGGCTGACCATGTCGCGCCAGGCGGTCACGAAGCATCTCGCGGTGCTGGAGGAGGCGAATCTCGTCGCGACGCAGCGCCATGGACGCGAGAAGCGGCATTTCATCAATCCGGTGCCCATCGGCGAGATTGCGGCGCGGTGGATCGGCAAGTTCGAGCGCGAGCGTGTAGGCGCGCTCGTCGGCCTCAAACGCTCACTCGAAGGAGACAGTCATGAGTAGCGAAAAGCACGCGCAAGCTGGCGCCGCTGGCGACTCGACGTTCGTCTACGTCACGTTCATCCGCACCACGCCGCAAGCGTTGTGGGCGGCGCTCACGAGCCGCGAGTTCACCGAGCGCTACTGGTTCGGCATGCATCACGAATGCGACTGGCAAACGGGCTCGCCGTGGTCGTTGCGCTTTGCCGACGGCCGTATCGCCGACTCGGGCACGGTGGTCGAGGCCGATCCGCCGCGCCGGCTCGTGCTGCGCTGGCGCAACATGTTCCTCTCCGAACTGCATGCCGAGGGCGATTCGCACTGCACGATCGACATCGAGCCCGTCGAGCACGCGGTCAAGCTCACGATTACGCACAGCATGGCGCGGCCAGGATCGATCTTCATCGAGAAGGTGTCGGGTGGCTGGCCGCGCATTCTCTCGAATCTCAAGACGCTGCTGGAAACCGGCGAGGTGCTCATGCCGCTCGTGGTGACGGCGGACTGAGCGCGGGAAAAGACGGAGGGGCGAAACGAAAACGGGGCGGCCGAAGCCGCCCCGCAATGCAATGGACTTGCCGCTTTAATGCGCTCTAATCCGCCTTAATCGCGGAAGTTGTTGAAGTCGAGCGGCGTGTCGGTCACGTCCTTGCGCAGCATGGCGATCACGCTTTGCAGGTCGTCGCGCTTGGCGCCCGTCACGCGCACGGCGTCACCCTGAATGCTGGCCTGGACCTTGATCTTGCTGTCCTTCACGAGCCTCACGATCTTCTTCGCGAGGTCGCCCGACACACCCTTCTTCACGGTGATGACCTGCTTGACCTTGTCGCCGCCGATCTTCTCGATCTTGCCGTAGTCGAGGAAGCGGACGTCCACATTGCGCTTGGCCATTTTTGAGACCAGCACGTCCTTCACCTGGCCGAGCTTGAAGTCGTCGTCGGCGAACGCGGTCAGCTCGCGCTCTTTTTGCTCGACGCGCGAATCCGAGCCCTTGAAGTCGAAGCGCGTGGAGATCTCCTTGTTGGATTGCTCCACGGCGTTCTTTACTTCGATCATGTTGGCTTCGCTGACGACGTCAAACGATGGCATTGCTTTCTCCAAAAAGTACGAGGTGCGCAAACGGCTAGGCAAACGCGATGCAAACTACGCGCCCGCGACCCGCAGCCGCATTTTCAGGCAGCGGTTCGCGCACTCGCTATAATCACGGACCGACGCCATTCTACCGGCGCCATTGCGTTTGCCCAAGGCGGCTTGCCGCCGCCAGTTGGCGAGATCCGCGGTCATGCGCGGTGCAAGGGTGTCCGCCGGCGGCCTTTCCGGCCTTTTTCCGTCTGCTGTCCGTAATCCGCTCTCCCCCATGCCTGTCGTCCAAACGCCCGTCGCTACGTCTCCAGTGTGGTTCGCCGCCGGCTTTGCGCTGCGCGCGCACAACACGTTCGGCTTTGACGTGCGCGCGCGCTACGCGTGCCGGATCGAAAGCGAGGCCGATCTCGCCGCCGCCGTGCGCGATCCGCGCGCCCAGGGTTTGCGCACGCTCGTGCTGGGCGGCGGCAGCAACGTCGTGCTCACGCGCGACTTCGACGGCCTCGTGCTGCTCATGGCGCTGGCCGGCAAGCGCGTAGCCCACGAAGACAGCCACGCCTGGTATGTGGAAGCGGCCGCGGGCGAGAACTGGCACGATTTTGTGTCGTGGACGCTCGAGGCGGGCATGCCGGGCCTCGAGAACCTGGCACTGATTCCAGGCACCGTGGGCGCGGCGCCCATCCAGAACATCGGCGCTTACGGGCTCGAGATGGCCGAGCGCTGCGTCTCGGTGCGGGCCATCGAGATGGCGACGGGACAAGCCGTGGAGTTCGATGCGGCTGCCTGCCGTTTCGGCTATCGCGACAGCTTTTTCAAGCGAGAAGGGCGCGAGCGCTTCGTCATTACCTCGGTCACGTTTCGCTTGCCGAAGATGTGGCAGCCCAACGCGGGCTATGCCGATCTCGCGCGCGAACTGGCACAGCACCACGCCGGCGAGACGCCGCATGCGCGCGCCGTGTTCGACGCCGTGGTCGCGGTGCGGCGCGCGAAGCTGCCTGACCCGCTCGAACTCGGCAATGCAGGTAGTTTCTTCAAGAACCCGGTGATCGAAGCGCAGCAGTTCGATATGCTCGTCGTGCGCGAACCGCAGATCGTTTCGTATCAGCAGGCCGACGGGCGCGTGAAGCTCGCGGCGGGCTGGATGATCGACCGGTGTGGCTGGAAGGGCCGTGCGCTGCGCTCCGCGGCCGTGCACGAGCGCCAGGCGCTCGTCCTCGTCAATCGGGGCGGCGCGACCGGCGCGGACATTCTCGAACTCGCAGAGGCGATCCAGCGCGACGTGCTCGCGCGCTTCGGCGTGGAGCTGGAGCAGGAACCCATCAGCCTGTAAGGCCTCAGGCGCCGCTTCGCCGCGCCTGCCTCCCCCTCAAACGACCTTGTCCTGGGCCGCGAACACCGGCCCCTGCACGAAGCGCACGTCGTACTGCTGCAGCTGCTCGAACTGCGCCGCATCGGTCACGCGGTTGAAAATGAGCGGGATGCGCAGCCTCGCCGCATAGCTCACGAGCGGCTTGACCATCGAATCGCGCAGCGCGGACGATGCATCCATCTTCACGAAATCGGGCCGCGGCACGTCCGACACAGAAAGAATCTGCCCCGCATTGGGCAGATTGCCCGCCACCTTGAACCCGTACCGCTGATAGCTCTTCGTGAGATAGCCGAGGAACGTGCGGTGCGCCACCGCCGCCGCCGGCAGTTCGATCACGATACGCCCGGGATTGAGCCCGAACGACACCAGCACGTTCGAGAAGTGCCGCCCATGGTCGTACTTCACGCTCTTCAGGAGCCGCTCGTGCACGCGCAGAAAGAGCAGCCCGTGCTGCTGGCCACCAAGGAAATTGATGGCGTGCAGCGCGCGCACCATGCGGTCGACCGCGACGAGGTCGGGATCGTCGAGCGTGTCGCTGAATGCGTCGCAGGGCGCGAGCAGGCCGTTCTGCTCGCGCAGCGTGACCGCCTGATAGCCAAGTTCGTCGCCAAAGCGCGAGGCCATTGCGAGATCTGCGGTCAGCGACTGCGCCCCGCTGTGCACGCTGATGTCGTAAATCGGCTCATAGGCGCTCAATAGCTCCACGCCGCGCCGCCGCGCCACGGCCTCTTTGGCGTGTGCGCCTGTGCCCATCGCCAGGTGCTCGCCGAGAAACGGATGGTCGGCGGCGCGGGCAACGAGCTCGGGAATAGTGGGAGCGATCATGGTGATGTAGCGGGCAGCGGGTGAAAAGCGCGAGCCCGGCACGGGGTCGCATGACCCGATGTTAGCAGCCCGCAGCCGCGCCGGATGGACTGTTTGGTCATAACGTTATCGGCCGTTCATCCACGTTCTGCAGGCCACGAACGACTTCCAGGGGTTAACGCTTAATTTCACTAAACGTAATTCGTTTTACCATCCGTAAATCGCGTGACCTGATGTCACGGCCCGAGAACGTGGAGAGACAGCAATGAACGCACCCCTGCGGCACCCAACCGAAGTCCAGCACGGTTACATGAGCGGCTTTGCCAACGAGTTCGCGACCGAGGCGCTGGCGGGCGCGCTGCCCGAAGGCCAGAACTCGCCGCAGCGCTGTGCTTATGGTCTGTATGCCGAGCAGCTTTCGGGCACCGCGTTCACCGCGCCACGCTCGCACAACCGCCGCACGTGGTTCTACCGGATCCGTCCGGGCGCCGTGCACCAGCCGTTTGCGCCGGTCACCGCGCGCCTGAACGTGAACGGTGCACCGCGCCTTGTCGCCGATTTCGGCGAGGTGCCGCCCACGCCGCCCAACCAGCTGCGCTGGGACGCGCTGCCCATGCCCACGGAGCCCACCGATTTCATCGACGGCTGGGTGACGATGTCGGGCAACGGCTCGGCGGCCTCGATGAGCGGCTGCGCCATCCACCTGTACGCGGCGAACCGGCCGATGGTGGACCGCTTTTTCTACAACACGGACGGCGAGCTGCTGATCGTCCCGCAGCAAGGGCGCCTTGCGATTCGCACGGAAATGGGCCGCCTCGACGTCGAGCCGTTCGAGATTGTCGTGATTCCGCGCGGCGTGCGCTTCACGGTGGATTTGCCCGACAGCGAAGCGCGCGGCTATATCTGCGAGAACTTCGGCGCGCTCCTGCGTCTGCCGGATCTCGGCGTGATCGGCTCGAATGGGCTCGCGAATCCGCGCGACTTCCTCACGCCCGTCGCCGCGTATGAAGACCGCGAAGGCGAGTTCGAACTCGTCACGAAACTCAACGGCCAGCTCTGGCGTGCCGACATTGGCCATTCGCCGCTCGACGTGGTGGCATGGCACGGCAACTACGCGCCCTACAAGTACGACCTGCGCCGCTTCAACACCATCGGTTCGATCAGCTACGACCATCCCGACCCGTCGATCTTCCTCGTGCTGCACGCACCCACGGACACGCCGGGCGTCGACTCGATCGACTTCGTGATCTTCCCGCCGCGCTGGCTCGCGGCCGAGAACACGTTCCGTCCGCCCTGGTATCACCGCAACGTGGCGAGCGAGTTCATGGGCCTCGTGCACGGCGTGTACGACGCCAAGGCTGAAGGGTTCGTTCCGGGCGGCGCGAGCCTGCACAACTGCATGTCGGGCCACGGCCCGGATGCCGAGACCTTCGAAAAAGCCTCGAACGCCGATACGACCAAGCCGCACAAGGTCGGCGACACGATGGCCTTCATGTTCGAAACCCGCACGCTGATTCGCCCGACGCGCTATGCGCTCGAAACGAGCCAGCTGCAGGCGCATTACTACGAGTGCTGGCAAGGCCTCACGAAACACTTCAATCCGGAGCAGCAATGAACAGCACCCTGACCGACGACCTCAAGGCGACGCTCGACGCGAAGCGCAAGAGCTGGGTCGAGAGCGCGAACGACGCGCAGTGCGATTTCCCGATTCAGAACCTGCCATTCGGCGTGTTCAGCACGACGGGCAATGGAGAGGCGCGCGTGGGCGTGGCGATCGGCGACCTCGTGGCCGACCTTGCGGTGCTGCACGAAACCGGGCTGCTGCGCTTGCCCGCGAGCGCGCCGCAGGACGTGTTCGCCCGTCCCGCGCTGAACGACTTCATCGCGCTTGGCCGCGACGTGTGGCGCAGCGTGCGCGTGCAGCTTTCGTCGCTGCTCGCGCTTGACACGGCCACGCTGCGCGACGACGCCGCGTTGCGTGAGCGCGCCTTCGTGAAGCTCGCCGACGCGAAGCTGCATCTGCCCGTGCAGATTCCCGGCTACACCGACTTCTATTCGTCGAAGGAACACGCGACGAACGTCGGCTCGATGTTTCGCGATCCGAAGAATGCGCTGTTGCCGAACTGGTCGGAGATGCCGATCGGCTATAACGGCCGCGCGTCGTCGGTCGTGGTGAGCGGCACGCCGGTGCGCCGCCCGAACGGCCAGTTGAAGCTGCCCGATCAGGAGCGTCCGGTGTTCGGCGCGTGCCGCAAGCTCGATATCGAGCTGGAAACGGGCTTCATCGTTGGGCGCGGCAATGCGCTCGGCGAGCCGATCGCCTGTGAAGATGCCGAGGACCACATCTTCGGCATGGCGCTGCTCAACGACTGGAGCGCGCGCGACATCCAGCAATGGGAATACGTGCCGCTCGGACCGTTCAACGCGAAGACCTTCGCTTCGACGATTTCGCCGTGGGTCGTCACGCTTGATGCGCTTGAGCCGTTTCGCGTCGCGCAGCCGGTGCAGGAGCCGCAACCGCTCGAATACCTGCGTCACGCAGGCGACCATGCGTTCGATATTTCGCTCGAAGTGCTGATGCGTCCCGAGGGCGCTCAGGAGGCCACGACCATCGCGCGCACGAATTTCCGGCACATGTATTGGTCGATGGCGCAGCAGCTCGCGCATCACACCGTGGCCGGCTGCAACACGCGTGTGGGCGACCTGATGGGTTCCGGCACGATCTCGGGCCCCACGCCCGACTCGTTCGGCAGCCTGCTCGAACTCACGTGGAACGCGAAGAACCCGCTCGAACTGAAAAGCGGCGGCACGCGCGGCTTCATCGAAGACGGCGACGAACTCACGCTCGCGGGCTGGTGCCAGGGCGACGGCTATCGCGTGGGCTTTGGCGCCTGCGTTGGCAAGATCCTGCCGGCGTTGAAGTAACGGCGCATTCGTCTGAAAATCTGACAAGCAAAACGGCCGGTGCGCTCCGAAAGCGCATCGGCCGTTTTTTTTGCTTGTGCTCGCGCTATGCCCGCGCTTGCGCGAGCCCCCGCGAGCGTTCCCAACGCAGCGCGCCGAGAAACACCAGCGCGCCCGCGAACAACACCCACAGCATCGCGTCGCGGCCCGCATGCTCCATCAGCGCGCCGGTGATGATCGGGCCGCCGAAGCTCGCCGCGCTCCACGCGGCACTCACGAGCGCACTCGCGGAAACGAGCGCGACGCCCTCGAAGCGCTCGCCGCACGCAACGATAGCCAGCGTGTAAATGGAGCCGGCCGCCGCGCCCAGCACGAAGAGGAGCGGCCAGCGCAGCCAGGGCGTGTCGACCACGAACGGCAGGAGCGGCAGCAGCGCCGCGACGATCAGGCCCATGAGCGCATGCACGCGCTCGCGGCCTAGCCGGTCGGCGAGCCAACCGATCGGGAACTGCATGATCGTGTCGCCGAGCAGCACGACCGAGGCGAACAGCACCGCCATTTCGCTGTTGATGCCGTGGCCCATCGCGAAGAGCGGCAACAGCGATAGCGCGAGCGTGTCGAACAGCGCGAAAAAGCCCGTGGCGATGATGAGCGCGGGCATTTTCGGCATCACGTGGCGCCAGCTGCCGTGCGGCTCGTGCATGTCGGTTTGCTGCGGATTCGAGCGGATCGCCGCGAGCATCGGCAGCGCGATGAGAAAGAGCGCGCCGCAGATCGCGAAGCGCCACGCCGTGTACGCCGCGATCTGGCTCACGAGCACGGGGCCCGACATCTGGAACAGTGTGAACGTAGTCGCGTAGATGCCCACCACGCGGCCGCGGTTCGAGTCGTCGGCGAGTTCGTTGACCCAGGCCTCGCCGATCGTGAAGAGCAGCATGAGCGCCGCGCCGCACAGCATGCGCAGCACGGCCCAGAGCCACAGGTTGGCGCTTGTCTGCATGAGCGCAGTCGCAACGGCCACGGTCAGCACCGAGCCGACGATCACCTGGCGTGAGCCGAAGCGCGTGGAGATCCATGCCGTGACCGGCACGACGGCGAGGCCGCCCAGCGCCTGGGCGGCCGTGAGCAGGCCGACGATGGCGGTGCCGTAGCCGGCGTCGGTGAGGGCGAGGGCGGTGAGCGGGAGGGTCGCGCCGGAGCCTAAGCCAACCACGGCTACGCTCAGGATCAGCGCGAGAAAGTCGCGGGTGAGGACGGTTTTCATCGGGCGAGATTGGGGCCTGCTCGCGCTAATAACCGGCTTGCGAACGTGCCTTTGCGGCCGCAGTGCAAGGAGTTAGGAGCGCCGTTTGGCTGAGCCAAACAAGCGACGCGCGACGCCGCAATGCGGCCGGAAAGGCGCGTTCCCCAAAAAAGAAAATGTGCATTCTACGGGCTGGGCGCCAGAAGGGCCTGTTATTGGCGCGCGAGCAGGCCCCATTACGGGCGCTCGTACCAGGCGGCGCAGTCGTGCCTCACGTTGAGCATGCGCGCCTCAACGGAACGCAACGCGACGCACGTTCGTGCACGCCCGCATCGCAAAAAAACCTCACGCGCAGGAAGTCGGCCCCGAAACGGCCACGCGGCGGCGCGTGCGCCGTTCGATCTGGGCCGAAACCAGCGTCAGCGCGAGTGCTGCGAACGCGGTGACCACGCCCACCCACGGCAGCGCCGTGAGCGGCGCGCCCGCGCTGATCGCCACACCCCCAATCCAGGCGCCGCCCGCATTGCCGAGATTGAACGCGCCCTGGTTGAGCGTGGAGGCGAGGTTGGGCGCGGCGCTCGCGCGGTTGACGATCAGCATCTGCAGCGGCGGCACGATCGCGAACGCGAGAATGCCCCACACGAAAATCGTCGCCATGGCCGCGACCGGGTCGTGCATCGTCAGCGAGAACACGGCGAGCACCACGGCGATCATGGCGAGGAACGTGAGCAGCGAGCGCATGAGCTTCCAGTCGGCGAGCTTGCCGCCCAGCGTGCTGCCTACCGTGAGCCCGAGGCCGAACAGCAGCAGCACGAACGTGACTTCATGCGGCGAGAAACCCGTCACGTCTTCGAGAATCGGCGTGATGTAGGTGAACACCGCAAAGAGGCTGGCCGAGGCCAGCACGCTCATGCCGAGCACCATGAGCACCTGCGGGTTCTTCAGCACGCCGAACTCATGCACGAGGCTCGCCTTCTGCATTTCGATCTTCGCGGGCAGGCACACCTGCAGTGCCGCCGCCGCGACAATGCCGATGGCCGTCACGGCCCAGAACGTCGTGCGCCAGCCTGCGATCTGGCCGAGCGCCGTGCCGAGCGGCACGCCCAGCACATTGGCGAGCGTCAGGCCCGTGAACATCAGCGCGATGGCCTGGGCGCGGCGGTTCGGCGCGACGAGTCCTGCCGCGACCACCGAGCCGATACCGAAGAACGCACCATGGCAGAACGCGGTGACGATGCGCGCGGCCATCAGGATCGAGTAGTTCGGGGCGAGCGCACACAACAGGTTGCCGACGATGAAGATGCCGATCAGCCGCATGAGCGCCTGCTTGCGCGGCACGTTGGCGATGGCAATGGCGACGATGGGCGCGCCGATCGTCACGCCGAGCGCGTAGGCCGAGACGAGCATGCCCGCCGCCGGGATCGAGACGCTCAGGTCGCGCGCGACGTCGGGCAGCAGGCCCATGATCACAAATTCGGTGGTACCGATACCAAAGGCGGCAACGGCAAGGGCGAGCAGAGGCAGGGGCATGGCGTGGGGTCGGCGCGGTTCGGCAACGGGCTGAGCACGAAGCCGTTTTATTTAAGTCAACACGGAATTGTACTGAAACCTGACACAACGCATACGGCACGCTTTTCGACACTGTTGGGAAAACAACAGGTGCGCGCGCCGGACCTCGTTCACCGTTCCTTCATATTTCTTGACGATTTCTACAGGTTACGTGCATGGCGCAACGCGCTCCCGGGCCGCACGATACCTAACACGAACCCACGAGCGAAACCGTTCCCCATCCGGCCCGCCTGCCGGTGAGCGCGTCCTCGCCTCGTCCGTCCCGCGCATGACGGAACCGAACATGCGCAACCTTGCTGGAGCGATGACATGAACACGATGAACACAGTACGCATCGCAGTGACCGCAGCGGCCGCCTTCTTCGCAGCGAGTGCGTTGGCGCAGTCGCAGAGCGACGACCAGACCCAACAGGCCGCGACGCCGCCGGCGGCACAGGACGTGGGCGGCTCGCCGATGTCGACAGGCGCCTCGGGCGCGCCGATGGCGCTCACGCACGCGCAGGTCTATCAGGATCTCATACGCTCCGAGAAGTCGGGCCAGCAGAAGGCGCTGAGCGAAGGGCTCTATCACGGGAACTGAAGGGACTACGCAGACCAGGGTAGCAGGACGGCGACGCGACGCGCTCTCGCGCCTTGCGCCAACCGCTCAGCGTGTCGGGCCGCCGCCAATATGTTTTTCGATGAGCCGCATGCGCCCCGTTGGACGCCAGGGCGCGAACCACGGATTCGTGCGCAACTCGCATAGCCGCGAACTGCGCTCGGCCAGCGCCGTTTCGAGCCAGCGGAACATTTCGTCGGGCTGCGCGAGGCGCGCATAGGCCTCGGCGATGAGAAGCGGCGAGGTGTAGCGGGCCCGTCGCCGCGCGAGCAGATCTTCCAGATACCAGCGCAGCACCGCGTCGTAGCCGCCCGCTTCCCAGCGGGCGCGAATGATGCCAGCGCGCGCTTGCTGGTTGCAGCGCTCGAGTGCTTCCACGGTCGCGTCCACGGCCTGCGCATACAGCTTCTTCACTTCGAACGCGGTTGCGAGCAGCTGATACACGAGCGGCGGATGGTCCATGTGGCCCGGCGCGAGATATTCGCTCACGACTTCCGCATGCCTGCCCGACATCACCATGCCGAACGCGCGCGAGCCCTGGAACGCCAGCGGATCGATGCGTTCGGCGCGCTCCATCGCTACGTCGCCCTCGGCGCGGCGGCCCGCCGCCACGAGCATGCGCGCATAGAGCCTGTGCGCCTCCGGGTAACTCGGATTGCGCCGCAGCGCGTCCTTGAAGCCGGCCTCGGCGAGATCCCAGTCCCAGTCGTAGAAGTAGCGCACGGCCGCGAGTGCGTGATGTGCCTCGGGCAGATCCGGATCGAGTTCGAGCGCGCTCTCGGCAAGCGAGCGCGCGACCGGCCAGCCATCGTCGGGGGCGACGAAGCCGTGCACCACCGTCGATCCGTAGTAGTTCGAAAGGCCCGTATAGCCGAGCGCGTAGCTCGGGTCGTGCTCGAGCGCGGACTCGAAGTACGTTCGGCTGCGCACGAAGTCTTCGCCGTCGATGCCGTGATGCGCGCAAAAGCCCGCTTCGAAATGCACGCGGCGATACCAGAAGAAACGCCCGCGCACATACGCGTCGTGTGCGGCGGGATCGACGGGCAGGCGACGCTCGAGGCGCGTGCGCTGCTGCTCGGAAAGCGTGGACGCGAGATTCTCGGCGAGCGCCGCGACCGCTTCCTTGAGGATGTCGAGCGCGCCTTGCGTGGCGCTCTCGTGCGCGCGGCTCCAGATCTGTGCTTCGTCGGAACAGCGGATAAGACGCGTGAGGATGCGCGTTTGCTGCCCCGCGCGCGTGAGCGAGCCTTCGAGCACGTAGTCGAGCTTCAGTTCGCGCGCGATCTCGCCAATGCTCTTTTGCGTCGCGCGGTAACGCGCTGCCGTGGTGCGTGCGATCGTGAGCAGGCGCTCCGGGTTGAGCGCGCCGAGCGTGACCGAGATTTCGTCGGCGAGCTGGAAGCACAGGCTCTCCTGGCTCGCGTCGCCCGTGTGGTTGTCGAACGGCAGCACCAGCATGCGTACGGCGGGTGGCGCGTACTCGCTCTCGCGCGGCGTGTGCGCGTCGTGCGCGGGGGGCGAGGCATCGTGAAGCTCGGAGCGCTCGGGCAGGATGCCGTCGAAGCGGTAGCCCTTGCCCTTCACCGTAATGAGGTGGCGCGGGCTGGCCGGGTCGTCGGTGAGCGCGATGCGGATCTTGCGGATCGCCGTATTCAGCCCGTTGTCCGTGTCGCGAAAGGGACTGCCGGCCCACAGCCGGTCCACGATGTCCGCGCGCGAGAGCAACTCGCCGCGCCGGGAGGCCAGCAGGATCAGCAGATCCATCGGCAACCGCTCCAGCCGGACCTCCGCACCTGCCCGGCGTAGCTGGTACCGCTCGACGTCGAGTTCGAAGTCCGCAAAGCGGATGATTCGATCCGTCGGCATGAGATCTCTCCCGTGATGCGGGATCAGGGAAGGGGGCGCCGGGGCGGTTCGTCTGAAGATTGCCGTTAGACGCAGACGTGCTCAGCGTCATGAGACATGGCGACAGGGGCGGGGGCAGCGGCGCGGATCAATTTCAATGTAGCGGGTCGCGCGCGCGCCTTCAAGCGTCAAGCGCAGCGTGTGCTGGTCACTGACGCGTGAATCGTCCGCCTGGAAGGACGCGTGCGTGTTTTCAATCAGCGGTCTACGGATCGAGTGGTTCGCCATGACGGCCCTCGCCAGCCGCGAAGCGAGCGGCGAGTGCGAGCCCTTCGTCGAGCACCGCGCGATAGCCGTGTGCACCTTCGCGGCGCAACGCTTCGGCAATATCGGGCAGCATGCTGTGTTCGAGCGCGGAGCGGCGGTCCGCAAGCAACGCGGCCTGCGGAAGCGCTGCCAGTTGCGCGGCGAGTTGCGCGGCGGCCTCGCGCGCGCGGCCTTTTGCGACTACGCGATTGGCGAGTCCGAACGCGAGGGCTTCCTGCGCATCGATGGCGCGCCCCGTGAGGATCAGATCGAGTGCGCGCGAAAGGCCGATCAGGCGCGGCAGACGCACCGTGCCGCCGTCGATGAGCGGCACGCCCACGCGGCGGCAGAACACCCCAAGCACGGCATCATCTTCGACCACGCGCAGGTCGCACAGCAGCGCGAGTTCGAGCCCGCCGGCAACGGCGTAGCCTGAAACCGCGGCGATCACGGGCTTGGTGAGCCACATGCGCGTGGGGCCGAGAGGGCCATTGCCACTGCCGTCCGCATGGATTTCATTGCGGCGTTCGGGGTCGGCGAGCGCGGTGAGGTCGGCGCCCGCGCAGAACGTGCCGCCCGCGCCATACAGCACGCCCGCGAGCCATGCGGGATTTTCCTCGAAGCGGGTAAACGCGGCGGCGAGTGCATTCGCTACAGGTCTGTCGATGGCGTTGCGCTGCGCGGGCCGATCGAGCACGAGAATTGCTACACGCTCTTGCGCTTCGATGCGCACGTGTTCGCCGAAGGTTTCGATGGTCATGTGCCGCTCCTCGATGCGCCCCGCATTCGTCATAAAAATTTCACGGTCCATCCGTAGCTTAGGCCGGTTTTAATTGCCCGAACCACGTTCTCCCGCGCACGCATGCAATCGACGTCCATGTCCAGCATCACCTCCGTTCCGGATTCTCCGTATCCTGCTTGTGGACCCTTCTGGACCGTCCCGTTGCCCAACCACGACGCGTATGACCATGTGCGCTTCAAGCGCGTCTTCACGACCGACGGCACGCGCCATGTCGTCGTGATCGTCGACTTGCACAAGCTGCTTCTCTGCGCCGACCGCGACGACACCGACTACGTGCTCAAGCCCGTCGACGACTGGCACAGCGGCAAGGTGCGCGGCATTCGCGAGTTTCTCGATCCCGACAACGAGCGCGTGCCGCAGATGCCGTACGTAACGATCAGCAAACGCCGCGTAGCAGGGCTGGCGGGTTGGTTCGGACTCGCGCACGAGGGCGTGGTGGCGTTTCGCAACGGCCAGCATCGTGCGCGCTACCTCGCGTGGGCGGGGGCGTCGTGGCTACCGGTGGAAGTGCACGAGCGCGAAGCGGCATTGCTGCACGAACTGTGCGGCGCGGGCGACCCGGGCCTGCTGGTTCCGGTCGACGGCAATGCGCCCAGGCCCTGAGGCGCCGCTCTTCGCGTAAGGTTGTTCTCGAACACATGTTCCCAAACCACGGGCGCGCGCATGGCGCGTGCCCGTTGTGTGTTCACGCTACGCTCAGCGGCCGGGCAGGCGCGCCAGGAGAATTCGCCGGCGATGACGTTGCCGTCGTCGCGGGCGATGCGTTGTGCGCGTGTTCGAAATGCTCGACCGTGTAGTCGACGAAGCGGCGCGTCTTCGCGGGCAGATACTGGCGGCTCGGATAGACGATGGACATGCGCGCGTCCGGGTCGTCGATATCGTAGTCGGGCAACAGGCGCCGCAAGGTGCCCGCGGTGAAGTCGTCGGCAACGAGCGGCGCGGGCACGATCGCCACGCCCATGCCGGCTAGCGCCGCGAGGCGCACCATCAGCATGTTGTTGACGGCGTAGCCCGGCTGCAGCGTGACCTGCTGGGCCTGCTCGCCAGGCTTCGCGAACTGCCACGTCGCGCTGCGCTCCTCGGGCGGCAGCGCGACCGCCGCACACTGGGCGAGCTGCTCGGGCGTATGCGGCTCGCCGTGCTCGGCAAGCCATGCCGGAGCCGCGCAGGGCACGAACGTCGTGGTGCCGAGCGCGCGCGCCACGCATTCGCCGTTACGTGCGGGCGTGGCGCCGACAATGCCCACGTCGAAGCCATCTTCCACGAGATCCACGGGCCGCTCGGCGAGCGTGAGGCGCACGTTCACGCGTGGATACAGACGCCGGTAACCGTCGATGAGCGGTGTGAGCGTGGCGAGCGAGAGCGCGCCCGCGGCCACCACGCGCAGCGTGCCGCTCGGCTCGCTTTCCGTATGCGCCAGCGAGCGCTCCAGATGATCGAGTTCCTCGAGCACGCAACGACAGCCCTCGAGATAACGCAGCCCTGCCTCGGTAAGCGCGAGATTGCGCGTGGTGCGGTTGATGAGTCGTGTGTTCAGGTGCGCCTCGAGCATCGCGACGGAGCGCGTGACGAGCGCGTTGGAGACGTCGAGCTGCTGCGCGGCGCGACGAAAGCTCTCGGTTTCCGCAACCCTGACGAAGACGCGCATGGCGTGTATCTGGTTCATGTGTAGCCTCGTATGCTCGATGCATGGACCGGTTGAGGGGCACTGCGACTGCTGGCGAAGTTGGGGAACGAAGCGATGTGCTGCGTTGTTCTGAACGATATGCCTCGAATGGACGAGGGCGGCAATCTAACAAAAATAATATTGACAGTCGCTGAGAATTACAATATCTATCTCAACACACGGCAGCATTTCGAAGCTGTAAAAGATTCAGTACTCAAATGGCATGTATTGAATGAGGAATGCGTTGCACGTTTTTGTCACTATCAACGATTTGTGCATTGCGGATAACGTGTTTGCGCCGTTCGCGCAGGCAGCGGCTATCCATTAGATCTGTCAGATTTACGACGGACTCGCCTTGCCTGCGGTAAATTGCGAGCCATTGCGCTCTGTGAATACATCGTAATTCACAACCTGGAAATTAGCGCGCATTGATTCTTTTGCTGTGTGAAAGAATTGTTGCACATGGGGAAAAATAGCGACCTGCATTGGCATTGCATGTTATTTAATGTGCATTGCCGCTCAATTTCGAGCATGCTTTCGGGCTAACTAAAACGTAAATCGGCAGACCAGACATGATCGTCGAATTGCTGAAATCGCAACCCGAGATTGCCCTGTTCGTGAGCCTCGCGCTCGGTTATCTGATTGGTTCCATCCGCTTCGGGCCGATCTCCCTCGGGGGCGTGTGCGGCACGCTGATCGTCGCGCTCGTGCTGGGGCAAACCGGCGCGCGCATTGCGCCGGACCTCAAGAACATCGCCTTTGCACTTTTCATCTTCGCGCTCGGCTTCACGGGCGGTCCGCAGTTTTTCGCGAACGTCGGGCGCGGCTGGCGCTACGGTCTCCTATCGATCATCGAGATCGTCTCTGTCATGGCGCTCATCATGATCGCCGTCGTGGTGATGAAGCTCGATGCGGGTACCGCGGCGGGCCTGCTCGCGGGCGCTGCGACCGAATCGGCCGTGATCGGCACGGCTTCCGAAGCGATCACGAGGCTCGGCTTGACCGACGCCCAGGCGAGCACGCTGCAGGCGCATATCGTGACCGCGTACAGCGTGAGCTACCTCTTTGGCCTTATCACCATCGTGCTGTTCACGAGCCAGATCGCGCCGCTCATCTTGCGCATCAATCTGCGCGAAGAGGCTGCGCGACTGTATCGCAAGCTCGGCGGCGACGGCGTGCTCGACGACGGGCAACGCTTAGCGCTGCCGCCGCTCGTTGGGCGCGCGTTCAAGGTGGGTTCCGCCGCCGGCACGGAGGTCGCCGCCTTCGAGGCGCGCTTTGGCAACAACATCACGATCGAGCACGTGCTGCGCGAAGGAAGTCAGCTCGACGCCACTGCGCAGACCGTGCTGCAACCGGGCGACGTCGTGCTCGTCGCCGGGCGCCGCGAAGCGGTGATCGAGGCCGCTGGCAGCCTCGGCGAAGAGTTGCCGGGCGAGGGCTTGTTCAAGCTGCTCGCGAAGCGGGTGGACGTGATGGTCACGCGCCGCGACGTCAACGGCCTCACGCTTGCGCAGATGCGCGAGCGCGCCGCCCCGGAAGCGGGGCGCGGCATCTATGTGAGCGCGATTACGCGGCAAGACACCACGGTGCCGGCATTGCCCGGCACGGTCGTGCATCGCGGCGACGTGCTCACGCTGCTCGGTACGCCCAACGACGTGGCGCGCGGCGCGAAGCGGCTTGGCTACGTGATCCAGCAGACCCAGAAAACCGACTTTGTCTATCTCGGCCTCGGCGTCCTGGTCGGCATGATGATCGGGCGTTTCGGCGTGAACGTGGGCGGCGTCTCGCTCGTGCTCGGCACGGGCGGCGGCTGCCTGCTCTCGGGCCTCTTCTTCGGCTGGCTGCGTTCGCACTTTCCCGTGGTCGGCTCATTGCCCTCGGCTGCCGCGCAGGTGCTCAAGGACTTCGGCCTTGCCACCTTCATCGCGGCTGTGGGCCTCTCCGCCGGTCCCGACGCGATCAAGCTCGTGCGTGAGTACGGTCTTGCGCTGCCGCTCGCGGGCATTCTGATGGTGCTGATTCCGGGGCTTCTCTCACTCTGGATCGGGCGCATGTTCCTCAAGCTCGAAGCGCCGATGCTGCTCGGCGCGATTGCAGGCCAGCAGTGCAGCACACCGGCGATCAGTGCGCTCGTCGGCGTAGCCGGTAACTCGACTCCCGTGATCGGCTACACGATCACTTATGCGCTGTCGAACATCCTCTTGCCGCTCATGGGCCCCGTGGTGGTGGGGCTCGCGGCGAAGTTTGGCTGACAAGTTTGGCTGGCGTTTTTTGCTGGATCTGGCCGGCGCTGATGCACGCCTCACGGCCATCTCCGGCAGCAACGGGTGGTTCTTTCCCAAAGCGAGGACACGATGGAATGGCTACATGACATCTTTCACAAATCGCCGGAAATCGCGCTATTTCTTTCCCTGGCCGTCGGCTACTGGATCGGCCAGATCAACTTCGGCAAGTTCCAGTTAGGCGGCGTGGGCGGGTCGCTGATCGCTGCGGTCGTGATCAGCCAGGTTGGCGTGACGGTCGACAACGGCGTGAAGGCGGTGATGTTCGCCGTGTTCATCTACGCGGTGGGCTACGACTCCGGGCCGGGCTTCTTCAACTCGCTCAACCGCAAGACGCTGCGCGAGATCGCCATGTCCGTGTTCATGGCGCTGGCGGGGCTCGTCACGGTGCTCGTGTGCGCGAAGCTCTTTCACCTCAACAAGGGCCTCGCCGCCGGTCTCGCCGCGGGCGGCATGACGCAGTCGGCCATCATCGGCACGGCCGGTGACGCCATTGCACGCCTCGGTCTGCCGGCCGACCAGGTCAAAGCCATGCAGGCCGATGTCGCCGTCGGCTATGCCGTGACCTATGTGTTTGGCTCGCTGGGCGCGATCATCGTCTGCGTGAACATCCTGCCAAAGTTCATGGGCCGCAGTCTCAAGGACGCCTCCATGGACGCCGAGCGCGAGATGTCGGGCGGCGAAGCCGTGGCGGGGCCGGGCCAGATCACGGCGCTGCCCGAGCTCTTCGGTCGCGTGTTCCGCGTCGAGGCGGGTGCGGGCAAGACCGTCAAGCAAATCGAGTTGGCCGAACACGATTTCGTCGCGATCGAAAAGATCCGCCGCGCGGGCAAGGTGATCGACGCCACCCCCGACTTCGTGCTGAGCCGCGACGACCTCGTGCTCGTCGTGGGCCGCCGCGAGCAGATGGTCGAAGTGGGGGCGCTGATCGGGCCGGAAGTGCCGGACTCGGGCGGCATGAGCCTCGTGATGCAGACGCGTCAGATCGTGTTCACGGCGAAGGGCATGAATCACACGACGATTGCCGAAGTGCGCAAGAACGTGGACCGCGATATGCGCCACGGCGTGTACATCGAGAAGATCGAGCGCGTGGGCCAGCCCGTGCCGCTCCTGCCGGAAACGAAGCTGGAGCACGGCGACGTCGTGACCGTGTACGGCACCGCCACGGATACCAAACGCGCGGTGCAGGCCGCCGGCTACGAGCTTGCCTATAGCAACAAGACGGACTTCATCTACATGGGCGTGGGCCTCGTGCTCGGCTTGCTGATCGGTCTCGTCGTCGTGAATGTGGCGGGCATTCCGCTCACGCTCGGCTCGGGCGGCGGCTGTCTGCTCGCGGGTCTCCTGTTCGGCTGGATGCGCGGCAAGCACCCGATGTACGGCGTGATGCCGCCTGCCGCTTCGCAACTGCTCAAGGACTTCGGTCTTGCGGCGTTCGTGGCGGTGGTGGGGCTGAACTCGGGCCTGCAGGCGGTCGTGACGATCAAGCAAAGCGGCATCACGATCTTCCTCCTGGGCGTGGTCGTGACGCTCGTGCCGCTCTTCCTCACGATGCTGTTTGGCCGCTACGTGCTCAAGTACAACAACGCGGCGATTCTCGCGGGTGCACTGTCCGGCGCCCGTAGTGCGAACCCCGCCTTCGGCGGCATTCTCGACAAGGCGGAAAGCGCGGTGCCCACCGTGCCGTTCGCCATTACCTATGCGATCGCGAACGTGCTGCTCACGCTGCTCGGGCCGCTCGTGGTCGGTCTTGCGTGACATGAACTCAACGCGTGCCGCGCATGGACGCGCGGCGCGCGCAACGTCTTCCAATGGAGAACACCATGGCAACGAAAGCGAAGAGTAACGGCGCGAAGGAAAAGTCGGCCCTCGAGGCACTGAGCCCGTTCGAGCTGAAGGACGAACTGATCAAGGCGGCCGGCGGCGGTGCGACCGAACGCCCGGCCAACTTCTCGATGCTCAACGCCGGCCGCGGCAACCCCAACTTTCTCGCCACCATTCCCCGCCACGGCTTCTGGCAGCTAGGTCTCTTCGCGATGCGCGAGTCGGAGCGCTCATTCTCGTACATGCCCGAAGGGGTAGGCGGCTTCCCGCAGCGCGCGGGCATTGTCGAACGCTTCGATCAGTTCCTGCGCGAAAACAAAGGCCAGCCCGGCATCGATTTCATCGGCGGGGCGGTTTCGTACGTGCGCGACCAGCTGGGCCTCTCGGCGGGCGACTTCCTCTACGAGATGTGCGAAGGCATTCTGGCCTGCAACTATCCCGTGCCGGATCGCATGCTCAAGCTCTCGGAAATCATCGTCGGCCAGTATCTGCGCCGCGAGATGATCGGCAAGCATCCGTTCGTCGGCGAGTTCGACGTGTTCGCCGTGGAAGGCGGCACGGCGGCCATGACGTACATCTTCAACACGATGCGCGAGAACTTTCTGATCAAGAAGGGAGACACCATTGCGCTCGGCATGCCGATCTTCACGCCCTACATCGAGATTCCCGAGCTCAACGACTATGAGCTCGATGTCGTGCATCTGAACGCCACCGTCGAGAACAACTGGCAGTACTCGAAGAAGGAACTCGACAAGCTGCGCGACCCGAAGGTGAAGGCGTTCTTCCTCGTGAACCCGAGCAACCCGCCTTCGGTGAAGCTCGACGACGAAAGCCTCGAATACATTGCCGAGATCGTGAAGGAGCGCCCGGACCTCATCTTCCTCACCGACGACGTGTACGGCACCTTCGCCGACAACTTCGTCTCGCTCTTCGCACTCGCGCCGAAGAACACGATTCTCGTGTACTCCTACTCGAAGTACTTCGGGGCGACGGGCTGGCGTCTGGGCGCTATCGCAACGCATCGCGACAACGTCCTCGATCATTTGCTCGCGAAGCTGCCGAAGGAGGAGAAGAAGATACTGCACAAGCGCTACGAGTCGATCACGACGGAGCCGGACAAGCTCAAGTTCATCGACCGTCTGGTGGCCGACAGCCGCACCGTCGCGCTCAATCACACGGCGGGCCTCTCCACGCCGCAACAGGTGCAGATGGTGCTGTTCTCGCTGTTCTCGTTGATGGACACCCCTGACGCGTACAAGAACGCGCTCAAGCGCCTGATTCGCAGCCGCAAGCGCGCGCTGTTCGAGGCAATGGGCACGACCTACGACGAGGACGATCCGAACCAGGTCGACTACTACACGATTCTCGACATGGAGTACCTGGGCGAGAAGCGCTTCGGACGGGATTTCGTCGACTGGCTGCTCAAGCAGGTGAAGCCCAACGAACTGCTGTTCCAGCTGGCGGCCGAGGCGCGCGTCGTGCTGCTGCCGGGCAAGGGTTTTGGCACGGCGCATCCGTCGGGCCGCGTGTCGCTCGCGAACCTGAACGAGTCGGACTACCGCAAGATCGGCCGTGCGGTGGCCAAGCTCACCGAGGAATACGTGAAGCGCTATAACGAGGCGACCGGCAAGAAGCTCGATACGGCTGCGGTGAAGAAGTGATGGCAGGCGGCGTAGAGCCGCCTGCGGTGATGTCGTCTGAAGTCCGGGCCGCATCCGGCGCAGTTTGCCGGGTGCGGTTTTTTTATTCGGCTTGTCGCCCGGCAGGCGCGCTGGCGCCGCTCGCGTTTTGCGCGCCCGGCGCGGCGTGCGAGCGCACGCTCTTGCGATGAAGCGAAACCGAAAGCGCCACGGCCGCCGCCGCCGCGATGGCGGCGAACAGAAACACCGACCCATACCCGAACAGGTTCGCCACATAGCCGGCGAGCGGGCCGGTAATGCCCAGCGAGAGGTCGAGGAACACCGAGTACGCCGAGAGCGCCGCACCGCGGCTTGCGGGCGGTACGAGCCCGACCGCCTCGACGCCGAGCGCCGGGAACACGAGCGCGAAGCCGAAGCCGGTGAGCGCGGCGCCCGCGAGCGCGACTTGCGGCGTGGGCGCGAGCCACAGCAGCAAGAGGCCTGCGCACTCGCACGAGAACGAGACGATGGCCACGCGGAAGCCGCCGAAACGCTTGATCGTGTTTGCAAACAACAGGCGCGCGCCGATGAACATCAGACCGAACACCGTGAGCGTAAAGGCGGCGTTGGGCCAGTGGCGCGCGGCGTAGAACAGCGTGATGAAGGTCGCGATGGAGCCAAAACCCGCCGAGCCGAGCGCGAGGCCGATGCCATGCGGCAGCACGCGCGTGAATACGCTGCGGTACGACATGCGCTCGCCGTGCACGATCGGCACCGGCGCGATCGGGCGCGCGAGCCAGAAACCGAGCGCGGCCATCGCGATGACCGAAACGCCGAGCATCCAGTAACCGATGGCGTGCGCCATCACCACGCCGAGCGGCGCACCGATCGCGAGCGCGCCGTAAGTGGCGATGCCGTTCCACGAGATCACCTTCGCGTTGTGAGCGGTGCCGACGCGGCCGATGCCCCAGAGGATCGCGCCGGTGCCGCACAGGCTTTCGCCGCAGCCGAGCAACAGGCGGCTCACTACCAGCAGCGCGAGCGAGAGGCCGGGCCAGTGATCGACGAGCGTGCCAAGGAGGAGCAGCACGCCGCTCGCGCCGCAGATCGTCAGGCCGATCGTCACGGTTCTCTTGGGGCCGAGCGTGTCCGCCGAGCGGCCCGCGAGCGCGCGCGAGCAGAGCGTGGCGATGTACTGCACGCTGATCGCCGCGCCTGCCACCACGGTGCTGAAACCGAGGTCGTTATGCACGTAGCCTGGCAGCACCGCGAGCGGAATGCCGATCGTCAGATAGCAGAGGAAGGTGAAAAAGACGACCGGAATGATCTGCAGGGTCGTCGATGCGGCGTTGCGCCTGGGCGCCAAATCAGCAGACATGGGGAAAACGCGGATGGAAAACGGCGGGAAAGGCGTGATTGTCCCATGGAACCGGTTTTTATGCAGAAATTGAAAAGCTGTTCCGGCCGGCGGAACACGGGTTTTCTGCGGCGATGACAGCGGTTTGCGTCCGATAGCCCCGCCGCGGAGATCCAGCGATATTGCGCGACGTTGCCCGCAATTCGCGCAAGCGCGGTGGCTTTGTCCGACCGTTCGTGCGGAGATATCGGTGTTTGAACGGGTTAATGCTCAGTCGAATATGTCCGATATTCACGAATAGACAACGAAATCGCGCAATCAAGACACGTCAACATAAGCACAGCCATCCCGCAGCACACCGATTTATCGATTCAACGATATATCCCCCATGCTCCTCTAGCTATGGGTTGCCAATATTGGCAGTGATAGTTTTCGAACCGTCCACTCGAGCGGCACACGCCTTTTGCGAGCCGCAGCCAACGACGAGCCAGAAACCATGAGCCAGCCGATCCGCTTTTACCACCGCAACGCGATTCGCGAAGTCAGCGACGCGGGCGTCACCCGCACCGTTCTCCAGTACCTGCGCGAAGACGCGCGCTGCACCGGCACCAAGGAAGGTTGCGCCGAAGGCGACTGCGGCGCCTGCACGGTCGTGGTGGGCGAGCGCAACGAGGCGGGCGGCGTGAGCTTCAAGGCCGTCAACGCCTGCATCCAGTTCCTGCCCACGCTCGACGGAAAGGCGCTCTTCACCGTCGAAGACCTGCGCCAGCCCGACGGCTCGCTGCATCCCGTGCAGCAGGCCATGGTCGATTGCCACGGTTCGCAGTGCGGCTTCTGCACGCCCGGCTTCGTGATGTCGATGTGGGCGCTCTATGAAAAGCACGGCCACGAGCACGCGGACCCCGCCGGCCTCGGCGCGTGCGCGGGCAAGGGCGCCTGCAGCGTGCCTTCGCGCGACGAGATCGCCAACGCGCTCACGGGCAACCTGTGCCGCTGCACGGGCTACCGGCCGATCCTCGACGCCGCCGAGCAGATGTTCCAGGCCGGCGCGCCGAAGCAGCCTGTCGACGTGAAGGCGCTCGCGCAAACGCTCGCCACGCTCGAGCGCAAGGACACTTTCCACTACGAGAGCCGTGGCCAGCACTACGACGCGCCGCGCACCGTCGAGGCGCTCGCCGCCATCAAGGCCGAGCGTCCCAACACGCGCATCCTCGCGGGCAGCACCGACATCGGCCTGTGGGTCACGAAGCAGATGCGCGAGCTTGGCGACATCGTCTACGTGGGCCAGGTCGACGCGATGCGCCGCATCGACGTGAGTGACGCGTGGATCGAGATCGGCGCGGGCGTGACTGTGGAGCGCGCGTATGCCGAACTCGCGAAGCCGTACCCGGAACTCGAAGAGATGTGGCAGCGCTTCGCCTCGCTGCCGATCCGCAACGCGGGCACGATAGGCGGCAACGTCGCGAACGGTTCGCCCATCGGCGACTCGATGCCGGGGCTCATCGCGCTCGGCGCGCGTGTGGTGCTGCGCGGCGGCGATGTCGAGCGCGAGATGGCGCTCGAAGATCTTTACCTCGCCTATCAAAAGAAGGACATGGCCGAGCACGAGTTCGTGCTTGCGCTCAAGGTGCCCACGCGCACCGGTGCGCGTGCGAACCTGCGTTTTCGCACCTATAAGGTCTCGAAGCGCTTCGACTCGGACATCTCGGCCGTGTGCGCCGCCTTCGCGTATATCGCCGATGGCGACGTGATTCGCGAGCCGCGCATCGCCTTTGGCGGCATGGCTGCCACGCCGAAGCGCGCGACCCACGCGGAAGGCGTGCTCGCCGACGCGCAATGGCACGAAGCCACGGCCCAGGCCGCGATGATCGCGCTTGGCAACGACTACGCGCCGCTTTCCGACATGCGCGCGACGAGCGACTACCGCCTCGAAGCCGCGAAGAACACGCTGTACCGCTTCTGGCTCGAAACGCGCCCGCATAACCCGCTTGCGCCGCAAGCGATCAACGTGCGCAACGTCGCAGCAGAAACGGCTTGAGACATTCAGGAATCGGAAAAGAGATACGGAGAACGACACAATGAACCAGCAAGCCGAACCGTTCCTGGACGAACTCAAGGCACGCGAGCCCTTCGCGCAAGTGCATGTCTCGCGCCCGCATGAATCCGCGCATCTGCATGTGAGCGGCCGCGCTACCTATACCGACGACATTCCGGTCGTGGCCGGCACGCTGCACGCCGCGCTCGGCCTCTCGCAGAAGCCGCACGCGCGCATCGTTTCGATGAACCTCGCGAAAGTGCGCGCGACGCCCGGCGTCGTGGCGGTGCTCACGGCCGAGGACATTCCCGGCGTGAACGACTGCGGCCCGATCATCCACGACGATCCGGTGCTCGCCGACGGCGTCGTGCAGTACGTGGGCCAGCCCATGTTCATCGTCGTGGCGACTTCTCACGACACGGCGCGCCTTGCCGCGCGCCGCGCCGAGGTGCAGTACGAAGAGCTGCCCGCCGTGCTCACGGCGCAGCAGGCGCGCGCCGCGCAGCAGTCGGTGCTGCCGCCGATGAAGCTTGCGCGCGGCGAGGCGTCCACGCGTGCCGCGCGCGCCGCGCACCGCCATGAAGGCGAGATGCTGCTGGGCGGCCAGGAGCAGTTCTACCTCGAAGGCCAGATCGCCTACGCGGTGCCGAAGGACGACGACGGCATGCACGTGTGGTGCTCGACCCAGCACCCGAGCGAGATGCAGCACCTCGTTGCGCACGTGCTGGGCGTGGCCTCCCACAACGTGCTCGTGGAATGCCGTCGCATGGGCGGCGGCTTCGGCGGCAAGGAATCGCAGTCGGGCCTCTTCGCGTGCTGCGCGGCGCTCGCCGCATGGAAGCTGCTGTGCCCCGTGAAGCTGCGCCCGGACCGCGACGACGACATGATGGTCACGGGCAAGCGCCACGATTTCCACTACACGTATGAAGTGGGCTACGACGACCAGGGCGCGATCGAAGGCGTGTCGGTCGACATGACCTCGCGCTGCGGCTTTTCCGCAGACCTGTCCGGCCCGGTGATGACGCGCGCGG
Organism: Paraburkholderia sp. J11-2; assembly: GCF_905220185.1. Classification (NCBI taxonomy): domain Bacteria; kingdom Pseudomonadati; phylum Pseudomonadota; class Betaproteobacteria; order Burkholderiales; family Burkholderiaceae; genus Paraburkholderia; species Paraburkholderia sp. J11-2. Next base: position 65,041 of record NZ_CAJMYY010000012.1, on the reverse strand, counting down.
TCTGCCACTTCGACAACGCCTACTGGCTGCCCGACGTGTCGATCGCCGGTTTCTGCGGCAAGACCAACACGCAGTCGAACACGGCGTTTCGCGGCTTCGGCGGCCCGCAGGGCGCATTCGCGATCGAGTACATCATGGACGACGTGGCGCGCTCGCTCGGCCTCGATTCGCTCGACGTGCGCCGCCGCAATCTCTACGGCAAGACGCAGAACAACGAAACGCCTTACGGCCAGGTCATCGAGGACAACGTCATTCACGAGTTGATCGACGAACTCGTGGAAACGAGCGGCTATCGCGCGCGCCGCGCCGCGATTCGCGAATTCAACGCGAACAACGAAGTGCTCAAGAAGGGCATCGCGCTCACGCCGGTCAAGTTCGGCATTGCGTTCAACGTCACGCACTTCAACCAGGCGGGCGCGCTCGTTCATATCTACACCGACGGCTCGGTGCTCGTGAACCACGGCGGCACCGAAATGGGCCAGGGCCTGAACACGAAGGTCGCGCAGGTCGTGGCGCAGGAGCTTGGCATCGAGTTCGGCCGCGTGCGCGTGACCGCCACGGATACGAGCAAGGTGGCGAACACGTCCGCCACGGCCGCATCGACTGGCACGGACCTGAACGGCAAGGCGGCACAGGACGCCGCGCGCCAGTTGCGCGAGCGCCTCGCCGCGCTGGCCGCGACGACGTACGGCAAGGGCGAGGTCAACGCCGCCGACGTGCGCTTTGCCAACGAATCCGTGATCGTGGGCGAGACGATCGTGCCGTTCGAAACGCTGGTTTCGAAGGCCTATCTCGCGCGCGTCCAGCTCTGGTCCGATGGTTTCTACACCACGCCCAAGCTGTACTGGGACCAGGCTACGCTGCGCGGCCGGCCGTTCTACTACTACTCGTATGGCGCGGCGGTATCGGAAGTCGTGATCGACACGCTCACGGGCGAAATGCGCGTGCTGCGCGCCGATGCGCTGCACGACGTGGGCGCGTCGCTGAACCCGGCGCTCGATGTGGGGCAGGTGGAAGGCGGCTTCATCCAGGGCATGGGCTGGCTCACCACGGAAGAACTGTGGTGGAAGCCGGACGGCAAGCTTATGACGCACGCGCCATCCACCTACAAGATCCCGACCGTGAACGACACGCCTCCCGAATTCAACGTGCGGCTCTTCAAGAACCGCAACGCGGAGGACAGCATCCACCGCTCGAAGGCTGTGGGCGAGCCGCCGCTGTTGCTGCCGTTCTCGGTGTTCTTCGCGATTCGCGACGCCGTGGCGAGCGTGGCCGACTACCGCTTCAATCCGCCGATGAATGCGCCGGCCACCGCCGAGGAAATCTTGAAGGGCGTGCGCGCGGTGCGGGCGATGGCGCGCGAGGGGTCCGCAAAATGAGTCGCCATCCTGAGCATTGCGTGCGCGTCGATGAAACCGGACGCGTGATCATTGGCCGCCGCAGTACGCCGGTGCCGCATTACGGGCCGATGCACATCGTGCTGTTCGGCGCAGGCCATGTGGGGCACGCGCTCATCACGTTGCTCGGCATGCTGCCGTGCGTCGTGCAATGGGTCGACGAGCGCGACGAGCTGTTCCCCGACGAAGTGCCCGCCAACGTGCAGATCGAAGCGACGGACACGCCGGCGGCGATCGTCGACGAAGCGCCGGCGGGCGCGTACTTCCTCGTGATGACGCACAATCACGCGCTCGACTTCGAGCTGTCCGAGCGCATCATGCGGCGGCGCGATTTCGCGTGGTTCGGCCTGATCGGCTCGAAAACGAAGCGCGTGAAGTTCGAGCGGCGGCTCATGGAGCGCGGCGTGGAAGAAGAGCGTATGGAGGAGATCACCTGCCCGATCGGCGTGACGGGCATCGTCGACAAGGCGCCTTCGTCGATTGCGGTGGCAGTCGCCGCGCAGCTCATGCAGATGCGGGTGGCGCAGCGCCCGGCTGTGGTGAGAGCGGCCGCGCTCGTCTGATCCGACGCATCGTGCAAGTAAAACGGGCGCCTCGACGATGAGGCGCCCGTTTGCATTTCAAAGCGCCTCGCTAGCCACGCTCGCAGCCCTCTTCGCGCTCGCGCGCTTCGTGCCGCGCTCGGCGGTGAGCGTTCCCGATACCTCGTCGATCAAGCCGCGCAGCCATCCCACGTCGCTCGGCCTGTCTGGCTGCGGATGCCACATCTGATAGCAGTGAATGCGCGGAAACGCGATCGGCGTGTCGACCACGGCAAGGGGCATGAGCTTCGCGTAATGCTGTGCGAAGCGCCGTGTCGTCGTGAAGATCAGATCCGATTGCAGCAAAACCTGCGGCACGAGCCCGAAGTAGGGCAGCGTCGCGACGATGCGCCGCTCGGCCTTCGCCTTCGCGAATCCCAGATCGATCGCACTGGCATGCGCGCCCGTATAGGGCGTGGGCGCGAGATGGGGCGCCGCGAGATACGCCTCGCGCGTGAGTTCGCGGCGCGCGAGCGGATGATCCGCACGCATCATGCAGACGACCTTGTCGGAGAACAGGTCGCTGCGCGCGAAACGCGGCTCGGGCTTCGGCCAGTTGCCGATCACGATGTCGAGTTCGCCCGCGTCCAGCGCGCCGTGATGGTCGAGCGTGGGCGAGAGCGAGAGGATCTCCAGCCGCGCCGCCGGCGCCGTCTCGCGAAAGCGGGCGATCAGCGTCGGCATGAAGAAGTCGTTGAGGTAATCGGGGGCGGCGAGGCGAAATGTGCGCTTCGAGCGCTCCGGGTCGAAGTCGCCGTGCGGCGTGGCGACGAATTCCACGTCGCGCAGCACGCGCTGCGCGTGCTGCAACAGCGACTCGCCGTACTCGGTCGGCACCATGCCGGCCTTGCCGCGCACGAGGATGGGATCGCCCAGGATCTCGCGCAGACGGCGCAGCGCCGTGCTGATGGCGGGCTGGGTCTGATTCAGGCGCAGCGCGGCCTGCGTGACGCTGCGCTCGACCAGCAGCGTGCGCAGGACTCGCACCAGCCAGATATCGAGGGTGAGGGCGTTATCGTCGTCCATGGGGCGTGGCGGGCAAGGGCGCGTGCGCCAGAGAAACCTGCGCGCGCACGCGTTCAGCCATAACCATAAGCCGCCTCGCGCGCCGCCGCCATAGGGTGCGCGGCATGACGGAGATCAGAAGGATGCTTCGGAGGCGTTGCCGTTCACTCGGCCACGGTCTTTGCGAGTCCCGAAGGCAGCGTGGTGATGCGCTTGACCTCGCGCGAGTCGAGCCAGTTCGGGCTGCGCGCGCAGTAGAGCACCATCGGCAAGGCGTCTTCGCCCCAGAAGAGCTGCTTGTTCATCCAGAACGTCGGCACGCCGAACACGCCCATGGCGATGGCGTCATTGGTGTTGCGGCGCAACTGCGCGCGCACGGATTCTTCCTCGATCAGCGACTCGCCGTGCGCAATGCCCACGCGCTCGCAAAGCTGTTCGAAGCCCTCGTCGCTCGACGGGTCCCGCCCCTCGCGCCAGATGAAACGAAAAATCTCGCGCACGCACGCGAGATCGCCGCCCGCGGCGATGGCGAGCAGCATCGGCCTGACCGAGTCGAACGGGTGAGCGGGCGGCATCTTGAACGGAATGCCGAGTTGCTCGGCGCGAAAGAGCGCGTGCCGGTAGGTGAAGATGCGCTTGGCCGGGACCGCGGAGCCGAACGGCTGGCCCCAGTGGCGATATAGCTCGGACAGCAGCACGGGCGTCGGCACGAAGTCGAAGCCGGGCCACTTCTCGTGCTGTTCCAGCAACAGGTACGAAAACGGCGACACGAAGTCGTAGAACCAGGCCGGCTGGCTGGCGTCGATGCCGTCGATCATGCTGTTCCTCCGCTCTTGGGCGATTTCCGGGCCATTGATTGCATGGCCGATTGTTCGGTTCAAAATGCGTGCAGCGGCGCTAATGCGTGCGCTCGCCTGTTTCGTTGCCGCCGCTTTCGTCTGCATGGCTCGCCTCTGTACCCGCTGTGCCTGCTTCTTTGCTGGCGCCTTCCGGCGTCTCTGCCTCTTCGGCGCTTTGCGCTGTCTGCTCCTCTTGCGCAACAACGCTTGCGTCCAGCGCTTCGCGCGTGCCGGAGAGCCGCGCGCGCACGAAGCCGATATGTTCGCGCAGCACGTAGAACTGCTCGGCATACGCGAGCGGCATTTTCATGCCGTTGACCGACTCCTCGATCTTGTCGAGCTGGCGGATCAGCGCGCTGCGCTCGGTGGGCGAGTTGTCGGCCATCGCGGCGCGCTCGAGTGCGATGAGCGAGCCATACCAGCGGTAGATCCGCGATTTTACCCGCCAGGCGTAGAGCGAAGGGACGATCCGCAGGCCCGGAATCAGCACGACGATGATCGGCACGAGCAGCACCACGAGCCGGTCGGCGAGGCTCGCCACCCAGAAGGGCAGCACGCGGTAGAGGAAGCTCTTGCCCGACTTGTAGTAGCGCGCGGCGTCGCCGCTGATCGGGAAATCCTGGGCGCGCGGCGCGGGGAACTCGCCTGCGTGCTGCAGGAGCGAGGAGCGGCCGTGCACCTCCTTGGCCGCTTCGATCAGCAGGTCTGAGAGTGCCGGGTGGAGCGAGTCGCGCGCGACCAGTACGGCCGTGGGCGCGATGATCTGCAGCGGCGTGGCGGGCAGATTTTTGCCGAGATCGAACGCGCCCATCGGAATCGTGATGGCCGTGAGATACGGGTAGCGGCGCGCGAAGGCGTCGGCCTGCACGAAGTCGAAAAAGCGCACACCCGGCGTGCGCATGAGGTGGCCCATGACGGCCGGCTGCGCGGAATCGCCTGCGAGAAACGCGACGTCGATCTTGCCCGCCACAAGGTCGCGCGCGGCGTCGTCGCCCGAGAGCGGCAGCAGTTTCGTCGCGCCGCCGGGCTGGATGCCGTTCGCCTTGAGCAGCGTGAGCGCGAGTTCGCGCGTGCCGCTGCCCTCGGCGCCAATGGCGATGCGCTGGCCTTCGAACTGCGAAAGCCGGGTGGCGACTGGGCCGTGATAGAACACCACGAGCGGCACATAAGCCACGCTGCCGAGCGAGACGAGGCCGTCCGGCACCTTGCTCGCGATGCCGTCCTGCACGAACGCCACGTCGACGTTCGACTTCGGATCGGCGAGACGCTGCAGGTTCTGCACCGAGCCTTCCGATTCGAGCACGTTCAGCGTGATCTTGTTGCGCGCGAGGATGTCCTTGTACTTTTGCGCGGCGTTCCAGTAGGTGCTGCCCTTGGGCCCGGCGCTCATGGTGAGCGTGTTGGGCGGCGCGGGCTGGATGAGGCGCACCGCGAGCCAGATGGCTGCCGCGCTCACGAGCAGGATGGGGCCGAACGTGACTGCCAGGTCGCGCCACGAGATCGCCACGAAGCGCGCGACGAGACGGGGAGGAGGTTTGCGGCCGGTACGGGACTTCATCGGGGTGGAGCGGGCCTCGGGTGGTTCGGGAGCGTGCGGGTCGGGTCCGCGTTGGGTCCGGCGCTCGCGCCGGGGTGGGCTCAGGCACGCGCGCCGCGCGGGCTCTGTGGAGCCGATGGTACATGAGAATCGGCGTTGCGGCGGCATGCGGCGTGCCTCGCCGAACACCTTGAGCGCATGCCGCAGGCGCCTGCGCTAAACTCTTTGCGCTTGCGGCACAGCCAGGCTAAATTGTGATTCGCCTGCCGCGCCTGGCATGGCGCGCCCGGGACCGGAAGTCTGGCCGAAGCATCTGGCTCGCGCGGGCATCGACGCATCATCCATGCATAACAAACAGGAAACGGGCGCAGACCTGTCCGGGCGGGCGTAATAACCAAAGTCATTCGACGTCCTTTCATCCTTGCCTCTCGCATCGCGTCCAGACCCTGGCCGTGCACGCGCGCATTGCGTGCTGTACGCGGTCATCGGTAGTGGTAACCAAGCCGTCAGACCGTGGCTGACGAGCGGCCTTCGGGCCGTCCGCCGGCAAGGGAGGCGGTCCTATTCCAGGCAACACACCGCAACAACGCGCAACAACGCGAAGACACAAGGAGAAAACATGAAATCGGTCGCTATTCTGAAGACGCTGGGCGCGGCACTGTGCCTGTCGGTGGCATGCAGCGCGTCCTATGCGCAAGACAACTCGGCGAACGCACCCGCGGCTACGACCTCGGCCGCTCCGGCGACGTCGGCCAAGAAGGCCGACCGCAAGCTGGGCTACACGGTGCGCAAGGCGCTCTCGAAGACCCAGGGCGTCGACGTTTCGAACATCAGCGTGCGCTCGCACGGCGGCGCGGTCACCCTGGAAGGCACGGTGCCGGATCAGGGCCAGATCGACAAGGCTGGCGAGGTCGCGCAAGGCGTGGCAGGCGTGAAGTCGGTGTCGAACAAGCTGACGGTCATGCAGCAATAAACGCTGTCACGCGCCCTGGAAACAGGGTGCTCGCGGCACGTAGCAGGAAAAAGTCCGAAGAAAAAGCCCGGCCTCTGCAGGCCGGGCTTTTTTTATGCGCGTGTGTCTGGCATGCAATTTCGTCATGCTGCACTGCAGCCGCCAAAGTGTAGTTTGACACACAGTTTTCCCGCGGTTGGGGGTATACCGTGGATATCGCGCGTCTTCCCCGAGGTCGAGCGCGGCCTCATCGCTGGAAAGCAGGAAATCGCCATGACCATTCATACCTACACCGACTTGCCGCTCGTCGACCGGGCGGCCTTCGAACTCGCCTGTGCGCGGCACGGCTTTGCGCCCATGCAGTTCGATATTCGCGGCGAAGCCGATCCCAACGATCCGGACCACGGCGACATGCTGATCGTGCGGCGCGGCGCCTGGGCGCAGGCTTACCGCCTCGACGCGCGCGGCCAGTGGCTGCGCCAGTTCGAGGTCGATCTCAATGGCAGGTTCTTCCGCCAGGCGCCTCACGCCTGAGCGCGCCCGTGCCGCGCGGGATGTGTATGACGTGCGCGGCGCTCAGGAGAGCACGAGCCGCACGCCCACGAGCGTGAGCGTCGCGGCGAGCAGCACGCGCAGCAGCTTTTCAGGCGCTTTCGAAGAAAGCAGGCTGCCGATCGCGATGCCGGGCAACGAGCCGCACAAGAGCGAAAGCAGCATGTGCCAGTCGATCGAGCCGAGCAGCCAGTGGCCCGCGCCCGCGAGGAGCGTGAGCGGCACGGCGTGCGCGACATCGGAGCCGACGATGCGCACCGTGGGCAGCGCCGGGTAGAGCAGCAGCAGCACCGTCACGCCGATGGCGCCCGCGCCCACCGAGGTCAGCGAGACGAGCACGCCGAGGACCGCGCCCGTGAAGATCGTGAAAAACAGCGTGCGCGCTTCGCCGGGCTCGTGGCGGTGGCGCGAAGCGAATGCAGCGAGCTGCGGGCGGAAAATGAGCGCCACGGCCGTGATAAGGAGCGCCACGCCCAGCACGGCCTGGATCAGATGCCCTGCGCGCGGCGTGTCCATGCCATAGCGGTGCAGCAGAATCAGCGTGATCGTTGCGGCAGGCACGCTGCCGGTTGCGAGCCGCAGCGTCACACGCCAGTCCACCGAACCCTTGAGCCCGTGCACGAGCGTGCCCGTCGACTTGGTCGCCGCCGCGTACAGCAGGTCGGTGCCCACTGCCGTGGCGGGGTGCACGTGGAACACGAGGACGAGGAGCGGCGTCATGAGCGAGCCGCCACCCACGCCGGTCAGGCCGACCAGAAATCCGACGAACAGGCCGGACAGCGAATACAGCAGATCGATATGGGGGAAGGACATCGCGCGCGAGGAAGCCGGTTCAGGGGGCGGCGCCGCCTGCCGCGTTGAGAACAGCGCGCGCCGTAAGCGGCGCGTCAGGCTGGACAACGGCCAAGGCTGGCGGCGAAAATCCGCTATTGTCGCAAAACCGGCGGCTTGGCGCAGGGTTAAGCGAAATTGGGCGCGCACCGCCTGGCTTTCAATTGCCTTCGCACGGGCCCTGACCTCTTGCAAGCACGCGCCGAACAGCGCCGCGTAGGACTGGCGTCTCCATAACCAGAATCGAACATGAATCCCGGCATCCTCTACGCGTTCGCTGCATTCGTTCTCTGGGGGCTCTTCCCCATCTACTTCAAGACGCTGCACCAGATCCCCGCGCTCGAAATGCTCGCGCACCGCATGGCGTGGTCGCTGCTGTTCGTGATCGCCGTGCTCGTCGTGCGCCACCACTGGCGCTGGCTCGGGCCCACGCTGCGCGACCGCCGCCTGCTCGCGCGCTTCGTCGCGAGCGCCGTGCTGCTTTCGGCCAACTGGGGCATCTATATCTGGGCCGTCAATGCCGGGCACATCGTCGAGGCGAGCCTCGGCTACTTCATCAATCCGCTCATCAACGTGCTGTTCGGCTATGCGTTCCTGCGCGAGCGCCTGCGCGCGCTGCAATGGGCCGCCGTGGCGCTGGCCACCGCGGGCGTCGTATGGCTCACCTGGCAGAACGGCGCGCCGCCCTGGATCAGTCTCGCGCTCGCCGTGACCTTCGGCGGCTATGGCCTCCTGCGCAAGACCGCGAAGCTCGGCGCGCTCGAAGGCCTCGCGCTCGAAACGGTCTTGCTCTTTCCCGTTGCGATCGTTTATCTGACGATCGTGGCCCTCGCCGGCGAGAGCCACTTCACGCATGCCTCGCGCGGGCTGCAACTGCTGCTCGCGGCCTCCGGCCCGATCACGGCGATCCCGCTGCTCCTCTTCGGCGCGGCCGCGCGGCGCATTCCGCTGTCGATGCTCGGTCTTATCCAGTACGTCACGCCCACGCTGCAGTTGCTCACTGGCGTGCTCATCTACGGGGAGCCGTTCGGCGCGGTGCGCGCCGTGGGGTACGGCGCGATCTGGGTCGCGCTCGGCGTGTATTCGCTCGAAGGCGTGCGCAGCCTTGTGGCTGCACGTGGGCGCCGGGCGGCGTGAGTGGCGTGAAGGGTCTGGGCCGCGATGCGCTGTCGGGCATTGGCTGACACGCTGACGGCGCGGTAGGATGCCAGCACGATGCGCTGCACGGCCGCGACCAACAGCGCCTTAACCCGCAGTCAATCCTCCGTGGAGCGCCCCGCGCATGAGTATCGAAGCCGTTCGCCGGTTCGAGGAAGAATTCGCACCGCGTATTGCGGCGAAGCTGGCGAAACAATTCGGACCTTCGGTGCACGTCGACGTCGTGCCCAACGCCGGGCACGGCCATCCCACGCGCGTGCGCCTTCGCGGTCTCGCGAACGAGCACCGGCATCCGTACGGGTATCCGTTGAATGTCTCGCTGACCTGGGACACCGAGGAGATCGAGCGCCTCATGGAGCCCGGCGGCGAAGCGCGCTTCGAGCACTACCTCGAAGCGACCGGGCGCAAGCTGGCGTCATGGGAGTCGGCTCGCCCTGTCGATTTCGCATCGCGCACGCAGGGCGAGCCGGAAGTGCTGCTTGGCGGGCTCGATTTCGAGGGCTGATTCAGCAGCCCTCTGTGCCCATCGTTCTCGTCAACCGCGCGCCGCCCGCGTGAGCCATTCGCGGCCTTTGAGCATGCCCCACCAGTAGAAGCTCGGCAGCACGCTCGCCTTGAGCAGCCACATGAGGCGGCGCGGCCGCGTGGGGTCGAGCGGGAAGGTGGGCAAGAGGCGCCCGCCATAACCGAACTCGGCCAGCACGACCTTGCCCTTTTCCACGGTGAGCGGGCACGAGCCGTAGCCATCGTAGCGGCAGGCGAGCGGCGCGCCTGCGCGCGCGGCGAGCAGATTCTCGGCCACGATCACGGCCTGCTTGCGTGCGGCCGCGCCGGTCTTGGCGTTCGGTGCGGAGCACACGTCGCCGAGCGAGAACACGTTCGGATAGCGCGGATGCTGGAGCGTGGCGTGATCCACTTCGCACCAGCCGGCCTCGTCCGCGAGCTGGCTGTCGCGGATAAAGTCGGGCGCGACCTGTGGCGGCACGGCGTGCAGCATGTCGAAGCGCTTCTCCACACGCGTGACGTTGCCGTTCGCATCCTTCACTTCGAACGTGGCGAGACGCGCCGGGCCGTCCACGGCGACAAGGTTCGACGAGAACGCGAGATTCGCGTTGTAGCGCTTCACGTACTCCATGAGCGGCGGCACGAAGGTCGCCACGCCGAACAGCACGGCGCCCGCGAGATTGAATTCGACGTTGACCTTGCCAAGCACGCCCTGGCGGCGCCAGTGGTCGCAGGCGAGATACATGGCTTTTTGCGGCGCGCCTGCGCACTTGATCGGCATGCCGGGCTGGCTGAAGAGGGCGGTGCCGCCCTTCATCTGCTGCACGAGCTCCCAGGTGTACGGCGCGAGGTCGTAGCGATAGTTCGAGGTCACGCCGTTCTTGCCGAGCGTTTCCGTGAGGCCCGCAATGCGCTCCCACGCGAGCCGCAGCCCCGGCGCCACGATGAGCTGGCGGTAGGCCACGCGCACGCCGCTGTCGAGCTGCACGACGTTTGCCTCCGGCTCGACGCGCGTGGCGGCCGTGCGGAACCACTTCACGCCAGCGGGCATGACGCTCGCCATGGGGCGGCGCGTTTTCGTCACGTCGTAGGCGCCGCCGCCGACCAGCGTCCAGGCGGGCTGATAGTCGTGATGATCGCTTGGCTCGACGATGGCGATCTTCAGGTTCGGCTCACGGCGCAGCAGGCTCGAGGTGACGGCGATGCCCGCCGTGCCGCCGCCGATCACGACCACATCCCAGGTTTCGCCCTCCCACGCGCAGGCCGCCGTCGCAGCGCGCGCGGCAGTCGCGGCTTGCGTGGCCGCTGGCACCGGCGCGCCTTGCTGCGCGAGCTGATAGAGGTTGGTGGCGCGGTTGCCGCTGCGGCAGTACGCGAGCACGGGGCCGGGCAGGTCGACGAGCAACTGGGCGAACTGTGCGGCGGCGTCGGCGGTGATCTGGCCGGGCTTCACCGGCAGATAGGCGAACTGCAGGCCGAGTTGTGCCGCCGCCGTGCGCAGCGCCTGCGACGTGGGCTGCGCCTCGCCGCCTTCGCCATCGGGCCGGTTGCAGATGATCGAGCGATAGCCCGCCGCGTGGATGGCGGCGAGGTCGTCGGGTGTGATCTGGTCGGCGCTTGCGAAGCGCGCGTCGTGTTGCGTGATTTGCATGTAATTTTTGGTCCCGAGGCTGGCGCAGATTAGTGTGGTTTGGTGCTGCTCAATGTGGTTTCCTGCGAACGGCGGCGCTGCTCCAGCACCGCGTAGATCGCCATGCCGGCGAGCATGGCGGCGACGAAGAGCCAGGCGCGCGGCTGGCCGCCGCCCGCGGCGACGAGCGCGGGGCCGGGGCAGAAGCCCGCGAGCCCCCAGCCCGCGCCGAACAGCAAGGCGCCGCCGACCAGCCGGCCATCGATACGCCGCGACGTGGGCAACTGAATCGGCGCGCCGGCGAGGCTGGTTGTTCGCGTGCGCGCGAGCCAGAAGGCGGGTGCGGCGACCGCGATGGCGCCCGCCATCACGAAGGCAAGCGATGGGTCCCAGTTGCCGGTGAGGTCGAGAAAGCCGAGCACTTTGGCCGGATTGGCCATGCCCGAGACGAGCAAGCCGATACCGAACAGCAGACCGCACGCGAGTGCGCTAAGTTTTCGCATGTCAGCCTCCGACCAGGTGACGCACGGCGAACACGGTGGCGAAGCCCGCCGCCATGAACGCGCCTGTTGCGACGAACGAGCGCCGCGAGCCGCGCGCGATTCCGCACACGCCGTGGCCGCTCGTGCAGCCCGACCCGTAACGCGTGCCGACGCCGACCAGCAGGCCCGCCACGACGAGCGTGAGCGCGGACGCGTCGATCTGTATGGCCGGCAGCGCCGCGCGCAACTGCCACAGCAAAGGTGCGGCGACGAGGCCGACGACGAATGCGGCATTCACCCCGCGCTCGGCTCCCGAGCCTGGCAACAAGCCGCCCAGCAAGCCGCTGATACCCGCAATGCGGCCGTTCACGAGCACGAAGAGCGCGGCGGCCGCGCCGATCATCAGGCCGCCCGCGAAAGAGGCGTAAGGCGTGAAGTGGGCGAGGTCGAGGCTCATGACGCTTGTCCCGGCGCTTGCACCTTCAGCCGCCCGCAGTAGAGGCTCGACAGCGTCTGCATGACCTGGATGACCTCGGGGCTCGCAAGGCGGTAGTAGATGTATTTGCCTTCGCGGCGCGTGTCGACGAGGCCTTCGTCGCGCAGCTTGCCCAGATGCTGCGAAAGGCTCGGCTGATGCACGCCAACCAGTTCCTCGAGCTCGCCGACGTTGCGCTCGCCCTCGGTGAGCTGGCAAAGCAGCAGGAGACGGTCTTCGTGCGCGAGCGCCTTGAGCAGCGCACAGCACTTTTCGGCGGACTCGCGCAGGGCCGCGAGCGCTTCGGGAGCGAGTGGTGAGTTCATTTGTCGCCTCGATGGACGAAGTTAAACGGCGATCCGTCGCATTATACTTTGTCTAAAAACATTATATAAATTTATAATATGTGTTTCAATAGAGGGTCACTTTTGTGGAGCCCGCGATGTTCAACCCAGCCCAGCTGCCAACACCCGAACCCAACGTCGAGCCGTTCTTCGACCCCGTCACGGCCACGGTCACCTACGTCGTGCACGCGGGGCGCGGTACGGCTTGCGCGATCATCGACCCGGTGCTCGACTACGATCCCAAATCGGGCCGTACCGCCACGGAATCGGCCGAGCGCGTGATCGCGTTCGTGCGCGAATACGGGCTTCGTGTCGAGTGGCTGCTGGAAACGCACGCGCACGCCGATCATCTTTCGGCGGCGCCGTATCTGAAGGCGCAGTTGGGCGGGCGCATTGCGATTGGCGAGCATATTCGCGCCGTACAGGGCGTGTTTCGCGCGGTGTTCAATCTGGGCGAGACGCTGAGCCCGGACGGCAGCCAGTTCGACGTGCTGTTCCAGGACGGCGAGACGTTCCAGGTTGGCGCGTTGGAGGCCCGCGCGCTGCACGTGCCCGGCCACACGCCCGCGGACCTCGCTTACCAGATCGGCAACGCCGTGTTCGTGGGCGACACGCTTTTCATGCCCGACGTGGGCTCGGCGCGTTGCGACTTCCCGGGCGGCGACGCGCACACGCTCTTCCGCTCGGCGCGCAAGCTGCTCGATCTGCCGGGCGACACGCGCCTTTTCATGTGCCACGACTATCCGCCCGCTTCGCGCGGACCCTGCTTCGAGACCACGGTGAGCGCGCAGCGCAGCGGCAACATCCACCTGAACGAGAGCGTGAGCGAAGCGGCGTTCGTGGAGATGCGCACCGCGCGCGACCGCACGCTCGCCATGCCGAACCTGATCCTGCCGTCGATCCAGGTGAACATCCGCGCCGGCCGCATGCCGGAGCCCGAAGCCAATGGCGTGCGTTATCTGAAGATTCCGGTCGACGCGCTGTGAATCGTTGCTCTACGCGTTGCGCGATGTGCTTCTGGGAGCGGGGAAACCGTTTTTGAACGCACGCTGCCCGCGCTCTTCGCTGTTCAGTTCGCGTCCTCGTTGACTGGCAGGTCGTCGGTCGGCTCCTGGAGGGCAGCCTTGCCTGCACGGTCCGCGCCGGTGAACCGGGACCTGCGCAGCCGTATGGCCGGCACAGCGTGCAACAGACGGCGCGCGCGCCTGTGCAGTGGCCAGTCGACGAACTGATAGAGCGCGGCGCCCATGGCTGTAGCCACGATCATGGTGAGCGCCACGCCGAGCGGCGCAGTCGCGTCAAAGCCATCGATCGCGTCCGGCAGCAGTTTGCGCGCCGCTTCAACACAGTATGGATGGCTCAAATAGATGGCGTAACTCGCGTTGCCGATGAATATCGCCGCGCGAGTCACCCAGCCCGAACCCGTCGCCGATTCGAGGCTCAGTGTGCTGGCGATCAGCACGAAAGCGGGCAGGCCGTAATACAGCAGCGGTGCGTTAGACAGGTCGTGCCAGTTGATCCAGGCCATCCACGCATAGGCTGCTACGGCCATGCATCCGGCAAGCGGCAGCTTGATCCGGACTCCGAATTTCCAGAGTTGGTAGGCCAAAATACCGAGCGGGAACTCGAATATCCGCTGATTCGTATAGAACGCGGCAAATACCCCGTGCGAGTGCGATGCCTTCGCCGCGCAAAAGATCGCAAGGAGCAACGCTGACGTGAGCAGCAGGCGGTGACGACGCATCACGATCAGCGAGACGGCGGTGACCGCGTAAAACAGCATTTCGTAGTTCAGCGTCCAGCCGACGAACAACATCGGGAATATCTGGCCACTTTCCTTGCGATAGGGAATGAAAAACAGCGATTTCAGCAGATTCCCGAGGTCGGCGGTCGTCGAATTCAACAGCTCAGGAGCGATGAGTGCTCCGACGAATACGCCAAACGTCAGCACCCAGTACAGCGGCACGATGCGGGCAATGCGGTCCGCGAGAAAGCGCTGTGCGGTCAATTCGGGGTTGTCCAGCACGAGGGCGATGACGAAACCGCTTATGACGAAGAAAATGTCGACGCCAAATTCACCGAACGTGTGTCCAGTCGGCGACATGATGTGAAAGAAGATGACCGTTGTGGCTGCAACGGCGCGCAGCACGGTGAGCGACTTTAACTTTTGCATGTTGGGTGCGCGGTCTGCGCGTTCGCCAATGGCGGCCGGGACGGATGTGCTGCGTTTGATCGCGGCTATTCTGACATTGCTGAAAGTTATGCGAATGCGTAGTTTTGTGGGCGAGCGTACAGAAGTCAGCAATTAGTTAAAGAATTACCTTGTCCGAAATTCGAAAGTCTCTGTCCGCACAACCGGCCGGCAACACATTACATTGGCCTCCAGTTCGATACCGCGTTTGCATATGCAGTAGCGCGAAAGCCGATTCCACGGAGTGAAGCCATGAAAGCCATCCAGTTCAAGACCTTCGGCAAGCCAGAGGTGCTCGAATACGTCGATCTGCCCACGCCCGTGCCCGGCGCCGATAGCGCGCTCGTGCAGGTGCGCGCCGCCTCGGTCAACCCGAGCGACGTGAAGAACGTCTCCGGTCATTTCGAGCACACGGTGCCGCCGCGCGTGCCGGGGCGCGACTTCAGCGGCGTGGTGGTGGCGGGCCCGGCGCACTGGCTCGGCGCCGAGGTCTGGGGCACGGGCGGCGACATCGGCTTCACGCGCGACGGCACGCACGCCGAGTTCATCGAGGTGCCCGTGGCCGCGCTCGCGCGCAAGCCCGCGGCGCTTTCGCATGCGCAGGCCGCGTCCATTGGCGTGAATTTCGTCGTGGCGTGGCTTGGCACCGTCGATTACGCGCATCTCGCCGAGGGCGAAACGATTGCCGTGATCGGCGTATCGGGCGGCGTGGGCGGCGCGGTCACGCAGATCGCAAAGGCGCGCGGCGCGCGCGTGATTGGCGTGGGCCGCGAGGCGCCGCTTGCCGGTTCGCCGGCCGCGCGCCTCATCGACGCCTTCGTGCCCATGAACGAGCACACCGCCGAACGCGTGCGCGAGCTGACGGGCGGCGCGGGCGCCGACGTGGTCTACGACGCCGTGGGCGGCGTGGCGTTCGAACTGGCGCTCTCGCTCGCGAAGCGGCGTGGCCGCGTGGTCGAGATCAGCGCAACCGGCAAGCGGCGCGTGGAGTTCGACCTGATCGACTTCTATCACAACGAAACGCAGCTGCTCGGCGCCGATAGCGCGAAGCTCGGCGTCGCAGAATCCGCGCCGCTCATGCGTGCGATTGCCGAAGCGTTCGATGCGGGCCGGTTCGAGCCGCCGGTCGTGGCCGCGCACTTCCCGCTCGCACGCTCGCGCGAGGCCTACGAGGCGGTCGCGGCGGGCACGCCCGGGCGCGTCGTGATCGACATGGCGTGAGCGCCGGACGACGAACGGGAGAGGGCGATGAAGGGGTATCTGGTGTCGTTCGCGGTCGGCGCGCTCGCGGGGCTGCTCTACAACGTGCTGCAGGTGAAGTCGCCGGCGCCGCCGACCATTGCGCTCGTCGGGCTGCTCGGCATGCTGGCGGGCGAGAACGTCATCGGCCTCGTGCGCGCGTGCGTCGCGCACCTTGCGGGGTGAGCGGGCTGCGCGGGGCAATCGTTGCCCCGCGCGCGGGATAGCGGCCCGCGCGCATGTTACTGGGCAGCTAGCTCACGCCTCGGCCCGCACGAGCCGCTCAGGCAGGCGTGCGCGCAGCGCACGCGCATCGAGCGCCGCGAGATCCTTGTCGAGTTCGAGCGTGACGAGGCTGCGCGTTTGCGCGTCGATCGCCTTGCGCAGCACGCCGAGGAACGCCGGAGGCGCCGCGAGCACGAGCGTGCCGTAGCGCGCGTCGTTGCGGCCCTTCGTGAGCGTCGTCGCGATCTCCGCGGCGAACACGGTGGCTTCGTGGTCGTGCTGGCTGGTGTCAGGGTCGGTCGCGCTGCGGCCGAAACCGACGCGGTCGGTGGTGCGCCCCGGTTTGTCGGTCACGAGGTTCTCATCGAGCATGCGGCCCTGCAAATGCAGCAGCGTCTCGACTTCGTCGATGGCGCCCAGCGGGCTTTCTGCGGCGAAAATGCGCGCGGTCACACGGTTGGCGACGACAATCCAGATCGTTTTCGACATGTTCGACTCCCTGCCATGGCGTCCGGCGCATGAGGCAGCCGGGCGGTTGAGAGGACTCGCGCCACGCGGCGTGAATATCAAGGGTAGCGCGCTTCGGGCCGCACGGCGCGGGAAATGCCGCCGCGCCCGACTATGTGCCTCGTGCGCCGCCGGCATGCGCGTGGCGCGAAGCGTCGGGCCGGCGAGCCGCATGCCCCCGCAGGCCGTTTTTCTTTCCGGAATTCGAGAGGACGATTCTCGTTACTGCCGGATTCTCTTTTTTGGCGGAAGAAACTACTCTTTGGCCGCCGCGGCCGACTCCGCGGCGCGCAGCCTATTCCACAGCGCTTCGGGGCGGCGGACGTGAAGTCGGCGTGAGACGAGCGAGGCGCGCATTCGCGAACTGGAAGAGGCAGCGGCGCAACGCGAGGCGCGTATGCGCAAACTGGAGACGGAAATCGCGCGCTTGCGCAAAGGTGCCGCGGCGTGAGCGCTCGCTCGCACCGCGACTCATCCACAAGCGGCTTATTTGGCTTTTTCCGCCGAGTTGGTGATGGCTTGTCCGCCCTTCGAGATGTCCTCGCCCGCGCCAGCGATGGTGTTGCAGGCGGCGAGGGTGACGGCGAACAGTGCAAGCGCAAACGCGAGATAACGGCTCATATCGGCTCTCCCTGAATCGAAATGGACGTCGAAAAGAAGCGGCGGCGGGCATGAGGCATGCGCGCCGCCGTTCCTTTCGATTCTACGCGCGAAGCGGGGCCATATGCGCCGAGCTTGCGCAGCTAGCCGTTTTCAGCGCCTGCGCGTCCTGCGCACGACGAGCCATTTCGGCGAGCGAAAGCGCACGATGCTCACGTAGAGCCACACGTAAGTGAGCGCGAACAGCACGACGAAGCAGAACAGGTGCAGCGTGTGGCGCCAGAACAGCGTGGCCGGAATCACGGCAATCAGGCAGAGCAGCCACAGGTACGGCGAAGTGAGCGAATTGCGCCGCGTGAGTTCGCGTGCGTTGCGCGCGCCCACGACCCAGCGCATGAGGCGCTTGTAGACGAGCATGTGCAGGTGCACGCCGTCGGGAATGCCGGGCGACATGCCGCGCACGAACTTCTTGCGGTAGATCGAAAAGCAGGTCTCGAAGATCGGATACATGAAGAGCAGCACCGGATACCAGGCCGACACGTCGCGGTTGCGCATGACGAGCAGGATCGACAGTTCGGCGAGCATGAAGCCGATGAAATACGCGCCGCCGTCGCCGAGGAAGATCAGGCCCGCCGGGAAATTCCACATGAAGAAGCCCAGCACCGCGCCCATCATGATGAACGACGCCGAGAGCACCACCGGGTCGTGCACCTGGAACGCCACGTAGGCGAGCGAGGCGAACATCATGAACGCGACCATCGAGGCGAGGCCGTTGAAGCCGTCGATGATGTTGATCGCGTTGGCGAGCGCCGCGACCGCGAGCACGGTGATGACGAAGGAAATCGCCGCGTAGGAAAGCAGGAAGTCGAGCGGCGGCACGCTGATGCGCGTGACCGCGATGCCGAGAAACCAGAACGCGAGCGCGGCGGCGGCCATCGTGCACAGGAGGCGCGCAAGCGGCGAAACGCGCTTGGTAAGGTCTTCGATCAGCCCCGAAGCGAACGCGGGCAGCCCGCACGCGACGATGCCGAGTATGCCGCCCGAAACGGCCGGATACGCGCCGTGCAACTGCGCAGCCGCCACGATGAGCCCGGCGAGGATGCCTGTTCCGCCAATGCGCGGGACGGGCCGCACGTGAAATTTCTGCACGCCCGCAAGGTCGGAGTCGACGGAGAACCTTTCATGCAGATGCGCGTAGCGCACGATCAGCAGCGTGACCAGCAGTGAAACGAGAAAGCCGAGGGCGAAACTGAGCATGAAAGGAAACCGCGACCGGAAGGAGGAATGCGCGATTATACAAAGGCGGGCACGCCGCACACGCCGAACCTCCTGAGGGCGTCGGCGCGCGTGGGCTCCGGTCAGGACAAGTCATTGACTGGCCGCGCGCTCAGGTTCCCGGTGTGTCCGCGGGAGTGATTTCGAGCAGGATGACGTGATCCGGCACGTTCACGGAGAGCTGGCGCAAGTCGCGATGGCTTTCAAGCGGCTGCGCCGAAGTGAGCGGATCGTACAGGTCGACACGCTTTGCTTTTCCGCCAAAGTCGACATCGACGCGCGCGGGGGGGCTCGCGAGCGGCGCTCCCGTCGCCCGGTTCCAGATGAGCGTTTCATTCCAGAGCACCAGTACGAAGCGCCCGTCCTTCTTCTGCAGCAGCAGGCTGTTTGCCGATGGCGGCATCTCCGAAAGCGTATATGCGAGCGTGCTGCGCGCCGCAGCGCTTGTGCGTCGCGTCGTGTTGGCGTTCAGGATCGCGGTGAGATTGCGAATCGCGTAGGCCACGGGTTTGGGGCTGTTGTCGTTGCGGAAGAGCCCGTAATGCATTTCGTCGTTCTTGCGCTCCGGATCGGGCTTTTCGTCGAGCAGTTCATACACGTAGAGCCGTTTCACGCCCGCTGCCGCAGCGTCCATATAGCCGTTGAGCACGCCCTTGGCCTGTGTCGCCTCGTCGACGCCGAGCATGTACCAGCCCGCCTGTGGCAGAGAGAAGTAGCCGAACTCGGTGACGACGAGCGGTAACTGAAATCTCTGGCCGAGGTGAATGGCTGCAAGCATCCACTTGTCGCCGTTTGCATTCCAGAGCGGTTGTTCGCCGTTTTGCGGGTAGACGTGCTGATTCGCGTAGTCGGCAGAATTCGTGCGCGTCTCGACTGACTTGGGGTCGAAGCCGGTCGCGTCATATACCGGCACACCTGCAAGCTCCGGCGTGCCGTGCACGCGTGCGTAAAGATCGCGCTGTACCGCGAGCCCGGCTGCGGCGCCGGTAAGTCCCTGGTAAGTGATCGAAAAATTGTTGAGCTCGTTGGGGCCTTCGATGGCCGCGACGCTGCCGGGTACCTCGGTGTTCAACTTCGCGGCCAGCGCGATTTTTTTCTCAAAGTCCGCGCCCATCAGAAAGTTGAATTTCACGCCGCGCTGCGCGAGATACACGTAGCTCGAGAACGGGATGGACGAGCCGGGCGCGTAATCGCGAACGTGGTGGATGCCGAGCCATGCCATATCGTCGGCGACGTTGTGCACGTTGACGTACGCGCCGTCGGTGTAACTGACGTGGGTCACGACCGCGAGCGTCTGGAGGAAGTCGTCGGCGGGCATTGCCTGTGCCGCGCCACTCGCGTGCGCCGCCGTTGCGCAGGCGAGCGCGCAAAAGCCGGTCGCGAGGCTTCCGGCGACACGCGTGCCAGGCCGCCCACGCGGTTTCGCCAGGCTTACGTGTCGCAAACGCTGGGAGGCGGTTCGTCTGGCGAGCAGGCCAGCGATGAGTGCTACGGGATGCTTCACGGCGTATTCCTCGCGTGGGGCGGCCGCCGCCGGATGCGCGCGCCTTGCCTCGTGGCGGCGTCTCGATGGTTCTGTCCCGGTTGGAGCGGATTTCAGGGCCCATTTTGATGCGCAGTTGCCGCCTTCGTGTGTGCGACGGCGAACGGATGGGCATTCCGCGAAAGCTTAAATTCCTGCTACAACCGATGCCTTACAAAAAAATAAGGAATCCTTCATATCAATCGGCCCCCTTTCGGGCACATCTGAAAACGGGCTGCAATGGCAGGACAGGAAGTCCTGATTCCACGCACCGTCACTCCCCCGCGAAGCGCATCGCCGTTGCGTTATGTGCGCGAACGCACACAACGCTATGCGCGCATGCGCCCAGTCACACGGCTTGTGCATGACGCCGCCGACGATCACAGACAGTTGGTGGGATTGCGCACGGTCTGCCTGTTGCTCACACCGTAATGTGTTGTCGTGGCCGTCGGGCGAGCAGCGTATGCATGAATCGCTCGGGGCACGGGGTCCGTGTGTCCGCTCCTGGCGGACGAACGCATCGGCCACAAACGTCTGACGAACACGACACGCACTGGGGCAGGGACATGTCAGAGTTAACGCAACGGTCAGAGCTTACGCAACGTACGGTCGATATCGTGCTGCAACGTACGGTCGATGTCGTGCTGATCGTGCTGGGCGCGATATGCGCCGTACACCTGAATCTGAATTCCGGGCAGGTGGCCGCGGTGCATCACCCCGATCCCACGCTGGTGGCGTTTTGCGCGGCGCTTGCCCTCTCTGTCTTTCCCGCCTGCGGAACCTATGGCACACGTGGCAGCCGGTCGCCGATCAGCGTCGCGGGCCGTACGGCGTTCGCCTGGCTCGCGGTGCAGCTCTGCGGACTCGTGCTGCTTTATGCGATTCATCACGATCACTTGCTGGCGCTGCCGTGGTTCATGTACTGGACATTGACAACGGGTATTTCGCTGCTGCTCTCGCACACGCTGTTCTTTTCGGAATTGAGCGTGTTGCGCGTGACGCGTGCCTGGTGGCGCCGGGAGACGCTCGAGGTCGGTGCGCGCGACGCGGTTCGCAACGCCGTTGTCGGGCATGCCTTGAAGCGCCTCTTCGACGTTGTGGCGGCAGTTGGCGCGATTGTCGTGCTCTCGCCGCTGCTCGTCATGCTCGCGCTGCTGGTCAAGCGCGATGGCGGACCGGCGTTGTACGGCCATACGCGCGTAGGACGCCATGGCAAGAAGTTCCGCTGTCTCAAGTTCCGCTCGATGGTGATGAATTCCGAGCAGGTGCTCAAGGAACTCCTCGAGCGCGATCCCGAAGCCCGCGCCGAATGGGAGCGTGAATTCAAGCTGAAGAACGACGTGCGCGTGACGCGGATCGGCCACTTTCTGCGCCGCTCGAGCCTCGATGAACTGCCGCAGCTCTGGAACGTCCTGCGCGGCCAGATGAGCTTTGTCGGGCCGCGCCCGATCATCGATCAGGAACTCGAGCGCTATGGCGAGGCGAGAAAGTACTACCTGATGGTCACGCCGGGTATTACGGGCCTGTGGCAGGTGAGCGGGCGCAATGATATCGACTACGCGACGCGCGTTTTGCTCGACGTTTCCTATGTGGAGAACTGGACCTTCCGGAAGGACATCGGGATTCTGTTCAAGACGTTTTTCGTGGTGATCCGCGGCACCGGCGCGTATTGAGCTGAAGACGGGCCGCAGGCGGGAACGGAAAGCGGGCTGCGAAGGTGTTAGCGGCAGACGCGCTTGGCATATCAGGTATCCGGGTCACACGGCATGACCCGGAACGCGTGTAACGGATTGGGGGTGTTGCGATGGGACTCAACGCGATGAACTGGATCGGGACTGAGCACGCGCGTGTCGTGCGGGAATTCGGACTGGCGGGTGCGCTGCGCCGCGGGGCTGCGTGTGCCGTTTGCCTCGTGCTCACGGCGCTCAGCGGCTGTGCCCTTGCGCCGGGCATGACCTACACCGCCGGAGGGGGCGCCGCCGGGACGAATCCGGGCGCCGGTGCGGCATCTGGCACGGCTGTGCCCGAGAGTGTGGCGACCAAGGGAATCGCGGGGGCGCCATCCGGCACGCTCGTCGAGATTACGAGGGACCTGGTGGACAAGGAAGCTGCGGCGCGCCCCAAGGGCATTCCCGAGGACGTGGAGAAGATGTTCGCCAAGGCCACGCCGTATGAAATCGGCCCCGGCGATATTCTCACCATCGTGGTGTGGGATCACCCCGAGCTCAACCTGCCCGGCGGCGCCGGTGCCGGCGACGCTCCTTCGGGCGCTAGTTCGGTTGCGTCCGGCTACACAGTCGATAACAACGGATTTATTCAGTATGCGTACATTGGTCCGCTGAAAGTCCTGGGTCTTTCGGAGATGGGCGTTCGCGACGTCCTCGCGCAGAAGCTCGCGAAATACGTGCGTCAGCCGCAGATCACCGTGCGCATCGAGACCTATCGCAGCAAGCGCGTGTATCTGGACGGCGAGGTCAAGACGCCGGGCGTGCAAGTGCTCAACGACAGACCGATGACGTTGCCCGAGGCGATCAATCGCGCGGGTGGCTTCACCGCCAATGCCGACCGCTCGCATGTGTCTGTGACACGTGGCGACACGACCGTGGATATCGATATGCCGGCGATGATCCGCAAGGGGTTCAATCCCGACCGGATCGTTCTGCGCGACGGCGACCTTGTGCGGATCTTTGCGCAGACAGACAGCAAGGTGTTCGTCGTCGGCGAGGTCGAGCGTCCTGGCGGCGTGATGTTCAATAACGGACGTATGTCGCTCAATGAGGCGCTTGGCAACGCGGGAGGGATCAACCAGTCGTCGGGCGATGCCTCGCAGGTGTATGTCGTGCGTGGACGCGATACCAGCCAGCCGGTCGTGTTCCATCTCGACGCGAGCAGCGCTTCTGCCATGGCCACAGCCGACTCGTTCGAGCTCAAGCCCAACGATGTCGTGTTCGTCGATACGTCTGCTCTCGTGAAGTGGAGTCGTGTCATCAGCCTGATATTGCCGACAACCCAGGCCGCGGCGACCAGCCGTGCGATTGGATATTGATGTCCATATGAAAAACACAAACCACACGAACCGCGTCAGCCGACCTGTTCGAAATCGGGGGAACACGATGAATAACCGCGACTTCCTGCTTGAAGGGCCAGCGGAGACGATCATGCCGATCGCCCCCGACGGCGGACACATGGGCAATCTGCTGGATACGCTATATGCGGGCCGCAAGACGATCCTGATCGTCACGATCATCTTTACGCTTATCGGCACCCTCTATGCGGTACTGGCGTCGCCCGTCTATCAATCGGACATGCTCATCCAGGTGGAGGAGAGCCCGAACGCGGCGAAATCGGCGCTGGCGGATCTGTCCTCTCAGTTCGCGGTCAAGACCCAGGCGTCGGCGGAAATGGAGGTATTGCGTTCGCGGATGGTCGTGTCGTCCGCCGTCGATGCGACGAAGCTTTATATCAAGGCGACGCCGCGCTACTTCCCCGTGGTGGGCCGCTGGGCTGCGCGGCATCTGAGCCTCGACGGCTGGTCGGGTTGGGGCGGATATGCATGGGGTGCTGAGGCGATCGAGGTGACGCAATTCGACGTGCCGGCGCGCCTGCAAGGCAGACCGTTCGTCTTGACCTACCGGGGCAACGGCGCCTACACGCTCGAAGGCGCCGGCCTCACGCTCGAAGGGCATGTGGGACAAGCGCTGCACGCGCCGACCGTGGGCGGCGCGATCGACCTCCTCGTGGGCCGGATAGACGGCCAACCGGGCACGATCTTCAACGTGATGCGCGTGTCCGAACTGAGCGCGATCCAGTCGCTGCAGACGGCGGTCGCCATTACGGAAAAGGGCAAGGAGTCCGATGTCATTGGCGTCGCGCTGGATGGCGAAGACCCGGTTCTGACCAGCACCATTCTCAATGCAATCGGCAACGAGTACATCCGGCAGAACGCCCAGCGCACGCAGGAAGAAGCGGAAAAGCAGATTGCCTTCCTCGACCGGCAACTGCCTCTGCTCAAGGCACAGCTCGAGAAGGCCGAGAACGAGTTCAACACGTTCCGCTCCGAGCACGGCGCGGTCAATCTGGATGCCGAAGCTTCGGCGCTGTTGCAGAGTTCGGCACTGGCGCAGCAGCGTATCGCCGACCTGCAGCAGCAACGCGCGCAGGCGATGGCCCGTTTCACCGACGACAATCCGGCTCTCGTCGCCATCAACGGGCAACTGTCCGAAGCGGAGAAGTCGCTGGAGCGCCTCGCTGGACAGACCCGCGCGCTGCCGCCGGTTGAGCAGCAGCTCGTGCGCCTGCAGCGCGAAGTCACCGTCGATACGAATATCTACACGAATCTTTTGAACAGCCGCGAGCAGTTGCGTCTGATCAAAGCCGGGCGCGTGTCGAATGTGCGCATGATCGACGCGGCGGTGCCGCCTGAAGGACCGATCCGGCCGAAGCGCGCCATCATCGTGGTCGCGGCCGTGTTTACCGGATTGTTTGCCGGTGCGGCACTCGTGCTGCTGCGTCAGCGGCTCAACCGCGGTGTCACCGTCGTGGACGAGATCGAAGCGGGCACCGGACTGGCAGTCTTCGCGGCCGTACCGCGCAGCCGCATTCAGCATTCGCTCACGCGTCGCTTGCCGCACGGCGCGCCGGATACGAACACGGTGCTCGCCCACAAGGCCGTGTTCGATCCGGCGGTCGAGAGCCTGCGCAGCTTCCGCAGCGCGCTCGAACATTCGCTGGAGGAGGCAGAAAATCGTGTCGTGCTGCTGGCAGGGCCGACACCGATGGTCGGCAAGTCGTTCGTCTCGGTCAACCTGGCGGCCGTATTCGGTGCGTCGGGCAAGCGTGTGCTCCTCGTCGACGCGGATCTGCGGCGCGGCACGTTGAACCAGCATATGGCGGTGCCGGGCATGCCGGGCGTCACCAACATTTTCGAGCCCTGCCAAAGCTATGACCACGTGGTGAATCGCGACGTGATGCCAGGCGTCGACTTCGTCGCGACCGGGGGCTATGTGACCAATGCCAGCGAACTGCTGCGCAAAGACGCGTTCAGGAACTTCGTGGCATGGGCCAACTCGACGTATGACCTCGTGCTGATCGACGCACCGCCGATTTTGCCGGTGGCCGACGCCGGGATCATCGGGAGGCTGGCTGGCACCGTGTTCGTGATCGCGCGCCAGGGTGCGACGAGCGTCGCTGATCTGCGCGAGTCCGTGCGTCGCTTTGAACAGGTTGGCGTGCCGATTCGCGGCGTGATCTTCAATGACATGACTTCGCGTCCGGGGCGCTATGGCAACGAATATGCCGCGTACGGCTATTCGAGCTACGGCTTTGCCAAGGATACGGGCGCGGCAAGGGCGGAATAGCCGCGTACTGCCGGCAATTGCCAGCCAGGCGGCGCCTCAAAAATGGGCTGGAGCGGATTCGACCTGCTTCAGCCCGCGCCTTCGGCGCGAACCCATCACGCTCTCCTGTCACCCGTCGTTCGCACTAGCGGCGACTTTCCGTGGCAATTCGCAAACGACTCTTCGAAAACGCCTCGAGACGCGTGAGTTGGCGCGACATGAGCGACGGCGAACATTCGCCGGTGCCAAGACCGGCGACACTTCAAGACATATGAACTGCATGGCGCAGCCCGTCGGATTCCGGCTGTGCGCGATGCCTTCCACCTTGGGATGAAACACGTGCTTGCCCCCAATCTGACGATTAACGGCCGCTTCCTTGGACGCCGCGCGACGGGTGTCGATCGCTTTGCGTTCGAGACGATCCGTGCACTCGACCAACTGATCGAGTCGGGCGATCCACGCGTCGCCGGGGTGCGGACCGAAATCATCGTGCCCGAAGCACTGGCCGCCATGCCGAATCCGTTTCGGCACGTCGCGCTGCGAGCGAGCGGAAAAGGCGGCGGCCTGCGTTGGGAGCAACTGGCGCTACCTCAAGCTGCACGCGGCCGATTGCTGCTCAATCTCTGCAACTCCGGGCCGCTGTTGTATCGCCGTCAAATTACGGTGCTGCACGACGCGGCGCCTGCGCGCGTGCCGGACAGCTATAGCCGGTCATTTGTCGCCTGGTATCGCTTGATGGCGCCGCGCCTTGGCCGCATTTCGCGCCGCGTGATCACCGTGTCCGAATTTTCGCGGCGCGAGCTGTGTGACGCGTACCGCATTCCTGCGGAGAAGATCGGCGTCGTGTCGGAGAGCGGCGAGCACATGTTGCGTGTGCAACAGGATGGCGGCAAGGCGGCAAATTCGTTCGACGAGCGTCCATTCGTGCTTGCGGTGGGCAGCCTCAATCGTCACAAGAATTTTCAGCTTGTCGCCGATGCGGCGCGACTGATCCGCGACGCGCAGTTCGACATCGTCGTGGTGGGCGGCGGCGATGCACGAGTCTACGGAACGGGGCAAGACGCGTTGCCCGCGTTCGTGAAACATCTCGGGTACGTGAGTGACGGCGAACTCGCGGCGCTCTACCGGCGCGCAGCGTGCTTCGTTTATCCGTCTCGCTATGAGGGCTTCGGACTGCCGCCAGTCGAGGCGCTGGCGCTTGGCTGCCCGGTCATCGCTTCGCGGTTGCCGGCTGTCCAGGAGGCGTGCAGCGACGCCGTGCTCTACACCTCGCCGGACAATCCTGCGGAGCTCGCGAGCTTGCTTGAGCGAATCACGAGCGATGCCGCGTTGCGTGACAGTCTACGTGAGCGAGGCCGCGCCCGGACTGCGGAACTCACCTGGCAAGCAACTGCCACCAGGTTGATCGAGGAGATCTCGCCGTGGCTAACGTAACGCTCGCATCGAATCTCGCTAACGATACACGCAGGTTCGGCCGTGTCGCGGTCGTGCATGAGTGGCTCGTCACCTACGCGGGATCGGAAAAAGTCGTGGAGCAGATTCTCCAGTTGTTTCCACAGGCGGATCTCTACAGCG
Organism: Paraburkholderia sp. J11-2; assembly: GCF_905220185.1. Taxonomy (NCBI): domain Bacteria; kingdom Pseudomonadati; phylum Pseudomonadota; class Betaproteobacteria; order Burkholderiales; family Burkholderiaceae; genus Paraburkholderia; species Paraburkholderia sp. J11-2. Next base: position 38,284 of record NZ_CAJMYY010000012.1, on the reverse strand, counting down.
TCGTCGACTTCTTCCCGGAGTCGCTGCGTGGCGTGCTGGGCGGCAGACACGCGACGACCTCGTTTATTCAGCATTTGCCGCGGGCGCGCAAATCGTTTCGCAGCTACCTTCCGCTCATGCCGCTCGCCATCGAGCAGTTCGATCTCTCGTCATACGATCTCGTAATTTCTTCGAGCCATGCGGTGGCGAAGGGCATCTTGACGGGGCCGAACCAGGTGCACGTCAGTTATGTCCATTCGCCGATTCGCTACGCGTGGGATCTGCAGCATCAATATCTGTGCGAGGCGGGGCTGCAGCGCGGCATGAAAAGCTGGGTCGTGCGCGCATTGCTTCACTACATGCGCATCTGGGACCAGCGCACGGCGCATGGCGTGGATGCCTTCGTCGCCAATTCCGCGTTTGTGGGGCGGCGCATTCGCAAGGCCTACGGCAGCGAAGCCGCCGTGGTCTATCCGCCAGTCGATGTGGAACGGTTCGAATTGGCTGACCGCCATGAAGACTTCTATTTGATCGCCTCGCGCATGGTGCCGTACAAGCGCATCCCGCTCATCGTCGAGGCATTTGCCACGATGCCGTCGCGGCGTCTCGTGGTGATCGGCGACGGCGCCGACTTTGCCCGCGTCAAGGCGTGCGCGACGTCCAATGTGACCTTGCTCGGCTATCAGCCCGACACGGTTCTGGTGGACTACATGCAACGCGCACGCGCTTTCGTCGTCGCCGCGGAAGAGGACTTTGGCATTTCGGTTGTCGAGGCGCAGGCGTGCGGCACGCCGGTCATCGCTTTGGGGCGTGGAGGATCGCGCGAAATCGTGGTGGATTCGCCGGACCCCGAACGCGGCACCGGGATTTTCTTCAGCGAACAGAGTGTGGAATCGATCGTTGATGCGTTGGAGCGTTTCGAACGGCTGCCACCGATCAAAGCGGAAGTCTGCCGTCGCAATGCGATGCGCTTTACGCAAGAGCGATTCAAGCAGGAGTTTTTAAGCGTCGTGGAGCGTGCGATGGATGCCGACAAAGGGTTTGCCGATGTGCCGCCTGTGGTGCGGCGCTGGCACTCAGCCTGAGTTGGCGCGATAACGAGATCGTTCACGCACGAATGCTGGGTGAACGGATGGGGGCATCGGCAAGTGGAACTGACGATATTCGGAGTCATCGTGTTCGTCGCCGGACTGGCGGCGCTCTATGTGTCGTATCGCGGCGCGATTTACGGCATGGCGGTGTTTTCCCTGTTTGGATGCACGCTCGCGCTCTCATTGGGCGGCATCGGCATTCTGCCCGCGCAAGTCTTTCTCGCATTCTTCGCCATCAGGGCGTTCAATCTCGCGGGCGGGAAGGGCCTTGCCGACGCGGTCACGCTGGACAAGCCCGGCTTCTGGCTGCTTTGTACCTGCCTGTGGGGTGTGACGGGTGCCATTCTGCTGCCGCGATTGCTGAGCGGTGCGACGCTCGTGTTCCCCGTCGACCGCAGCAGCCAGTTCATCATCTTGCAGCCGCTTGGCCCTGTGTCAGGCAATCTGTCTCAGTCGATCTATTGCATCGCGGACGTCATCGTCTATTGCTCCATGTTTGCGTTCCTGCAATATCGCGGTGTGTACCGGACGCTCGCAAACGCCATCTTTTTGCTTGCCTCGCTTGACGTGCTTGCCGGCGTCATCGACATCGTCGCGCACGCGGCGGGCCTCGACATCCTCTCGACCATCAAGACGGCGCAGTTCGCCGATTTGACCGGCCAGGAAATGGCCGGGATGGTTCGCATCAGCGGCACGTTCAGTGAAACCTCGGGTTTCGCGGCTTTTACGCTGCCGATCTTTGTCTTTTGCCTGAATCTCTGGCTCGTCGGCTATCGTTCGAAATTGTCCGGTCCGCTGGCTATTTCAACGGGATGCCTGCTGCTGCTGTCGACTTCGGGAACGGCGTATGTCGGGTTGGGGGTGTATCAGTTCGTACTGCTCTTCAGCCGGCCTGGTGTTATCTCGCGTTTTGCTCCCGTACGCAAGCAACGGCTGTGCGTTATCTCGGCTTGCGCGGGCCTGTTGGGTGTGCTCTATGTGATCGTCTTTCTGCCAGGCGTGGTGAAAGTGCTCGGGGATTTCGTCGACGCCGCGATTTTGAGCAAGGCGGATAGTGATTCCGGCGTCGAGCGGATGGGATGGAATTCCCAAGGGATCACCAACTTCTTCGAGACGTATGGAATAGGCGTTGGGCTGGGAAGCATTCGCGCGTCGAGTTTCCTGGTGGTGCTGGTGGCAAGCCTTGGTGTCGTAGGGATAGTGTGTTACGGGACGTTCCTCGGCAAGACGCTGCTCGCGCCCGTGCCTGCCCATTATCCGTTCACGGAGCGCGCCATCTCTTATTCGGCGCGGCACGCCATGATCGCCACGCTGATCGTCGCCTCGGCCTCGCTTAGCGTTTTCGAACTCGGTTCTTGTTTCTATATATTCGCGGCCGCAGCGGGCGCACTCTCGCCGCGTGTGCTGCGACGTGTGCCCGCGCGTGGTGGGTGGGTTGCCAGGGGGGCTCATGAATAAGGTGCAGGCGTCGCTATCCAAGCTTGAATTACTGGCCGTTTATTTTTCGTACGCAATTCGTTACCTCTACCCGCTCATCCTGATTCCTTATTACGGAAGAGTGCTCGGTTCCAGTGGTTACGGTGTGGTATTGGCCGGGCTGTCACTTTCCAGTGCTCTCTGGCTGGTCGTCAACTTCGGGTTTTCTACCATCGGGGGACGGGATATCGTCCATACCGAAATCGCGAGCGAACGCGATACGATTTTTCGGGATCAATTTACGGCCCGGCTGCTATTGAGCATTCCCGGTGCGATCGTAGGAGGCATTGCGGTCAGCAGGTCGGAAATTATTGCCAATGTGCCTTTTGCAGGCCTTTTCGTCGTCGCGGGAGGGTTGCTGTCCGCCTTCAACATCGGCTGGTATTTCACCAGCACGGGACGTCCGCGCACGAACGTCCTGATCGAAGTACTGGGACTTCTGCTTTCGCTCGCGCTGATCTTCACCTTCATTCGCAAGCCGACTGACGTCGACCTGGCGTTTCCGGTGATTTTCACCTCCAGCATGATCCAGACGCTGGTGGCATATTGGCTGGTTCGAAAGGAATACACCGGCTTCACTGCACCCGTGCGTGCGGCAGTGGGTCTGATCAAGCGCTCGGCTACGATCTTCATATACAGCGGAACGGCAGTCCTGGTGCTGGATGCATCCACCTATATATTGTCGCTACTGGCCGCGGCCCAGGAAGTGAGTGCCTTTGGTCTCTCCGAGCGTCTGGTGGGAGCCGCGCTGAGCATCATGGCGCCCGCCGCGCAGATCCTGGCGCCGAAGGTCATGTATCTGGTGACCCGCAACCCGGCCCGAGCGAATCTGCTTGCCCGCCGGACATTTGCTGTCTTCTTTGTGGGAGCGGTAGCCGGTGTGATCCTCACGAGATTGCTCTCTGAATGGCTCATACCGCTGATATTTGGACCGGAGCTGCGTCATGCCGTACCGGTTCTGAATATTATGGTGTTCATTCTGCCGCTTACCGTTTGCACGCGGGTATTGGGCATTTATTTTCTGATTCCCCGCAAACTCGAGAAGCTGCTTGCCTGGAGCGGTGTGATCAGCGCAGTGGTGAACCTGGTGGCGGCCATTCCCCTTGCCAGCCACTGGGGGGCCGCGGGCATGGTGTACGCGCGGATACTGGCGGAAGGATCATTGCTGGTGATGTTGATTTTCGGGATCTGGAAGGCGGGGTTGTTCCGCGAGATTCTCGGGATCAACGAAGGCGTCTCTTTACCGGCGAGATTTGGAAGATGGCTCGAATAGCGACATACGCGAATCGTTTTGCACATGCGTTGTGGTGTACGCGTGAAGACAGCCCATACGTCTTGCGCATTCCTGCGGGCAATGGTCGATGAGGTCAATGATGGAATCGAGCTTCAGTTCGCGAGTCACGATGGCCGAGCCAATGAGTCGGCCTTCATTTGGCAAGGATCCGAAAATCTGCCTGATCTTTGCAACGCGTGGTCGCGCAGACATTCTCAAGGACGTCGTTGCCTTCGCCAACGTGCAAACGGTGAAGCCTGATCTCATTATCGTGTCCTGCGTCTGCGATGAGGATGTTGGCGACCTGGCCGTCCAACCTGGAATGATCGTGCTGAAGGGGCGCCCTGGGCTCACGACGCAACGCAATCACGCGTTGGATCATGTGCCGAACGATGTCGACGTCGTGATTTTTCTGGACGACGACTTTCTGATGCACAGCGAATGGATTGCGCAAGCGCTCAAGGCTCTGGATAGCGATCCGTCCATTGCGTGTGTCACCGGCACCGTCATCGCGGACGGCATTCATGGGCCAGGCTATTCCTTCGATGAAGGGCGCGCACTCGTTGCCGGGATCGGCGAAGTGCCGGAAAAGATGATCGTCGCGCCGACCGGTGGCCCTTATGGGTGCAACATGGCGTTCCGCGCCAGCAGCATCGCTGGCCTGCGCTTCGATGAGCGCCTCGTTCTTTATGGCTGGCAGGAGGATCGTGATTTCGGAGGCCAGATCTGGAACCGGGGCGATCTCGTCGTGCGTATCAATACTGCGCTCGGCGTGCACCTGGGAGTCAAGCGCGGCAGGGTGTCCGGATGCAAGCTCGGCTATTCGCAGGTGATCAACCCGCTGTATCTGGTGAAAAAGAAGACGATGCCTTTGCGCCCGGCGGTCGATCATGTCATGCGCAATATCGCGAGCAATATTGTTCGAAGCTTCGCACCGGAGCCATGGATCGACCGGCGAGGGCGTCTGGTTGGCAATTTGATCGGGTTGTGGGACTTCCTTCGAGGAAGGCTGACGCCCGAGCGACCCGAGAGCTTTTAGAGAAAGTGGCAGTCGCTAGCGATGAACAAAGACTCCCATTTGGCGGTGCCAGATTGCCTGCGCGGCCTCGCAGCCATATCTGTCCTGCTCTTTCACCTCAATCACTGGCTTGGGATCCCATGGTTGGCCCCCAACGCGGGCATTGCTGTCGACTTCTTCTTTGGCCTGTCGGGTTATGTCCTGTGCGTGGCGTACCGTGGCCGCTTCGAAAGAGGGATGAGCGGAGCGCTTTTCGCGCGTGTCAGACTCATACGGCTGATGCCGATGATCGTCATCGGAACTCTGTTGAGTGCATCGTATCTGGCGGCGAGATATGTTCTCCTTCACGATTCCGACATTTCGCCAGGCTGGCTCGCGGCCGCCACGCTTCTCGGTCTATCATGCATTCCGACCTTCGGTGCTCCGCATGCGATTGGAGGGCCACAGGTTTTTCCGCTCAATGGCCCCGAATACACGCTTTTTCTCGAGCTGGTCGTCAATCTCTTCTGGATGCTCACACGCCGATTTGACGGCATGAAGTTCGCACTCGTCATGGCGATCGCGGGCTATACGCTTACCTCTGTGTTTGGCATGGGAGGCGATACACCGCAGACTTTCCTTTCCGGTTTTCCACGCGTATTCGGCGCTTACTATCTGGGCGTCCTGCTTTATCACGGCAATGTGAAATTCGGGCTGCTCTCGTTGAAGATCTGGAAATCGCTATTTCTTCCAGCGTGCGTGATGACCATGGTCATTATGGGGTGGAATGGCCAGATCCCCTTCTTCGTACAGTGGCTGTGGGCTGCCGCCGTGATGCCGTTGCTGATCCTCGGCGGGTCTTCGATTGCGCTCACCGGGCCCGTGCGGGCAGTCGCGCTCGTTCTTGGCGAACTGTCGTACCCGGTGTACGCGTTGCATTACCCCACGTTTGTCTGGCTCAACGGCACCTATCAGCAGTTGATGCACAGAAAGGATCCTATTCTGGAGGCTGTCGTGTTCTTGCCAGCGATCCTGCTGGCGAGTTATCTCATCATGCGGTTCATCGATACGCCGATACGCGCCTGGCTCGTTTCCCGATTTGGCCGATCGACGCCTAAACCGGTTCTCGACACCACGGCGGCCGACACACCCGTTTGAGCCGGCGCGCGGCGCTCGCCCGCGGGCACGCTGGATATGCGCGCGTTTGCGTGCGGTATCCAGCAGTGCCGCGCTGGCTGTGTCGATAGCATACGCGTCGGAGAAAACAACATTGCCCCGCGTTAGGGGGAAGGCGCGTTTGCGCGAAACTGCCCGGAAACGCCGCGGCTATCGCCGTGGCCGTTCGAGCGGTCATCCGATCGGTTGCCTGGACACGGTGTGAGAAGAATTGACGCTTGAACGTGGGGGTGGATTATGAAAACGATCGCGTCGAAGACGATAGCTTTCAACGGCAAGTTCTTCGGGGCAGGGCCGACGGGCGTGCATAAGGTCGCCGAGCAACTCGTTGCCGCGATCGACGCGTTGATTGCCGGGCAAACTGGCAGCGGCGTCGATTGCGCACTCGTAGTCAGAGACCGCGTCGAGATCCCGCCCTACCGTAACATTTCGTGCGTTCGCGAGAGTCGCTGGGTCCGCAAGATTCACCGGATCGCGTGGGAGCAATGCTATCTCCCGCTGGCTCGCAGAAGGGACTTCATACTCAATTTATGCAACCTCGGGCCACTGATTCACCGGGATTCGGCGACGATGATACACGACGCCCAGGTGTATTCGGCCCCCGAATCCTATTCGCTTCCTTTTCGGCTTTGGTACAAATCGCTCTACTTTTTCATCGGTAAGCGGCACAAGATCATTTTTACCGTATCCGAGTTTTCTAAGGGCGAGCTCGTCCGCTATGGCGTTGCCGACGCCGACAAGATCGTCGTTGTGCATAACGGCTGCGACCATGTCCTGCAGGTTCAGCCCGACGCGCGGCAGCTTGCTGTGTTGGGCCTGAAGCCGCGGCGCTATGTGCTCGCACTCGCGAACACGCAGAAGCACAAGAACATCGGCATTCTGCTGAAGGCCTTCGCAGGCGCACAGCTGAGCGACGTCGAACTCGTGCTGTTCGGCGGGGCGACGCAGGCCGACTTCGAATATCTCGGGCATACCGTGCCTCCAAACGTGCGATTTACCGGACGCATTAGCGATGCCGAGCTCGTTGGGCTGATGAGCCATGCCGGCGCACTGGCCTTTCCCTCGCTGACGGAAGGGTTTGGTTTGCCGCCGCTGGAGGCGATGGCGCTAGGTTGTCCGGTCGTCGCTGCGCCGTTTGGTGCGCTTCCGGAAGTTTGCGGCAAGGCGGTGCTGTATGCCGATCCGTTGGACCCGGACGCATGGCGGCTGAATATTCTGGCCATACTCAACGATGAAAACGTGCGGCAATCCCTGATATCCGCTGGACTCCGGCAGGCAGGCGGCTTCACCTGGAGACAGGCGGCGCGCAGCGTGTTCGAGACCGTGAAGGCCGCGAGCGGCTGAACATCTTAAAAGAGAGCTTTCGGGGGCACGCAATGTCTATTGATGTCGACTTCTCATTGGCGCTCAATGATCGAACCGGCAAGCTATTTTTGGGGAAGGACATCATTTCGACGCTCGGAGCCAGGGTGACGAGGGTGCACTACGGACGATTTCACGAATTTCCCCACAGCGACCTGATGCGCCGGGTCGTCGGCCGGTTGACTCACAAGGAAACCATTGCGCGGGTACGCCACTCCCGGCTGGTTTCATTGTTGCCGGCCATCCGCGATCCACGCCCAACGCTGCATCTCGATCCACTGAGTGTCGTGCGCCATCGTCTGGAAGCACGCGACATTGTGCTCTGCCACGATGTGGGTCCGATCACGCATCCGCAGTACTTCGCGCCGGGTGTGAAAGACCTGTATCTCCTCGCCTATGAGCAGATCCAGCGAATGAAGCCGCACATGGTATTTGTCAGCAAGACTTCCCAGCGGGAATTTCACCGGCTGTACGGTGATGACTTCGCCTCGTCGAACGTCATTTACATTCCCACTCGCCTGGGGGTCAAGGAAGGAGAGGTGCGTCCAGTGGAAGGCGTTTCGCGCCGTTTCCTGCTGACGGTGGGGAGTATCGGAGATCGCAAGAACCAGGCGCGTTGTATTGAGGCGTTCTCGGCAAGCGGTCTCGTGGAGAAAGGCTGGCAATATGTCATTGTCGGCGGGCGCGAGTCTGGCGCCGACGTCGCTATTGAACTCGCCAGGCAATCTCCCGGTGTGGTGATGCCGGGATACACGAGAGATGACGAGCTTCGTTGGCTTTACCGCAACGCATCCGGTTTCGTGCTGATGAGTCTGCTGGAAGGATTCGGAATGCCGGTGATCGAGGCGATAGAGCACGATTTGCCATGCCTCGTTTCCCGCGCGAGCATCTTGACGGAAGTCGGTGGCGACGCGATGTTGTGCGCCGATCCGCTTGCTCGTGAATCGATCGCGTATGGGATGTACTCGCTAGCCGAAATGCCGGAAGAGGAGCGCCTCCGGCGAATTGCCCAGGCGCGCGCGCATCTGCGGATGTTTGCGCGCGAACCGATACTCGCCAGTTGGAGAGATCTGGTCGAGAAGGTCGGGTAATCCGCTCGATCGTGCTGGACCGAACGCCGCGGGCTCAATGACCGCTGGCGATCTCGCACATTAAAAAAAGCAAGGCCCGCCACGGCGGGCCGGGCGGGCCAGGGCAATGCCGGAAGCGCGGTCGCGACCGTCCCGGTCTTTCGTCCAAGCCGGAGCTTCACGCGCCGCAGGCCGAGTATCGTCGAGGCCTGGGGCGGGCGAATCACTCCTGGTAAGAACGTAATACTAGTCGCCACCCCCTTTAAAAGTCGACATCGCAGCTCGCCGGGTGGCATTCACCGCCGAAAACGCTGCGGCCTTGGCGCGATCGCGCACGGCGCTTCGTCCCGGCGGAGTGGGGTTGAGTCCGAGTTTTCGAAGGTAATAGTTGGCCCGATAGACGTCGGCGCGCAAAGTGTTCAGAAACTGGAAATTTACGCTCAAGGTCACCGAGATATTGTCGCCGTTCTTCAGCCAGTGCGGGCAATTGACCGGAACGTGCACGCCGTTTCCGGGAGCCAGTCTGTACGTCTTCGCCCGGTCCTGCAACTCGGGTCGATAGTTCGGCGCGTTGTGGTCGACGGTCCAGAATCGCTCGAGTTCCGCCTCCGGCAGAACCTGCCGGTCTTCCCGATCGAAGACGTACAAATCCTTTTGCCCGTGGATTTGAAGGATGAAATTGCATTCGCGGTCGATGTGATACGCCGTCACCCGCTTCGGTGACGTCACGAAAATAATGAGGTCTTCCCGCTTGATCATGGATTCGATGTCGCCGCCCACCATACCCTTGATTTCCGCCATCGCATGCCTGTACAGCTCGGCGTAGGCAGGATCTTGTTGCGGGCCTCTGAAGATGAACCAGGCGTTGGAATCTTCCAGCTGCTCTAATGCATTCAGCGGCGAGAACGCGCGATCCGTATCTTTCCATTTTTGACCAGGCGAGACGTCACCCATGTCGTAGTAGAGGTCAGCTGGACGCGTTTTCAGGGTCCGCTCCGCCAATTCCATCAATTGAGGAAGTTGCAAGAGCGGATGGGATGCCAGATGGTGGGAGACGTCGAAGCTCTTCCGCTCGAAATTTTCCCGAAACACCGCAGCATCCGCGTCGATCCACTTCTCAGGCAATGTCGCTTCGAGAACCGGGGGAACGGTAGTGGTCTCCATGTGATCGCTCCTTTCAATCTAATGAGGGTTGGGATAAGCAATATCCCTTGGTATTTGGGCACCCAATTGCGTTGGACCGCGCGAAACACGTACAACTCGTTATCTAAAGTCAGTTGCGGCCTGGGGTCTATTTGGCCGCATCGGCGAACCTGTAAAGCCACGCGGGCGTTCCCTTCAGGGCTACCCAGCCAGGGCCGGGTTCTATGTTCGGCATCGCTAGCGACACGACCGCTCGCGCGCCGGTTTGATGGAACGCCTGCATGACCTCATCACGCTGTTGCGCCGTGAGCTGCGTCCAGAATGTCTCACTGAAATTCGGCCAGAGGACTTCGTCTTTGCGGTCAAGGCGGTTGCGGTCCTGGGGCTCGACACGGTACGGGAGACCGCCAAACTCGGCGACGATGCGCAAGCGCGACACGTAGGCCCAGCTGACCCTGACAGTGGGATAGCTATCCCGGATCACAGCGATCGGGTCGCCCGGCTGCAACCCTTGGGCAGTCAGCGCGTCGGCAATCCGCCATTTCGGGTCGTCGTGAAAGTCCGCTTGACGGGCCGCCGCCACGAACGAAGGCCCATCTGTTATTGCGAGTTCTCCGATCAGACCGGCGCTGTAGATGATGGCGAGGGCTGTGGTGAGCAGGCGGCGAGATTGCAGCGTGACATCGAGCAATGGCGCCCACGTGAGAAGCGCAATGACCATGACGAACGCACTGAGGTAGCGATCTTCGACATGAACAATGAAATAGGTGGCAAAGCCGCCGACGGTCGGCAACAGCAATGGCCACGTTCGAATGATTGCCTTGACGAGCGATGCACGCCATGAACGTCTGGCAACGATAAACAAGAGAGCCGCGGCGAGCGAAAGCACCGTTGGATGTTGCTTGATTATCTGCTGCAAGCTCCACAGCGACCGGCCCATTGCGATCAATTGCATTTTCAGGCTGAAGAACGACTTGAAGCCCTTGTACCAATATGCGACGTCGTTATAGGGGGGGTAAGTCGTGTGGAAAGGGGTGCCAAAGCCGAAAGCAGGCAGGCCCGCCACAAGCTGACTGGTCGGATGGATTGGCCGGCCGAACTGCGCCGGGCCGCCCTGCCAATTGGTCAGGTGAGGCAGCTCGTTCACGTGCCAGGGGACATTCAAGGCACCGGAAGCGCCAAGCGTAAATTCCCCATAAGACCAGGAAATCCCCGCGATATAGACGGCAAAGAAAACACCGAAGGTTCCCACAACCGCACCTAACGATTTCCACAAGCCGCCCCTCATGCAGCAGTAGATGAAAAGCGTCAGCAGGAACAGGCAGGCGAATGGAGTGAAGACGCCTTTTACCCAAACGCCGAGACCAAGGACGAGACCAAGCAAAGTCGCAGTGAGCAGGTCCCGACGGCGGATCAGGGAGAGGAGCAGTCCCGAAGCGAGGATAAAGCCCGTGGTCACGAGCAAGTCGGGGCACGCGGCCGAAACGGAGTCCAGCGCCAGACACGCGCCGAGAAAAACGCAAACCCCGATCCAGATCGTAAATGGGTGCTTGCCCAGCGCAATCGAATCAGGCCAAAACAGCGCGAGAGCGCTCCGGATCAGTCCGCGCCAAGCGGCATAAGCAACCAGATAGATGACCCAGTTGATTGCCGTTATGGCATACCACTCACCCTCCGGAGTGGGGGCAGCCAGCGCCCGGGCACCGGCAACCAATGCGGGATATCCGGGATTCCAGAAGGGATTGAAAATCTCGCGCCAATCGAGGTGCGTGACGGCCCAGCTCACATTGAGATAGGAGATCCAGTCGCCATAGTATTGCGTCCGCCCGTAGAGTCCTTCGACGATACCGAGTACGCCGACAACGATCCAGGACAGGATCAGATGCACATTCCCCCGTGACCACTTTATTGTCATGTAGCACCTCCACGCTCGCAGCCAGAAGATCAATCGATAAAGGGTTAGTCGCCCAGTGGTCCAATCAGCGAAACGAGCTGCTAACGCCCAATATCAGTCGAAGTATGAGCACGGGCCGATGATTGCCATGTCGGCCGCGAACGCCGCCAAGATCCGGAACTTTCCCGCGCAGTGTGGCGAACCTCCCGGAATCTGTAGCGTGTGTCTGCACGCCTCGTTCATCGCTCGATGTCGTCCCGGCCGTCGTGTGACAGCAGGGCGTCTCGCTTACGTCCGTGTAGGCAAGTCACGCGACGAATGTAGCCGGTGGATTCGAACCGCTCTGTGCGTTGGGCAACGCGGCTTTCGATCGCGCGAGGCGAATGGGCGTGCGTTGCTCGTTGCGCAACGTTCAGGACGACGATGTGTCGCCTGCCGTCGGGACCTTGGCAGGCGCAGTGGGGGCCGTTGCGGAGAAGCGCCCCTTCTCATTGAACGTCCACGCGGAGTTGAGCAGGTAGGTCAAGCCGAGAACGAGGGCAGTCGTAACCAGCTGGGCAATCAGATAGTTCATACCAAGACTGGTGACGAAGAACTTCATGCACAAGCCGTTCGTGAGCACGCCAAGCAAGGCGATAATGGCGAACTTCGGCGCGGTCGACAGTGGATTGCTTTTGCTTCGGAACGTAATCTGGCGGTTCAGACTGTAGTTGACGATTGCGCCGAAGCTCGCCCCGACCATCGAACTGAGGGCCGGAGAAAAGCCGGAGCGAACCATCGCAACCAGGATCGCATACTGCGTGACAGTGCCGATCGCACCGACGCCCGCATAGACCACAAACCTTCGTGCCGCGCGCAGATCAGGCATCGTTGGGGCCTGCGGATTGATAGCGTCTGCGAATCAGGTAGACCGGCCGGCTCTTCGATTCGTGGTAGATGCGGCCGATGTATTCGCCGAGCACGCCTATGCCGATCAATTGAACCCCGCCGAGCAGAAGGACGGCGGAGATCAGCGAAGCGTAGCCGGGTACGGCGACCCCTTGAATCAGGGTGCGCACAATGAGGAACGACGCATACAGGATAGCGCCGAGCGCCACGAAGCTGCCGACATAGGTCCATACGCGAAGCGGCAGCGTGCTGAAACTCGTGAAGCCTTCCAGGGCGAAGTTCCACAGTTTCCACCCGGAAAACTTCGACCTGCCGGCCAGACGCGGTTCGCGCACGTATTCGACGACCGCAGTCCGGTATCCGACCCAGGCGAACAAGCCTTTCATGAAGCGGCGCGTTTCCGGAAGCTGCTTGAGGGCGTCCACGACCTCACGCGTAATCAAGCGGAAATCACCGACGTTTTCCGGAATCTTCGTGTCGCACATCGCATTGTGTATGCGGTAGAAGATGGCTGCGGTCTGGCGCTTCAGAAAGGAGTCCGTGAGCCGGCTGACGCGTTTGGCGACGACGACGTCATGGCCTTCCCGCCATTTCTCGACCAATAACGGAATGACTTTCGGCGGGTCTTGCAGGTCGGCGTCGAAAGGGATCACGATCGAGCCGCGAGCTTCGTCGAGCCCCGCGGACAGTGCTGCCTCCTTGCCGAAATTGCGCGACAGATCGATGACGCGGATGCGGCTGTCGTCATTGGACCTGGCGATCAGCATGCGCAGCGTGTCGTCGCGGCTGCCGTCGTTGACGCAGACGATCTCGAACTGTGTTCCGTCGATCGCTTCGAGTACGGGAATCACCGCGCTGAAAAACGCCCCGATCATCTCCTCCTCGTTGTAGAACGGCACGACGAGCGACAGAAGGCACGGTTCGTCGACCACGGGCGTTTGCGCGAGCGCCGGATTGGACTGGGCGGTCGTATCGCGCGAAGCGGCCGGCGAGGTTGGCGCTTCCCTCAGAAGCGTCTCCGGAACCAGAAAGTGAGGTCGGCCGACATAGTCCATGGTTACCTCGCGGAGATGCCGCGGTTGTCCGGCTGGTGTAACGGTTTCATCGCAAACGTTGTTCGCGGCTTGCCCCGGCGGTCTGTCCGTTCAGGACTTGCTACAAAGCAGAGCGCCCGAACAGCGCGCACTTAAAGTCTAGAGCGATGCGTGCCCGGCGTTCGTGCGCTCGGGCACACTGATCGCCGTAGCGGTTCAGCGTTTGACGAGGCGCAGAACCGCATCCAGCGGGGACTTTAATCGGGTCACCGGCCAGTGAACGACTTCGGAAAAGGTCTTGGGGTCACGGTGTTCCAGCGTCGAGATGACCTTCCTTTTCAGCTTGTCGCGCAACGGCGAAACGCCGGGCGGCAGCGGCTTCAGACCCATCTTGCGCAGAACGTAGTTGGCCTGATAGACCCTGGCGCGTTGCTCCAGCGACTTCATGCAGTAGTTGATGCTGATGCTCACCGAAACATTGTTGTCGTTCTTGACCCAGTGCGGCGCCAGTGACGGGTGATGCACTACCTCCCCCGGGTTGAGCCGGAAGATCGTTCCGCGACTCTGCAACTGACAGCGATAGCGCGCCGCTTCGAAGTTGCCGGCGTAGTAACGTTCGACTTCCTGGTCGGGCACCAGCTCGCGATCGGTTGCGGGGAACAGACAGACGTCCTTCGAACCCTGCAACTGGAAGAGGAAGTTGGTTTCGTGATCGATATGGAAGGGCGTCGAGATATTGGGCGAGGAGACTAACAGTGTCATCGTCACCAGGGTCATGTCGCTGCGCAGCGGGAAACCGGACAAATCCTCGAGCTCGGATGTGATTGCATCCAGAACCTGAGCATAGTCGGCATCGAACAGGTGTGCCTGGGTGAGCTTGATCCATGAGTCGTTTTCGTGAACACGGGCAAACGCCTCGGCCAGCTGCTTGCTATGCGGCATGGCGCTGAACTTGGCATCCAGCGCGCTATTCTTGAAGTTGATCGCGCGAGCGTTGCCGTTCTTTTCGAGCATCAGTTGGGCGAGTTCGGCGACCCTCGGGATCTCGAACAATCCACTCTCATGCAATACGTGATTGAACTTGAATGGATGAAGATTGAAATTGCTTTTGAATTCGGTGCTGGAAGCGTGCAGGATTTTGTCGTCTGAGGTCAGTCGGCGTGATGCATCGGCCAACACCGTACCATCGCTAGTCACAGACATGGCACACCTTCGTAGGTAGGAGGGACACTGCCTGCAGGCTACTATTGCGCCTCTTCACCCGATGTGCGTTGACGAACATCCAAACCCGTTTTGACGTTTACCCGGAACTGGGCGGTTTCCCTGGCTGGTTCATGGCGGGACGCCGACGCTGTGTCAGCGGCTTTGAAGCTGGGTCGCAGAAAATCAACGACCTCGGCATCCGTAATCGGCTTGATGTGCAATCTGAAAGCGTTGTTCAGCGAGACGACGAGGTACTGTGTCCAAAGCGCATTCCAGACTACGCCGGCGTGGCTGTCTGCAAGGAAGACGTTGTGCGGATCGTCGCCGGAGGTATTGGTGATGGCCCAGCCAGGCGACAGGCGAACCGTCTTGTAGTTTGGCCGACCTTGGGCGTCGCGCTGACCCCACATGCTTCTGAACCACGCGTTGTCTTCGAGAACGTAGACATGGCGATCCGCCGCAGCGAGCGCGCGCAAGCCATTGTTGAAGTGCTCGACGCCGGCGTCGATATTGGCTATCTCTCTGGCGGATTGCCAGCTGTCGAACTCGCCCGGCCAATCCGCGCCGCTGGCCGCGGTTGAGAGCACGACATAGGTATCCGGATGATTTTTGCGGATCAGCGAGACGGCTTCGCCAATCGACTTGATGCAGGCGTCCATCACGGCTGCGGGGTGCGGTGCAGCGGGATCGCGCGACATCTCGTCGAATAGCTCGTGGCTGCTGAGATCGTTGTCGCCGATGCGAATGAACACGATGCCGCCTCGCCAGGCTTGGGGTTCTGTGTCCATCAAATCGACGAGACGGATGGCCTGGCGCTGCGATTTGCCCATCAGCTGGTCGCAAGTCGCGCCGCTAATCGCGAAGTTATAGCGGTAGTCCACCTTGGGGGGCGTGCGAGAGAGGGAACCGAGGGCTTCCCCGACAATGGCGCGGTACTTGCCTGTGCCCCAGGCGCCCCATTCCCCGAGATCGATCTGGTCACCGCGCAGCTGACCCAGGACCTCGGTCCACTGCCAGGTGGTCGCGCTCCACTTGCCGCCTCGCGTGCCCGGACCACCCGGCGTCAGCGTGTCATGGTACGACTCGCTGTTGGAGTCTCCGAGCACTGCGAGTCGTATCCTGCCGGATGGGGCTTCCGCCGCGACAGCGACAGCAACGGGGGCGCGGCGAAAGAGGCCGGGAAGGGCGAGCCTGGCAAAAAGACCGGCCACGGTCAGCGCGCCGAAGCAGGCGACCAGCAAGAACTTGCGCGAACGGGACATAGGCCAATTACCTTGATGTGACGCATCGAGATCATGGTCCCTCAAGCGCGCTTTCCTGTTTGCCTCGCACGGTTGCGGCCAGACGTTCAAGCAGTTGCTTGCCCATGACAGCAGCGCCGGCCGCGCGGAACATCTGGTTGTGCATGCCGGGAACCTCGGTGACGACCAGCTTGCCGGTGACCACTTCACCCCAACCCATGTCCTGCGCGAACAGGCGGCCCTTGAGCACCTGACCGCTGCGGAAGATCTGGACATTGCCGTCATAGGCCTTCGGGCGATAGCGCACCTGCTGTTCGCGCAGATAGCCGATATTGCGGCCGTACCAGAGGTTGTCGTCGATCATGTTGTTCGCGTTGTCGTTCTTCAAGAGTCCGAACTTCACGGCGAGCTGGGTGAGACGAAGCAGGCGAACAGTGCGAAACTGCTGGAGGAACGCAATCATGGACATCTCGCCGCGCCTTGCGAGGCGATAGTCGCGCGGGATGTCGTCCATGCGCACCTGGAACTTGCGCAACAGGCGATCGTACCAGGGCATCGTCTCCCGGTAACCCGGGCACCAGGAATCGGTGAGCACGACGAGTTCCACCGTTTCGCCCTCGCGGCGCAGCTGGTGGGCCGCTTCCAGCGCCATCGCGCCCAGCACGCAGTAGCCCATGAGGATATAGGGGCCATGCGGCTGGATCAGCCGGATGAGCCGCACGGCGTCCGCGGCGAGATCCTCGAAGGCGCGCAACGGGAAGTTGGGCTGAGGCGTCTTCGGCACCATGGGTACGTCGACAATGGTTCGCTCGTCACCGACCTGTTTGGCCAGCTCATAGAGAACCGCGATGTTGTTGAGTACGATGATGGGCGTTTGCGAACCATCCTCGTTGAATCGCACGATGTTGTGCGCTTTCGCCTCCAGCTCGGCGCGGCTGAGAAAACCGCTCACGCCCACACCGCCCGCAACTTGCGCTGTCTCGCTCCCGGCCGCAGGCGCGAGCGGGCGTTGCGGCATGACTTCTGCCGTTTCCAGTACCTCGCGCCAATTGGCGAGATGCCGGTCGATCGTCTCGATGTCGTAAAGGTCCGTGTCGCCTTCGCAGGAGATGCGCCAGCCCTCCGGGCGCCGCACCATGAAGAAGTTGAGGTCGTAGAGCGCGCCCGCGTTGAAAGAGGGTGAAGTCGTCGCGGCGTAATCCTGGCGGCGCACCTCGTCGCCCATGCCAACGAAGCTTTGCTGCAGAGCGAAGTTGACGGAGCATAGCGGCGGCCGATTCATTTCGGACACTTCGCCCGCCATTTCCATCATCTCTTCGAACGGCAGGTGAAGATGCTCGATGGCGTCGCTGAGCTTGCCGCCGCACTGCGCGGTCACGTCGGCAAGGGTGCTGCCATCGGTCACGTCGAGGCGCAGGATCACCGTGTTGATGAGCGGCCCGACGACGCCCTCGAGTTCCTGCTGATCGCGCACCGACATCTGCGTGCCCATGGCGACTTTGGCCTGGCCGGTCGCCTTTTGCAGTGACATCGCGAGGGCTGCGGCCGCCACGCTGAAGAGGGTGACGCCTTGCGCCTTGGCGGCCGCGATCAGGTGTTCGCTCAGCGTGTCCGGCAACAGAATGGAGCGAATGACGCCCTGGAAGCGCCGTTCCGATGGCCGGGGGCGATCGCCCGCCACATCGAAACGGCTGAAGCCCTTAAGCTCCTCGCGCCAATGCACGCGAGCGCGATCGATCGCCGCGCTGGCCAGGAACTCGCCCTTCCACAGCGCGTAGTCGCCGTGGTGAAGGTCGACGTCGGGGTGGTCGGGATCGTGGCCCGCGCGCAACGCCGCGAGCCCTTCCACGAGTTCGCGCACGAGGATCGCGAACGACCAGCCGTCCATCACGAGCGAATGGAAGGTCAGCTGCAATTCGCCTTGCGTGCCCGACCTCGGCAACCACACGGCGCGGAAAAACGAGGCGGACGACAACTCGAAAGGCGTGCGGGCCTGCGCTTCACCCACACGCTGCGCCTCGGCGAGCGCCGCCTTTTCGTCCAGACCGCCCAGATCCACGACTTCCAGCCGGAAGGGGGCGCGGCTCCAGACCTGCTGGCGCAGCCCCGCGCCGGTCATCAGAAAGCCGGTGCGCAATATCTCGTGCCGCGCGACCAGTTCGGCTAGCACCTGTTCGATGCTCGCGGCCGTGAGCGGTCCCGACAATTGCAGCCGGAAAGCGATATTGAGCGCGGAGGCCTTCGGCGACGCCTTCTGCTCGTGCCAGTAGCGTACCTGGCAGGCGGTCGCCGGGAACAGGGCATGGCCCGCCTCGGCCTCCTGCACAGGCGCGATATTCAAGGCTATCCCGTTCATCGCTCAGGCTCCTTCAGCAATCCTGCGCTTGAAGTTGAGGATCGACGGCCTCGCCACGGCGGGCGCCTCGACCGGCTCGTCCGTCTGCGTGCCGTCAAGGCTGGCTGCCAACTGCTCGATCGTGACGTTCTTCATGAGCTGGCGAGCATCGACGCCCAGCCCGCGCTCGTTCATCCGCGCGACGATGCGGAACAACTGGAGGCTGTCTGCGCCAAGGCTGAAGAACTTCTGGTCGATGCCGACATGCTGCAGGCCAAGCACATCGCCCCAGATCGCGGCGATCGTGGTCTGCGTCGGCGTCAGCGTCACGGGTTCGGCCACGGCGGCGGTGATCTGCGCCGGTTCGCTCGCCTCGGGTTCGGTGGCCGCGGATTCGACCGGCATCGGCGCTTGCGGCACGACCTTGAGCGCAGCGTGCGGCTGACGCACCGGCGTGGCCACCATGTCCGGCGTCGGCACCGGCAGGGCCTTGCGGTCGAGCTTGCCGTTGCTGGTCTGGGGCAGGGCGTCGAGTGTCATCCACAGCGTCGGCACCATGTAGGACGGCAGCTGACCGGCGACATAGGCCGCGACCGCGCCCTGGTCGGGTTTGTCGGAGCCCGCACCGACGAGGTAGCCCACGAGGCGCGCACTGTCACTCACCGTGTGCAGGGCGACGGCGGCTGCGGCAACGCCGGGCGCCTTGCGCAAGGTGGACTCGATTTCCTCGATCTCGATGCGGAAGCCGCGCAGCTTGATCTGCTGGTCGCGGCGGCCCAGATGCTGGAGCGAGCCATCGGCGAGCCGCTTCGCAAGATCGCCGGTACGGTAGAGCCGGCGCGGCGCAGCGCCTTCGATGGCAACCGGTTTGAACGCGGCATCGGTCAGGTCAGGGCGGTTGAAATAGCCCTTTGCCAGGCCTTCGCCGCCAATCCACAGGTCGCCGCTCACGCCTTCGGGCGCCAGATGCAGGTCGTCGGTCAGCACGTGCAGGTCGGTATTGGCGAGCGGCGCGCCGATCACCACGGGTGCGTTCGCAACGACACGCGAGGCCGAAGACCAGATCGTCGTTTCGGTCGGGCCGTAGAGGTTCCAGACCTCAGCGCCGGTCGCGAGCAGCTCGTCGGCGAGGTCGCGCGGCAACGGCTCGCCGCCGCACAGGATCTTGAAGCCCTTCGGCGCCTTGAAGCCTGCCTCGAGCAGCATGCGCCACAGCGAAGGCGTCGCCTGGAGAACGGTGGCGGCTTCTTCCCTCAGGCGGGTCACCAGCTCAAAGCCGGTGCGCACTTCTGCGTGCCCGGCGATGAAGGTGCGGCCGCCGGAGATGAGCGGCAAGAACAGTTCGAGACCCGAGATATCGAAGGAGAACGTCGTCACCGCGACGATGCTGTCCCTGACCGAGAAGCCCGGCGCATTCGCCATCGACAACAGGAAGTTGCTCAGCGCGCGGTGGCCGATCTCCACGCCCTTGGGCTGACCCGTCGAGCCCGACGTGAAGATCACGTAGGCCGAATCCGCGTCCGTGACGACGGGCAGCGCGATCGTCTCGTCATCGTCCTGCGCGAGGAGCGCGTCGACGTCCAGCACGCGATGCGCACCCGGTTCCAGCAACGTGAGGCTGGCTTCATCGCTGAGGATGGCGGCGATGTCGGCGCCATCGAGAATCTGGCGCAGACGTGCAGGCGGCATCGTCATGTCGAGCGGCACATAGGCGCAGCCGGCGCGCCATACGCCGATCATCGCGGCGACGGTCGTCGCAGTGCGCTCCATCGCGATGGCGACGCGCCCGCCCGAGGCGATTCCCGCGGCCATCAGCCGGCGGGCGATCTGGCTCGCGCGCGCATCGAGTTCGCCATACGTCAGGCTCGTCGACTCGTCCGACACGGCCGTCGTATCCGGGGCTTGCCAGGCCTGCGCGGCGATCAGCGCCGGGGTCGTCTGCGAGAGATCGTAGTCACGCTGCGACGCGTTCAGTTCGTCACGCAGATGGTGGATTTCGGCATCGCTGAGCAGCGGCAGCGCGGCGACCGGCGTTTCGGCATCGCGTGCGATCGCGCTCAGCAAGGTTTCGTAGTAGCCGAGCCAGCGCTGGATCGTCGTTTCGTCATAGACGTCGGTGTTGAAGTCGCAATCGAGACGCAGACCTTGTGCCGATTCGATCACGTTCAGGAACAGATCGAAGTTGCTGTACGCCTTGGCGTTCGGCGTGAAGTGCGTGGTCACGCCGGCCATGTCGAGTTCGCCGTCGACCTTTTCCAGATTGAACTGCAGATCGGTCAGCGGCAGCCGGTTCAGATCGCGCTTGATGCCGAGATCGCGCACGAGCGCACCGTACGTGTAGTTCTGCCGGTCGCCAGCATCGTAGAGGTGATCGCGCACCGCCTTCATGTGTGCGGCGAAAGGCTTTTCGCGGTCGAACTTCACGCGCAGCGGCAGGAAGTTGACGCAGTGGCCGACCAGCAGCGCTTCGCCGGCTTGCGACTGGCCGGCCATCGGTGCGGCGATGACCACGTCATCATTGCCGGACAGACGGCCGAACAGCACCTGGGCCGCGCCGAACAGCGTGGCGAACAGCGAGCAGCCCTGCTTCGAGGAAGCGGTCTTGACCTGCTTGAGAAGGTCGGCTCCCAGATGGCGGGTCGTCGAGGCGCCATTGAAGCTCTTGCGTTCGGGGCGCGGGCGATCGCCGGGCAAGTCGGGCTGCGGCGCCGGCTCGCGATGGACGTTCATCCAGAAGTCGCGCGTTTCCTTGTCCACGCCGATCGCGTCCTGCTCCTTGGCGAAGGCGAGGAAGCTTTGCACTTCGTCCAGTTCCGGCTGCGTGCCCCAGACTTCCGCCGCATAGAGGGCGGCCAGGTCGCGCAGGATGATGTTGATCGACCAGCCGTCGCAAACGATGTGATGTGCCGTGAACACGAACGCCCACTTCTGCGCTTCCAGGCGAACCAGCGCGGCGCGCGCGAGCGGTGCGCGGGTGAGGTCGAAGACCTCGCGGGCTTCCGCGTCGATGATGGCCTTGAGCTCGCCCGCCGGATCGGCGTGGCCGGAAAGGTCGATCGGGACCAGCGCAACGGTCGTCGCCGCGTCTGCGAACATCGTGTCGCCGACGCGCGAGAAGTGGACGCGCAACGCATCGTGGCGGGCCACGGTCGCGGCGAAGGCGCGTTCGAACGCGGCCTCGTTCAGCTTGCCGTTGAGTTCGAGCGTGAACGACTCATTGAACGCGAGCGAGGCTTCGTGGCCTTGCTGAGCCGACATCCAGATTTCCTTCTGGGGCTCGGTGAGCGCAGACTGCGTGAGCGGCGGTTCGGCCGGCGTATGCGCCGCGGCGTCCAGCGCGCCGCCGAGAATGCCGACGCGCTGGAGCGCGTCGATGCTCGCGATGAAGGCGTCGCCGATCTTGCGGATGTCCTCGTCCGAATGGCTCGTCGTCAGGAAGCAAGGGAAGCCTTCCATGATATGCACGCCGAGGTAGCGCATGTACGGATAGAAGAGGCTGCCGAGGCGATCTTCGCCCGCGAGATTCACATAGAACCAGCTCGAGAAGGACTCCGCCCGCGCGGCGATGCCGACTTTCTCCAGATGCGCGTTGACGCGCTGCACGAGTCCTTCCATGCGTGCACCGAGCCCTTCCTGCAGCGCCGGGCCAGCCTCCTTGAGGTGCAGGAGGACGGCCTTCATGGCGGCGAGCACCACGGGGTGGCGCACGAACGTGCCCGCGAAGAACGTAGGCGGAACTTCGGGTACCGAAGCATCGCCGAATTGCCACTGACCGCCGTCGAGCGCATCCATGTACTGCGTGGTGCCCGCCAGCACGCCGATGGGCAGGCCGCCGCCGACCACCTTGCCATAGGTCGCCATGTCGCCCTGGATGCCCCACAGGCCCTGCATGCCGGCCGGATGCACGCGAAAGCCCGTCACGACCTCGTCGAAGATGAGGGCCGAGTCATTGGCCGCCGTGACGTCGCGCAACTGCTGCACGAACTCCTTCGGACGCAAGTTGGGATGGCGCGACTGCACAGGCTCGATCAGCACCGCTGCGATATCGTCGATATTGGCCTTGATCCATTCGAGGCTTTCGGGACGGGCGTAGGGCAGCACGACCATGTTGCCCACGGAGGTCTGCGGAATTCCCGGGGCGAGCGGGAACGCGCGCGGCACGCCCGCTTCGCTGCCGGGCTTCACCAGCACTTCGTCGAACTGGCCGTGATAGTCGCCGTCGAAGCAGACGACCTTGTCCTTGCCGGTCACCGTGCGCGCGAGGCGCATCGCCGCCATCACGGCTTCCGAGCCGGTATTGCAGAACGTGACGCGCTCATGGCCCGTCATGTCGGAGAACATCTGGGCGACTTCGCCTGCAAGCGGCGACTGCGGTCCAATCGCAAAGCCTTCCTCCAGTTGCGCGTTGACCGCGGCGACCACGAAATCGGGCGTGTGGCCGAATGCGGTCTGGCCGTAGCCGTTGACCACGTCGATATATTCATTGCCGTCTACGTCCCAGATCTTCGAGCCCTTCGAGCGCTGGGCGACGATCGGATAGACAAGCTCCTTCCATTCCTCGCGGAAGCCGCTGGCGGTGCGCGGGTCGGCAAGCACCGCCCGGTAGGACTGCGTACGCGCCTTGGAGGTGGCCGTTTTGGCCGAGTAGCGCGCCGCGAGATCGGTGATGAACGCCTTCTGGGCGTCGGTCATCTGGGCCGAGTGCGAGGCGCCCGGCTTGTAGGCGGTAAAGCGCGACGGGCGATTTTCCTCGAACTTGATTTCGGGACCGGCGGCGGCGCGCGCGGGCGCTGCGGCTGCCACGGCCGGGGCGGAGACGGTGGGCGCTGCGGCCGGCGCGGAGATCTGCACCGCTACGGGTTGCTGGACGGCCAGCGGCGCGCCTTGCAGCACTTCGAGCTGGCGCGCCATCACGGACTGCATGGCGGCGAGCTGGTCGCGGATCACCGACTGGAGGTCGCCCGTGGCCGGCGCAACAAGCGCTTGCACTGCGACGGGCGCGCTGACCTGCACTGCCGCAACGGCGGCAGGCGCGGCGGCCGCTTGAGCGGCGACAGCGACCGGCGCAGGCGCGGGAGCGGCCTCGGCAGGCACTTCCGGGTCAGGCGGCATCGCGCCATCGAGGAACTGCGCGAGGGCGGGCAGCGTCGGATAGTCGCTCATGATCTGCCGGAAGCTGATCGTGACGTCGTAGCGGCGGCGCAGTTGCCGGGAGACCTGCCCCATGAACAGCGAGTCGTAACCGAGATCCCAGAAGGTCACGTCCGGGTTGGACGTATCCGGTGCTTCGCCGGACATCTCGGCAAGCAGTGACGCGAGTTCGGCAATGAGACGCGGTTTGCGGTCGATTTGGACGGTCTGGGTCATGGCGGTCTGAGGAATATCGTTTAGGGCTTCGGACGAGGCTTGCGCGGCAATCGCCGGGGCAACGGTCGTTGGCTGACGTGAAGAGGCGGTTGCCGGGGCGTCAATCCAGTGCCGTTCCGGCTCGAAGGGATAAGTCGGTAGCGAAACGCGGCGGCCTGTTTCAGCCCGCAGCGCCTTCCAGCTCGGCTTGACGCCGTTCAGCCACAGGCGCCCGGTCGCCTCGGCGAGCACGGCAAGCTCGCGCTCGCGTGTCGCGAAGTCGGGCAGCGAGGCAATCGCGCCCTGATGCCGGTCCTTGGGCAAGCCCTGCAGGACGAAGGTCGAGAGCGTGCGGCCGGGACCGATTTCAAGCAGAAGAGGCTTGCCCTCTGCCGTGACCGTGGCGAGCGCGTCGCTAAAGCGCACGACATTGCGGCAGTGGCTCGCCCAGTACTGTCCCGACACCGGCTGATCCATCGACGCCCATTGCCCGGTGACGGAAGACACGTACGGGATCTTGGGCCTCGCGAAAGCTAGGCTGTTCGCTACCTTGGCCAGATCGTCGACGACGCCGGACATCATGCGCGAGTGGAACGCGTGCGACGTGTGCAAACGTCGATGCTCGATATCGCGTGCCTTGAGCGTGGTCTCGAATGCCTCGATGGCCGCGAAGGGGCCGGCCACGACGCTGAGCGTCGGCGCATTGAGCGCGGCGAGATCGACGTCGCCGGGCAACATGGGGCTGAGTTCCGCCTCCGCCAGGCGCACGACCAGCATCGCGCCCGGTTCGGCCGACTGCATGAGCGCGCCGCGCTGTGCGATGAGGCACAGCGCATCCTCGAACGCGATCGCCTCGGCCACGCAAGCGGCGACCAGTTCGCCCACGCTATGGCCGATCATGGCCGCCGGCTTGATGCCGCGCGACATCCACAACTGCGCCAGCGCATATTCGACGAGGAAAAGCGCGGGCTGCGCATAGATCGTCGAGCGGATGGGGTGCGGGGTGTCGTCGCCCTCCGGCGCCTCGCTCAGCAGCAGCGTGCGGATGTCCAGCCCGAGATGCGGCGCCAGCGCCTCGGCGCCCTTGTCGATCCACTCGCGATAGACCGGCTCGGCGCGATAGAGCGCGGCTCCCATGCCCGGATACTGCGCGCCCTGGCCGGGAAACATGAAGACGACCGCAGGCGCGGCCTGGGGCGCCTGTGCTTCGATTGCGCCTTTCTGGAGCTTGGCCTGGGCCTGTTCCACGCTCTCGGCGACGACGACGGCGCGGTGCGCGAAATCGCGGCGTCCCGTTTGCAGCGTCGCGGCCACGTCGGCCAGTGCGATTTCCGGATGGCTCGCGAGATGCGTGGCGAGATTCGCCTTCGCGCGTTCGAGCGCCGCCGTGCTGCGGGCCGATAGCGGCAGGATCTGGAGTCCTTCGCTTTGCTCGCCCGAGGCGTCGCGGCAAGGCGCCTCCTCGAGCACCACATGGACGTTCGTCCCGCCGACGCCGAGGGAACTCACACCGGCGCGGCGCGGCGCGGCGCCGTCAGTCCAGGGACGTGCCGCCACGTTGAAGTAGAACGGGCTGTTAGTGAGGTCGATGCCGGGATTGGGCGAGCGGAAATGCGTGAGCGGCGGCAACGTGCGGTTGCGCAGCGCGAGCGACGCGGCGATGAAACCCGTCACGCCCGCGGCCGCGTCGAGGTGCCCGACATTGGCCTTCGCCGAGCCGAGCGCGCAGAACTGGCCGCCTTCTGCGCCACCGAGCCGGAAGGCCTGCACGAGGCCCGCGAATTCAATCGGATCGCCGAGCGGCGTTGCCGTGCCATGGGCCTCGACATAGCCGATCGAGGCCGGATCGATGCCAGCCTCAGCGTGCGCGATGGCGACGGCGCGTGCCTGGGCGTCGACGCTCGGCGCGGTGAAGCCGACCTTGTCGGAACCGTCGTTGTTGATGCCCACGCCGCGGATCACGGCGTAGATCGAATCGTCGTCGGCGATGGCGTCTTCGAGCCGTTTGAGCAAGACGACGCCCGCACCGCTGCCGAACACCGTGCCCTTTGCGTCGGCATCGAACGGGCGGCACACGCCGTCGGGCGCGCCCATGCCGCCTTCTTCATAGAAATAGCCGCGCTTTTGCGGGAACGTGATCGAGACGCCACCGGCCAGCGCCATGTCGCAGCGACCGGCGCGAAGGTTCTCGACGGCGAGGCTGATCGCGGTGAGCGAAGTGGAGCATGCCGTCTGCACGGAGACGGCCGGTCCCGTGAGCCCGAGCTTGTACGCGGTGCGGGTGGCGACGAAATCACCGGCCCCAACGAGCTTTTGATACTCGCCGATCTGGAACTGGCTCGTGAATTCGTCGATGACCCCGCGATCGGACAGGATGTGCTTGAGGAAGTAGGTGTTCATCGACGTGCCGGCGAACACGCCGACCGCGCCGGCGATCGTCGCCGGGTCGTAGCCGGCATCTTCGAACGCTTCCCACGCAATCTGGAGGAAGAGCCGCTGCTGCGGGTCGGTCAGCGCCGACTCGCGCGCCAGCATGCCAAAGAAGCCCGCATCGAAGTGGTCGACATCCGTGAGTATCGGACGTGCCTTGACGTAGCTCTTATCGCGGCGCAAGCCGTCGTCGAAGCTGTCTTCGAGTTCCGCCACGTCGAAATGCGTGATGCAGTCGCGTCCCGCGAGAATGTTGGCCCAAAGTTCGGAGACATTGCGTGCGCCCGGAAACCGTCCGGACATGCCGACGACGGCGATGGCGCCGCTTTGCGCGCCGCGGCGTTGACGGATTGGCGCTGTGTTCTCGAGCGGGAGCGTCGAGCGCAGATGCGAAGCCAGTGCCTCGACATTGGGATGGCGGAAGAGGTCCACCAGCGCGACCTTGGCCGCCACGTCTCGCGCGATGATGGCGTGCGCGCGCATCATATCGAGCGAACGCAAGCCGAGATCAAAGAAGTTCGAGCGCCGATCGACGGGCTTGCCGAGGAGGCCTTCGAATACGGACGCGAGCTTGTCGGCAACGTCGTCGTCCACCGGAGAGGGCTGCGCCGATGATTCGGATTGCGTATCGATAGTCGCAAGCAGCGCTTTGCGGTTGATCTTGCCGTTGGGCGTCAGCGGGAAATCCGGCAGCACGCGCAGCTCCGCCGGCATCATGTAATCGGGCAGGGCGGACTTGAGATACGCGCGGATTGCGTTCAGAAGACCTGCGGCGTCGGCGGCGTCGGCCTTCACGAAGCCCGCGATGGCCTTGCCGTTGCGTCCTTCGAATGCCGCCACGGCCGCGTCTGCGACGCCGGGCGCCACGCGCAACGCATGTTCGATTTCGTCGAGTTCGATGCGTTTGCCTGCAATCTTGATCTGCCGGTCGTTGCGGCCGAGAAATTCGATGGCCCCGTCCGGGCGGCGGCGCACGAGGTCGCCGGTGCGGTAGAGTCTGGCGCCAGGGGCGAAAACGTCGTCGACGAACTTCTCGGCCGTCAGTTCGGGGCGGTTGAGATAGCCGAGCGCGACACCGTCACCGCCCGCGACCAGCTCGCCGACTTCTCCATCGGCAACCGGCGCGAGCTTGTCGTCCACGATGTAGGCGCTCGTGCCCGCGATGGCGTAGCCGATGGGAATGGCCTCGCCATGCGCGAGCGACTCGCCGTCGCGCGCAATGCGGTAGCAGCAGGTAAAGGTCGTGTTCTCGGTCGGGCCGTACCCGTTGATGATCTGCAGACCCGGGTGGGCCTCCATGACCTTGCGTACATGGACGGGGGACAGCACGTCCCCGCCCGTCAGCGCCTCCTTGAGCGGAAGAAAGGCTTCCAGCCGATAGTCGGCGAGCGCATTGAAGAGGCCAGCCGTGAACCAGGCGCTGGTAGCGCCGAGTCGCGCTATCTCGGACGCGATCGTGTCGAGAGAGGGCTGGACCTCGTTGATGATGGCGGCGCAGCCGCCGTTCAGGAGCGGTCCCCAGATCTCGAGCGTGCTCGCATCGAAGGCGAGCGGCGCGAGGTTGAGGAAGCGCGTGTCCGGCGAAAGCTCGGTGAACGTCTGGCCCTGCACGAGGCGCAGAATCGCGCGGTGCGGCACGATCACGCCCTTGGGCTTGCCGGTCGAGCCGGAGGTGTACATCACGTAGGCAGCGTCGTCACGATTGCAGGCATGGAGCGCAGCGGGCTGCGCGGCCTCCGCAGCCGCCACGACATGCTCGAGATCGGCCGTGACGCCGTTCAGCTCGCCAACGCTGGCGAGCGCTGCCGCCTCGGCGATGATGAGCTTGGGCGAGCAATCGGAAACGATGAAGTCGAGCTGCGCCTTGGGGTAGGCGCGGTCCAGCGGCACGTAGACGGCGCCCAGACGCAGGATCGCCAGCATCAAAGCCAGCGTGTCGCGGCTGCGCGAAACCATGATCGCGCAGCGATCGCCCGGCTCCAGTCCCATTTCGTGCAGGACGGTGGCGAGCCGCGCCGAACGTTCGCCAAGGGCGGCATACTGTTCCTCGCCCGTGGCGTCAATCACAGCAAGATGATTGCCGAACCCGGCACATATGGCATCGAAGCGCGCTGCCACGCCAGGCACATGATCGGTCCCGCCCGGCAAAACGCCTGAAAGTCCATCTCTGTGTGACATTTGCTACTCCCCCACAATTTTGACGAAGGTCCGGTGCTGAGCAGGCTTGGCGAAGGATTCGCGGCGCTTGCGCAGAACGGCGTCCGGTCACGGGAAGCGCAAGCGGCAGGTGGCTTTGCGCACCTGGCTTGTGTCCCAACTTTGAAATTTGCTGTAGGAGGAAGTTAATCTTCCGCGGGATACCTATCCGTTCGCCGTCGCACACACGATGTGCTGCAGCAACACATTGCAGCGGGGTGGCACGGGTGCGTCGGCGCGCAGGCTTGCGCCCCGCCTGCCGCCGTGCGGGTGGGTTTGGCGACGATCGCGGCATTGGCCGAGTGCGTGTTGCATCGAGGCGAGGACTGGCAATTCGTGTGCGGCGTTGTGCGTGGCAACAACTCGATCGAACCGCTGGGCGGGACGAGAGGAGTTCGTCCGAGCCCTTGTCGGGTCAGTTCATTTGGATGACCGACCAGCCAGTTTGGCGCGCCGCTACCGCTCCCGCGCAGGCCGGACCGGGTGACAGCGCGCGAACGCGCCAATGCGAAGCTTCGTCCGCCGCACCCCCGACGAAGCGGGGCATGGTGTCGCCATGATCGGAAAGATCGAACTCAAAATGCTCGGGCGGCAGGATGAAGCCTGTGCCGAGCGCTTTCAGGCCGGCCTCCTTGCGCGCCCAGGTTTCAAAGAAGACCGTTTGCTGTTCTGATGGCGGGAGCGCGTCGAATTGTTCACGCTCCCGTGAGGAGAACACCTGGAGCGGCATGCTTTCCTCGATCGGGCGTATCTGTTCTACGTCAATACCTACCTCGAAACCGCCCGAAACGGCGAGCGCCGCCGTATTCTCGCTGTGGCTCAGGTTGAAGCAGATCCTCCATCCAACGGGTTGGTTCGTGCAAAATGGTTTGCCTTCCGAACCATATTCGAGTGCGACCGCCTGTGGGGGGAGCGCGAGATAGCGGCCGAGGATCTGTCTGAGTTTTCCCCTGCCGGTCACGTAGCGGCGGCGATGCAGCTCGAAGCGAAAGTTGCCGGCGCGCTCGTGCTCTTGCATGGATAGCATTTCCCGGTGCCGGTCAAATTCGCCACCGCAGGCATCGAGGTCCCATTGCCAGACATGGACTTCCTGCATGGTTGGCGGCGTGAGTGGCGGCGTGGACATGGATAGCCTGATTCGAATTGCAGTGGGAAATGTCGACTCGATGAGGTGCGACATAGGGCGACGCGCTATCCGTTTGAGTTACGCATTGCGAACCATGCACGCCGGTTGCATTGCCGCCTGGCCGAGGAGCGGCTGACGCACGAGTGAATGTACACATACAACTCTCGTGGATTTGTTGGGCAACCCACGGAACGATACCAGGGACACGTCCTACGATCTGTCAGAGCGTGATGCAATTACGCTGCACGGCGTGCGTGCGTGTTTTGCGCTAGCGCCAGTACATAGCGGCAACGAAGGCGTATTGCGACGTGCCAGGTATCGCAGCGTGCTGTTTCAGGACACGCTCAAGCGTATGGCAACGTTCGCCGACAAGCCGTCGCGGCAATTGTCGAAATATGGCGCCGGCATAAGACCTGTGAGGCTCTCCGAACGTAGCTGGGCTGCAGGGTCCTTTGCGACTCGATGCGGTGCCGGACGGATCATCTATGGCTTTGGCTTCCAGAACGCCCGCGGGTTGCGTTCGCTATTGATTTGATTCAGCGCTATGGCCTTCGAGAAGACTGGTCTGAAAACCATTGGGAGAAGGTTTTTCAACTGTATTCGAATGCAATTAGAAAGTATGTTTAATGTTTGTGTAAGGTTAATCGCGGATCGGAAAGGGATGGATAAGTGCTCGGTAAGGAACGGTAAGAATATGTGTGATTGACGCGCTATCAGATCAAGACAGATAGTTTTACTCTTTGCACGAGGAAGTTGTCGAAATTCAGAATCGAGGTGCGGGATGCGGTGTGATTTTGACAATGTCTACAACGTAAGTGTGATCATTCCACACTACAACAGCATTGATTTGCTGTGGGTAGCAATAGAATCGATATCCAGTCAAACCGTTGCCCCGCAGGAAATTATCGTCGTAGACGACGCGTCCGGTCTGCAGTTCGACTTGCCGAGTCGTTGCGGAAACAACATTGTCTTGAGACTGATTCGCGAAAGCGAGAACCATGGCGCGGCGTGGTGTCGAAACCGGGGCATTGAAGAGGCCACCGGCGATCTGATCGCTTTTCTGGACGCTGACGACCGTTGGCTTCCGGACAAGCTCGAGCGCTGCGTGGCGGCTTTTGGCCCCAAGCCCGCCGGGAACGAGGCGAAGGTGCTGTTCAGCAACGTCGTGCTAACGGACGCAGGCCGGCGCATCCTGGGCAACCGCTCTCCCTACGATGGCCGGCCGATGCTCGACTTCATCCTGCTGGAGGGGGGCTATATCCAGACGTCATCGATCATGATGTGGCGTCATCAGTACCCGCTGATCAGTTTCGACGGGGCATTGCGCCGTCATCAGGATTGGGATTTTGCCATTCGAGCGGAAATGGCCGGATGTGCATTCGTTTATTTGCACGATGCGCTGGTCGAGTATTCCTTGAGCGAGAGTCCCGCAAGAATATCGAAGGCGGTCAGTTGCGAACCCAGTCTCGTGTTCTTTGAGAAATACGAAAAGCTGATGTCAAAGGGACATATCTCGTCATTTATATTTAATGTATTGATTTACAAGAAAATGAGTATCACCTTGAGACTTGCCATTGTCGAGCGAGTTTTGTTGAGAGAGATAGAGATTCCCAGCAAGGATTGGGCGTCGCTGTTTGCGAGGCTGGTTATTGGGTGGGGAGGTGTAAACTTAATCAAGCAGTTGATGCGGATAATCCAGACTGAGGATTATTCGACCTGAGTTGCATCTGCCCTGAAAAATAAAAGTCATAGCCGGCGCCACGGCAATCTTGTACATCCAGTTTCATCCCCGCCAGTCAGCGCCTCTGAAATTCGAGGCTCTCGGTAACCACTCGTTCTTCCCCTTTTTCCGTCTCTGCGATCGGCCCCCGCTGGGTCGAGGACGTTTATAAACGTCCCGCATGCCGCTGCGAGGATCCCGCAGCGCCGCACCCGGTTCGGGTTGTGTCTGTCGGCGCACAGATGGTGCATCGGCGCTCTGCTTTAATCTCAAAGCCGATACCGGCTGCGTGTGGAGTACGTTTCGACTTCGAGGTCCTAAATGCGTCAATTTGTCCGCGATTTGTTCTACTCGTCCGTCGCCGATAAACAGGTCAATTTACCGCTGCCGCCGACGTCGCTTGCGATCCATTCGCGCAAGCTCAATATCTTGCTGCTGGGCACGTGTTCTGTGGAGATGCTCGTCAAGCGAAGCGCGAACTCCGGGCACAACATCCGGCACATATTGATGGGCTCGAGACGCCACGCCCCTGTCCCGGATGCCGCGCCAAGCGACGATGTCGTCGTCGTGAATCTCACGCTCCGTCACATTCTCGGCGAAGTGACACAAACGCCTGAACCGGTGGTGGACATGGTTTTTGCGCGTCTGCGTTCAGACGACGAAGCTCGCGTCTTTCTGGAGAGGACAGGGGAATATATCGCCCAAAAGGTGGCGCAGGTCGCCGCGCAGATCACGTCGGCTCCGATAATCTTCATGTCGTTTTTCGAGCCGAGCTTCAATTACGACGGCGATCTCATCGATCCATTCGGTATGACGTCGCCTGGAAATCTGGTGCGCGAGATCAACCGGCTTTTGTCCGACGCTCTGCGGAAGACAAATAACTGCTATTTTCTCGACGCCAATGAAATATTGAATTTCATCGGCCGCCGGCACCTGCAGGACGATGTCCTGTTGAGCAGTTCACATGCCTCGTTCATCAACGATTGGGACTTCAAGCTGGACGCGAATCGACTGATTGCGCCCAAAGCAATTGGAAATATCCTCACCTATGAGGTCGCGTCTCGCGAATTTACCCTCGCGTTTCTGTCGCGGATTGAGGCAATCGTCAAGGTCATCGAGCAGCAAGACCCAGTGAAGCTCATTATCGTCGATCTCGATGACACCATGTGGCGCGGCGTGGCAGCGGAAGGCGAGAACGTGAGCCTGGAGCAACGCATCGAAGGCTGGCCGATCGGTCTGGCTGAAGCCTTGCTGTTCTTCAAAAAGCGCGGCGGATTGCTGGCGATTTGCAGCAAGAATGAGGAAGCGCCCACCGTTGAACGGTTCAACGCCATCTGGCGCGGCGCCATTACCATGGACGACTTCGCGTGCGTGCGTATCAACTGGAGGCCCAAGTCGCAGAACATCCTTGAGATCATTAAGGAGGTCAATCTGCTTCCGGGCAACTGTGTCTTTATCGACGACAACGACCGTGAGTTGTCGGAGGTGAAGGCGGCGATCCCCGCCATTCGTTGCCTTGGCGGCAATCATTACGACTGGCGGCGAATCATTCTGCGATCGGCCGAAACGCAGGTCCCTATCGTCACCGAAGAGTCATCGCGTCGTACCGAACTCGTGCGCGCAATCTCGCAGCGCGAGGCCAGCGCCGACGCCAATGATGGTGTTTCGCGCGAAGAGTGGTTGGCTTCGTTGCAGCTTCGCCAGTCATTCTTTCTGATCAAGACGCCGCAATCCAGATACTTTGATCGGGCATTCGAACTCATCAACAAGACGAATCAGTTCAACACGACCGGGAAAAGATGGGAGCGCTCGGAGTTTGAGGCGTTCATAAACCACGGCGGGTATTGTGTGGTCTCCTCTCTGCGCGACAAATTGATTGACAACGGCATCATCTCCGTTTGCCTGATCAAAGGCGAGAAGATCGTCCAGGTCGTGCTGTCGTGCCGCGTGTTTGGGCTAGGTGCGGAACTGGTCGTGGGGGCGATTGCGACGCGGTTGGCGCTGAAGGCGGGCGCTGAAGTTTGCGCCGAGTTGGTCGATACCGGAAGGAATGCGACCTGCCATGACTATTTCCGACGGCTTGGATTCTCCCAAACGGCGGCGGGTTTGTACTCGCGTACCGCGAACGAACTTCCGTCCTACATCGAGATCGAGAACCTGGGTGCTGCCGACTTCCCCCCTGTGCGGATTTAGCGCAGCGCTTGTTAGGGAAGTCTGTTAAACAACGCAAGGTCGTGTCCGACCGTCTCGGTCAGCATCCACGGGTCGCCTGCCATCGTCAATGGACCTCTCCAGGCGGCCAAACATCATGCGCATTTTGGCGCAGTTCCTTCCACGCGTCGTCTATCCACACGCGGCTCGCGCGCCCCACTTAACGCAATCTCGCAAATACAAACGCAGTCGTCTGTATTTCGTCCGCCTACGGCTGTCATGCGCGCCCTTTGAATGCGACTGAGACTCAATGAGCGTTCGGCAACACTTCAAGACAACTCACCCGACCTCTGCGCGGTAAGGCTCGGTAAGATTCGGCTGCTAACACAGCGCTGGTTCTGCTAAGAGGTCGAATAAATGATAAGCCCTACTAGTCCCTTCCCGGTGTTTGCCGCGGTGCTCCTTGCACTCGCCACTGCCAGGGTTTTGATCTGGCGATTCGGTGCCCCCAACGCCGCAGGACGCTTTGCGACGATTGACGGATTGAGAGGGTACCTGGCGTTTTTTGTTTTTCTGCACCATTCCTGCATTTGGTACTTTTACATCAGAACCTCTCAGTTTGACTCCCCCCCGTCAAATTTCATGGCAAATATCGGGCGAGCAAGCGTGTCCCTGTTTTTCATGATTACCGGTTTTTTGTTCTCGACAAAAATAATCAATGACAAGGAAAGAGGCGTTGACTGGGTCAAGCTTTACGTCTCACGAGTTCTGCGGCTGACACCGTTGTATCTGTTCGCCATGCTGCTCCTTTTCGTCTTCGTCGCATTCATGTCACGTTTCACGCTAGCGCAATCTCCTTTGACGCTGGCGGCCAATGCGTTGAGATGGGTAGGATTTTCCAGTTTTGGTGAGCCGGATTTAAACGGCGTACAGGACACGAAGCTCATTTTATCGGGTGTGCCGTGGACGCTCGCCTATGAATGGGGATTCTATCTTTGCCTTCCGTTGCTGGCAGTCGTGATCGGAGCTATTCCGTCGTTTTCAGTATTGATCATCGGATTTGCCGGGGTACTGGATCTGGTTCATTTTCATGCAGAGTCAAGATTCATGACGCCGTTTCTTGGGGGGATCATTGCGGCACTTTTCTGTCGTCAAGCCTGGTTCCGCAACCTTTCACAAAAGAGATTTGTCTCGTTGATTGCAATCGCTGCGATCATCGCCGCGATCACCTTGTTTCCAACGACGTATGCCCGAATCCCGTTAGCGCTTCTTTCGCTGAGTTTCGCCGTGATTGCGGGCGGCGCGACCTTGTTCGGCACACTAACCAGTCAGCTATCCCGTATGCTAGGAGAACTCGCTTACAGCATCTATCTCCTGCACGGATTCATACTGTTTGCGCTCTTCAATGTTGTCATAGGAAAGCTGGACGCGAGAGCGTTCACCCCTCTGGAGCACTGGCTTACGATCCTGCTGGCCACTCCCGTCTTAATTCTTGTCTGCTATACGACGTCTCGATTGATCGAGAAGCCTGCCATGCAACACACCGAAGGCGTTAGCAAGTGGGTACGCCAGGCAATATTAACAAAGCGCGGCGCTTTGGAAGAGTCGCTTTAAATGGCTTGGTGCTGCTTCTACTTTCACGAAAATTAGCAGCAGCCCATCGTGTTCGAATTCACGGGGACATCGGCCTGCGGTTGGATCTGGGCATTGATTCGGGCGCGGCGTAGTTCGTGCCGGTGCGAAGTTACCTCTCTCGAGCGATGCTGGCAGGTGCTTTCGACCATGAGGCACGCAAGGGCCAATGGCAGGCCAGTGCCGCAACCAGAAGAACATAGGTTGCGAGGAAGTAGTAGGTCAAAGAATGCACTCGAATATCGAATAATCCTTCGAGACATAGAGGCAGGATGGTCGCAAAAGGGAAAAGCTTTAAAAAAGGCCCGACCCAGCCATCACCTCGCGACGAGAGGATCATGGACAAATAGAGGCAGACTGAAAAAACGCTGAAGTCATACGACATCAACCGCGGGTTGAGCAGAATGAGGATGGCGAGGAAATAAAACAACTCGCTCGCGGATCTGATCTGTATAGAGCGTTGCCCATGCCTGTACCGAAGAGTTGCCGAAATCAGTACAACGAGAAGCATCAGGAAAAGATGGAGAATGAAGCCGAATTTTCCCATCCCAAATCTGGAAAACACGCCAAAAATCGTCAACCCGGCGTCCCCATGTTGGACGATCTGATTGTAGATTGCGCCCTGGAATCCCGCCCACAGTTGCGGGTAAAGGGCAGGCTGCGCTATGTAGATCCCGGCAACCGACAGCATCACCCCGGCGAACGCGGCCAAACTGCGGAGGGGCAGAAAAAGATAGAGCAAAGCATAGGCAAGGAAGTAGGGCTTTATGGCAGAAAACAAAATGATTGCGATCGCGTGTGCCGTCAACGTGTAGCCCGATCGTCTCGTGTATAGAAAGTACGATAGAGAAACGAGAAGGAGGTGCGCGAAGACGCTAATGTTGCCCGTCTGGATCGAAGCAAAACCGGATCCGCCAATCAGGAAGCCAAGAACCAGGCAAGGAGCCAGACGATGATAGGGGATAAATGACTTGAGACTAAGGCTCACGCAAACGATGCTTGCGGCGGCGGCTAGAACCAGGAAAGCAAATGCCGCGCGGAAATCGAATACGGAAAATACCTTGAGAAAGATGGGCGGGTAGACAAACGGAAAGTCGCCCGATGCGCACAGGTAGGGGTCCGGTCCCTGCGAGTAGCAGCTCAAGCCTTTCTGATAGACATGGTAGTCCCAGAAAAACGAGCCGCTTGTTCCGCTGAACGCGAGAACCAATAAGAAACAAGTGGCGGCAGATAAGCTCCAAAGGGGCCATGCCTTGTCGTCTGTAACGCTCGCTATGTCTACCTTCAAGTACGCCCCCATCTCCGTTAATGACCTGCAAATCTTGCGGCGGGCCAATCGCTGAACGTGAGCCCCATTTGCGAATTTCCGAATCAGTCGCCGTGCAACTCGCGCAGATTTTGATCGGGAAGACGATCGTGCATTCGTTGGGGAAACGCGTGGAATCCACTACGTCGCAGCCCATAGAGCGAAAACGCGAGCAGTGCCCTTAGGCTTTTCGGATGGCCGCACATGCACTCTGCCGGATTCAGTGGTCAACCGTAGAGCACGGTTGTGCCTAGGTCTGTACGCCAGCGCACGCCGCAAGACCGTACGAAACACCGCTCGACGTGCGGGTGTCTTGAACTGTACCAGGGCGGAAACGAATGGGTCGTTCGCTAGCACGCGAACGGGGCGCGGTCCCGGCGGCACATGCGCGGTCCGCGATCCTGTGCGCGATCGAAGCGATGGACGGCCTGCAGGTTCTATGCTTCAGCAAGCTAACTCAAGCAAACGTATAGCGTTTATCCAACTGGTATTTCGTGAAATATCCGATCACCAGACCGAGTGCGCCGCCGGCAAGCCGTCCGGCTTCGCCATGAAAGAGCGCGTTCGCGGCGAATTCCACGGACCAGAAAAGGAGCGTGGTGCCGAGCCCCATGGCAACGTACATCGAGAATGTGCGCACGCCGTGTGCAACACTCTGGTGTTCGTAGCGGAATATCCAGGCTTTATCGAGCAGATATTTGACGATAAGGCCAACACCTGTGCCTACGCACACCGAAAGTGGCACCGAAAACGGGCCTTGGTACAGGTGAAAGGCGAGGCTTTGACTGCCGAGATTGGCGCCGATAGACATGGCGGCGAATGTCGCGTACCAGAACACGAGCCGCGTGCGGCTGAGTGACATGCTAGCAGCGGTGCTGCTCATAGCGTACTCCTCTTGAACGCCGCACCGGGCAGCGCGCGGATGACAAGCGTGTACTCGGCCCGGGAACCGCGCGCCTCACCACGCACGACGCCGCCTTTCCAGTCCATTGCGATGAAAGCGGTCACGAGGGCCTCAGAATGCGGGCATCGAGAGGCTTATGACGCGTGGTCGCCGGATAAAGGAATGACAGTTGACGCATGTTAGGCAAACTCCGCGGGGACCACCGTTCGCCGGAGCACAAAGCTCACCTTCTTGCGTACCCGCTCGCCCTTGCTGGCGGCGCCCTGAATAGCAGGGGCCACATTCGATCGGGATATGTACCTCAGGAAAGCGATGCGTGGCGACGTAAGCCGCGAGGCAAGCGAAATGCGCGGCGATTTCGTGGTTAGTGCGCCGTTATTTCTATCGCATCCGTGAGCGGAGCTGCGTTGAGTGGCGGAACAAGCCTGCCATTTGTCGGGACGCAGACGATCGCGACTATGCGTGCGGCGAGGCTGGCAAGCACTTTAGCCGGCAGTTGGCCGATATGGATGCGCTTATGCCGGGCGTATAGTTCGTTCATCGGCTAAGCGCTTAGGTCGTCGCGCGGTTCCGCGTAAGCGTTCCGCCTCATGTCGATTCCGTGTCATTACTTGCAAAGCAGCAGCATGCGCTCCTGGTCCGAGCATGGCCGCGCATTGACTTGTTGCGTGGTGGCGGCACGCGGCGGCGCGGCCGCCTGCACCGCGGCACGATGCGCGAAACACGACTTCAGTCGCCGCTCGACAGGCTGATAGTATTGCCAGCCTTTGCCGAGGCCCGGTAGTTCAAGCTTCACCTGCTTCCACTTCGGATGGCCGTGTTCCTGCAGGTTGTCGAAGTTTGCGCAGAGCGAATCGGCGAAGCGCTTCAGGTTGCCGACCGTATCGCGCAGGTTGTAGTCGTAGGTGACGAGAAAGGCCTTGACTGTCCAGGTCGGCACGTCCTCCTTCAGCCAGTTCGGGTAGCTCGACACGTGAATGGTCGCCGGATAGTAGGTTTGCTTCGCGCGCGCCGTTTCCGGCGCGTTTGGATCGACGCGCAGGAAGCGGATCTGCTGCAGCAGTTCGGGATTCATGTCGGTAAAGAGTTTGGCGGGTTGACCGGCGACGATGATCGCCACATCGATCTTCTTGACGATGAGCGCGGCAAGCGCGTCTTCGTTGCTCAGGTGCTTCGCGTTCTGATCGGGAATGGGCTGGCCGAACATGAGGCGGTAGAGCGTCGTTGCCGACTGCGCGGTGCCGCTGCCGATCAGGCCCACGCTCATCACCTTGTCCTTGATCTCGTTGATGTTCTTCATCGGCGAGTCGC